>CAYMVE010000243.1:0-1514 GCA_964393715.1 uncultured Bacteroidales bacterium | reverse complement strand
AAGATGAAAATGAATCACGCTATTTCACCGTTGGAAAATCCTTTGGAAATAAGGAATACGAGAAGAACTATTGCCCGGTTGAAAACCGAACTTAGAAGAAGACAACTGGAAGAAAGTAAAAAATAAAAAATAATTTCTGATGGAAAACAATATTAGAAATCTGAGGAAAGAAAGGATCGGCATAGTTGTGAGCAATAAGATGGATAAAACAATTGTAGTTGCCGTTGAAAGAAAACAAAGGCACCCAAAATATGGAAAGTTTATTAAACTGACCAAAAAGTTTTACGCTCACGACGAAAAAAACGAATGTAGCGAAGGAGATATCGTAAAAATAATGGAAACACGCCCGCTCAGCAAATTGAAAAGATGGCGTTTAGTTGAAATAATTGAAAAGGTTAAATAATTATGATACAGAGAGAAACCAGACTTAATGTAGCAGATAACAGCGGTGCCAAAGAAGTGCTGTGTATCGGAATATTGGGAGGTAGCGGTAAAAAATATGCCTCTGTCGGAGATGTTATTGTCGTAACCGTTAAGTCTGCCATTCCGTCAAGTGGAATGAAAAAAGGCACCGTAACAAAAGCCGTAGTGGTTAGAACCAAAAAAGAAATACGCAGAAAAGACGGTTCTTATATCAGATTTGACGATAACGCTTGCATCCTTATAAACAATGCAGGTGAAATGAGAGGAACCCGTGTATTCGGTCCAGTACCTCGTGAATTGAGGGATAAACGATATATGAAAATTATTTCATTAGCACCTGAAGTACTTTAAAATCTAAGAAAATGCCTAAGAAATTACATGTAAAGAAGGGAGACGAAGTAATAGTGATTGCCGGTAACTACAAAGGAACCAAAGGCAAAGTATTGGAAGTTCTTCCGAAAAAAAACAGAGTGATTGTGGAAGGTGTGAATTTTGTACACAAACACACCAAACCCAATAAAGAATATCCCGAAGGTGGGATTATCAAAAGAGAAGCACCTATTCATATTTCCAATGTGCTTCCCGTTGATCCGAAAACAGGAAAACCGACAAGAGTCGGAAGAAAAGTAAACGATAAAGGTAAATTAGTAAGATACGCAAAAAAATCAGGGGAGGAACTTAAGTGATGGATACCAAAAATTATGTTCCCAGACTTAAGGAAAAATATGTAAAAGAAATTGTACCGAGCTTGATGAAAGAGTTCGGATACAAGACAATTATGCAAGTGCCGCGTTTGCAAAAGATAGTAGTGAACCGCGGTGTAGGACAAGCTGTATTCGACAAAAAACTTATCGAAGTTTCCGTAGAGGAACTGACAGCCATAACCGGACAAAAGGCTGTACCTACTTATTCCAAAAGAGATATCTCTAACTTTAAATTGCGTAGAGGAATGCCTATCGGTGTGAAAGTTACACTGAGAGGAGCTATGATGTACGAATTCCTTGACAGGCTGATATCGGTAGCATTACCGCGAGTTAGAGACTTCAAAGGCGTTGATTATAAATTTGACGGAAGAGGAAATTATACCTTAG
>CAYMVE010000242.1:0-1516 GCA_964393715.1 uncultured Bacteroidales bacterium | reverse complement strand
GAGTGAAGTCGTTGGGAATTAGCGAAAGAATGACCATTGCCAACCTTGCTTCTGAAATGGGGGCTAAAAATGCGGTATTCCCACCGGATGAAGTGTTGGCCGAATTTTATGGAGTATCGGTTGATGAATTGCATGGTGTTTGGGCGGATCCCGATGCCCAATATGCCAAAGAAATAGAATTGAACCTTGATGATTTGTTTCCGGTAGTGGCTGCTCCGCATCATGTGGATAATGTAAAAGCTTTGAGTGAGGTAGTAGGCACGCCGATAAACGAAGTGTTTATCGGAACTTGTACCAACGGTAGGATAGAAGATTTGAGGGAAGCTGCCGCCATTCTTAAAGGGCAAAAAGTGAAAGAGGGTGTGCAGTTGATCGTTACGCCTGCTTCGCAAGAAATTTATTTGCAAGCCATAAAAGAAGGAATCGTAGAAATTTTTGTGAAGGCCGGCGGAAATGTGCTTACCGCATCGTGCGGTCCGTGTTTGGGCACCGGTCAAGGAATACCCGGTGACGGTTTTAATGTGATATCGACGGCCAACAGGAATTTTTTAGGCCGTATGGGAAACAAGAATGCCAATATTTATTTGGCTTCACCAGCGGTAGCGGCGTATTCCGCCACTAAGGGATATATTGCCGATCCGCGTGAAATGTGGGGAATCTTGCCGGATAAAAAGGAAGTTTTTCCCTATAAGATGGAACAAAGCGATACGATAGTAATTCCTGAAAATGAAAATCGAAGAATAAACGGTGTGTGGAATTACAAAGATGTGGATAACTTGAATACCGATCAAATGTTTGCCGGTAATCTTACTTACAAAGTGTTGAGTTCCGATCCGGAAGCAATTATTCCTCATTTGTTTGCGGGATTTGATGTAAACTTTGCAAAAAATGCCCGAAAAGGCGATGTTATTGTAGCGGGAGAAAATTTCGGCTGCGGAAGTTCACGGGAACATCCGGCTGTGGGGCTCGCTCATATAGGCATCAAGGCCGTTATTGTAAAGTCCGTAAACAGAATTTTTTACCGTTCCTCTATCAATCAGGGGTTGTTACTTATCGTTCATCCTCAGGTAGTTGAAGAGTATCAACCCGGGTATGCAATTGATATTGATTTTTCAAAGGGAGAAATTTATATGAATGATAAGGTGTATAAGTTTGAACCGCTTCCCGGCAAGTTGTTGGAGATTATAGAAAGCAAAGGATTGGTTAATTGGATTAAAAAAAGCGTAGTATAAAAAACGGATTTATTAATTCAAGGAGTGCGGAGAAATGTTTTGCATTTCTCCGCTTTTTTGTCTAACCTGCCGGTTAGGTGTATCATGTAAAATTTTGACTTAATTGAATGGTAACAATATTTTTTCTTGTAAAAAGATTTACATTTACGCAAAATAATTGATTATGAGTGTTGAAATAAAAGAAGTTAAAACTAAGTCCGATATAAAGAAATTTGTTGATTTTCAGTTTGATTTGTATCAAAACGAACGATTTTGGGTGCCTCCTATCAAGACTGACGAGAGGA
>CAYMVE010000241.1:787-1554 GCA_964393715.1 uncultured Bacteroidales bacterium | reverse complement strand
AAAGTGAAAAAATTGATTGCTGCAAATCCGGATAAATATTTTACTACCGATCAATTTTCCAATAAATATAACAAGTTGGCACATTATAGAACTACTGCCCAAGAGATTTGGGAACAGACGGGCGGAGAAATAGATTATTTTGTGTCGGCTATCGGTACATCGGGGACTATAATGGGAATAGGTAAAGCCTTGAAAGAAAGCAAACCGTCCATAAAGATAGTATGTGCACATCCTGAAAAAGGACATTACATACAAGGACTAAAAAATTTGGAAGAAGCCATAATTCCTGCCATATACGACCCGGAACTGATTGATATAAAAATAGATGTAGCTACGGAAAAAGCTTTTGAGACCGCCAGGGAGATTATAAAAAAAGAAGGTATATTTGTTGGAATGAGCAGCGGAGCGGCCATGCTTGCCGCCATTGAAACCGCAAGACATATTGATAAAGGAACCATAGTGGTTATTTTTCCGGATAGAGGCGAGAAGTATTTAAGTACGGAATTGTTTAACCTGTAAAAAAACAAAAATATGAAGACTGTAAATGAACTGAAAGATTTTGCAACACAAGTAAGAAGAGACATCATAAGAATGATTCATAATGTGAACTCGGGGCATCCGGGAGGTGCTTTGGGGGCTGCCGATTACCTTACCGTATTGTACAATAATTTTATGGAATATAATCCAGCTGTATTTGATATGGACGGCAAAGGCGAAGATTTGTTTTTTTTATCCAACGGGCATTTGTCCGCATTATGGTATAGTGT
>CAYMVE010000241.1:0-777 GCA_964393715.1 uncultured Bacteroidales bacterium | reverse complement strand
GCAAGGGTAGGATATTTTGAGATTAGTGAGCTGGCCACTTTTAGAAAAATAAATAGCCGATTGCAAGGACATCCGACAACTGAAGAAGGATTGCCCGGTATTAGAATTGCATCGGGTTCGTTGGGACAAGGACTGTCGGCAGCAGTAGGGGCTGCTCTGACTAAAAAGTTGAATGGTGACGACAAAACGGTATATGTACTGATGGGGGACGGAGAATTACAGGAAGGCAATATTTGGGAAGCGGCTATGTTTGCGGCACATCATAAGGTGGATAACATTGTGGCGGCTGTTGATTATAACGGACAGCAAATTGACGGTCCGGTGGACAGGGTAATGTCGCTTGGCGATTTGAAAGCCAAATGGGAGTCTTTTGGTTGGGATGTGATAGAATGTAAGGATGGTAACGATATGGAAACCGTAATTTATACCCTGAATGAAGCCCAAAGAAGATTGCACAATGGAAAACCGGTGCTTATTTTGCTAAAAACCGTGATGGGTAAGGGAGTGGACTTTATGGAAAACAATTACAAATGGCACGGTAAAGCACCAAATGATGAAGAAACCCAAAAAGCTTTGTTGCAATTACCTGAGACCTTGGGGGATTTTTAATTTTTTTGAAAATCAATAAACCCAAAATAGAAAAATTGTAGTATTTTAGCGACTTGTTTTTTAATAAGACGAAAATAACAGAAAAAAGTTTGAAAAATGGCAGTACTTGAAACATTAAGAAACAGAGCAGGTTTATTTGTGTCTATTATTATCGGATTGGCTCTTTTG
>CAYMVE010000240.1:0-1608 GCA_964393715.1 uncultured Bacteroidales bacterium | reverse complement strand
TGACTCTTCGGGCATATCGGTATAGAGATACCGGGCACCTTTTTTTATCATATTTCCCAATTTCTCAGGCGACAAAGTCTTATCGAAAGTCCAACCTTTTTTATGAATATAATACAAAAAGATATAACCCGATTCGTCGCTTCCTGCTACCACCAGAGCACTATCCGGTACGGCTGTTTGTAATTGGGCTTTGTATGTATAAAGGTCTTTATTGAATCCGGGATGTGTCGGATCCCAACGGTTTTTCATGCGCAAATGACAGGTTAGGGGTAGCGCGGACAATAAAAGTACGGAAAGTATTGCAAATATTTTGTGAGACGAACGGCATAATAACTGTTTGATACCGTAAGCAACCAGTGCAAACAAAAAAGGATAAAAAACAAAGAGATAATAATCATGTACCTTGGCTATGGCATTAGCCTCGAACAGGTAATAAGCAATAAGGCTTATACCACCGGCACCCAAGTATAAAAAGAAGGGATGCCGATATATTTGGTTTTTAACGGCAAAATAGAAAGCAACTAAGAAAAACGGCAAAGAGCCGTAATTGATAAGAAGTTCCGGCAGGGTAGAGATTAGGTTGTGCTGGTAATAATCCAACAATTGTACTATGCTACCTTGATAGTCTAACATTCCTTTGACGATGATATTGCCGTTCCATTGCGGGATAACCGACACATACCATGCAAGCGGCCATGCAGCAAAAAACAGCATGGAAAGCAACGGGCTGATGCATTTGTGTTTTGTTTTAAAATGGCGGTACAGGCAAGCAGAGAAAGGTACGGAATAATAGAGAATAAACGGAAGTTTGGCCAAAGCAGCTATTGCTATCAAAAAATAGGAACCCCAAAGAACTATGTTTTTGGAGTTCTGTAACCAAAGAAAAAAAAGAGCCAATCCCCAGACACCGGTTGCCAGTGCAAAGTTATCGGGAAGCGGGTTGATGGTATAATAATAGAATGCCGGGGAAAACTGGAATGCCCATGTGCCGGCCAAAGCTACCAAGCGGTTTTGAAAAAGTATGAGTAGGAGCAAATACATGCCGGCCAAGGTTCCGAATCCCGTAAGCAGCATACATATACGGGTTGTTAATACCGGATGGTGGGTGCCGGTAACTTTATAGATGCCGGCAATAAGCCACTGCATAATGGGAAACTCCATTCGGAAAATTCCGTCGGTATTTCCTCGATTGTTGATACGAGGATTCAAAATATTAAAATCCTCTTCGTAAAAATTATTGATTACCGTTTGAGTTTGTGTTTGTCTCCATACATGAAAACTAATCAGGTCTTTATGCATGTGCGGTTGGTGCATAATAATACCGGTAAGTATAATAATTATCCATCCGGCATAGATAAAAGGTTTAGGAACATGAGCACAAAACCGCATTGGGGAACAGATTCGTTAAATAATCTTCACATTTTGTTTCTCGGTCCATCCTTTATTGCCGTCGGGCAGTTTTATTTCGTACCAGTTGTTCAGGCTGTCCGTGAGTTCCACTTTAAGACCTTCGTGAATTATCATCAGGTCAAATCCTTCTTTGTCCGGTGAACTTTTGAGGGTAACTGTAGGAGCAAAAACAATGGCTTTGTTACTTTTTTCGTAACG
>CAYMVE010000239.1:0-1692 GCA_964393715.1 uncultured Bacteroidales bacterium | reverse complement strand
CACTCTCTTTCTGCCGATTTCGGCCAAATGACCTCCATCATATGTATATTCAGGAACCATGGCAAAATAGCTTTTTCCATCTCGAATAAAAGTACACCTGGAACCATCAGGATACGTAGATTCAACTTTGGCTAAATCAAACAACAGCTCTTGATTACCTAATTGCGCTCTCAATGCCTTATTGTATTTGTTGCGTGCAATATTTTCAAAGGAATTATCATCAATGGCCATTCCCAGAATCTTCTTTACTCTATCCTTCCAACTCAATCGAATAGACATTAACGGCACGGTGAAATGGATCACGATTAATTTTGGAAATTGTTTTTCTATTTCATCTATCGAATGAAAATAATCTTTCAGAACAGTTTTATTCTTATTTTCTAGTTGAATATCAACAAAACAAAATTTAAAACCGGCAATATCAAACGTTTTTCCTATTTTATTAGTAATAATATTATAAAAATCCTTCGTCTTTGACATGGGATTGAAATTTTTACCTATCCTGGAATGGAAAAAAATACCGGATGAACTATCTGCAATGTCCAGGCTTTCAGATATATGTAATTTAATATTATGATTACTGGCCATCAACTCAGTGACACCTTTCATGATATCAAAACCAACTGATTGATGCCCAAAAAATATCTTTTTCTTAGCCAGTTGTTCCCATGTGCTTACTGGAACATCTCCGATCGATTTATATTGAATAGATTTCCCGTTCACCTGGCTCCCCAAACAGTACGAATTGCAAAAAAATAAAATACAACAAACAGCGACAAATACATGGACAAAAATCTTCATATTAAAACCAATTAAAAAATATAATGATTATTTCCGAAGGGTATCGACAAATATTGAGCTGCCCACATCAGGATCAAATCCAAAAATATCAAAAGAATCTCTATACTTTCTCCTTGTCAGCGGGGGTATCCACAATTTGGTAACCCGCTCAGCCGGTGGCCGGATGCGTCCCTCTGCCTTGCATTTCTCAAAATGTTCCTTATTCCTGTGACCGATAATTTTAGCAGGATTGCCCATAACTATTGACAACGGTTTTACATCCCGAGTTACAACGCTTCCCAGCCCTACAATAGCTCCTTCACCAATCCGTATTCCAGGAAGAATGGCCACATTATCTCCAATCCAGACAAAATCTTCTATCCAGACAGGTTTTACTATTCGTACATTATCGACTGGAATCGCATCAGCCTTATAATATCGATGTTCAACAGCAAACAAATTGCAACGCTTTCCCAAGCCGGAATAATTGCCTATATAAACGCCACCCACAGCATTTATCACAGTATCAGGCCCGATAAAAACTCCATCTCCAACATACATCCTCCCGGGAGTATTAATTTCTACAGTATTACAAATTCTGGCCCCTTTTCCAAAATAAATAAAGTGCTTCGGCAAGTATTGAACCCCCTGTGTATTTTTGTAATAACGATAACCGCCGACAGCTATTTGATACAAAATACACCAGGAAAACAACCTTTCAATTATTCTTTTCACCCGCTTCACTGCATATATACCTGTGCGTTGGAACGGAAATTAATCGTTCAGCATTAAAAGTAAATTACATATCAACATAAATTACCGCCCCACTCCTACATAAACAAAACCTTTTTCTTTCATTGTCTGCTGATCATAGACATTACGCAGATCCACAAACACCGGGGATTGCAGCAG
>CAYMVE010000238.1:0-1719 GCA_964393715.1 uncultured Bacteroidales bacterium | reverse complement strand
GGAAAATCTACTTTGTTACTTCAGATTGCTCTCAATTTATCCGACTCACAAGTATTATATGTGTCCGGAGAAGAAAGTCTTACACAACTGAAAATGAGAGCGGAACGCATTTCCGCTTCCGATTCGGATACTTTATTTACCACCGAAAAAGATATTGACAGCGTATTACATTTGATACAAAACCGAATTATAAAAATTGTAATTATTGATTCTATTCAAACTATCTACAGTAGTGATAACGACTTTTTGCCCGGTAGCGTATCGCAAATAAAGGCTACTGCACAAAAAATCATTGAATTTGCCAAAGAAAATAATGTAACATTTCTATTGGTAGGTCATATTACAAAAGAGGGCTCCGTAGCAGGTCCTAAGGTTTTGGAACACATGGTGGATGCCGTGTTTAATTTTGAGGGTGACAGGAATTTGCACTACCGTATTCTCCGGCCGCTTAAAAACCGGTTTGGAGCCACTTCGGAACTTGCTGTGTTTGAAATGCAAGAAAACGGTTTGCGAGAAGTGGTAAATCCCTCGGAATTTTTGACCAATACATCGCAAGGAGAAAGCGGCATAGCCATTGCCGCTATTATCGAAGGGGTTCGCATTTTCTTTATTGAAGTACAAGCACTGGTTACCACATCGGTATATGGTAGCCCGCAAAGGGTAGTAACCGGCTATGACCCCAAAAAATTAAGCATGTTGTTAGCCGTATTGGAAAAAAGGAACAAATTAAAACTGGGCAACAAAGATGTTTTCCTGAACATTGCCGGAGGTATCAAGGTAAACGACCCCGCTGTTGATTTGGCAGTAGTTGCCGCTATTATTTCGTCCTATTATGACAAACCGTTGGAAGACAGCATAGTATTTGCCGGAGAAATCGGACTTGCCGGAGAAATCAGACCGGTAAAAAAATTAAACGATAGAATCCACGAAGCCGCAAAACTGGGCTATGAAAAATTCATTACAGCGGAAAATAACGCTATCAATCTCTCTGTCCGTAAAAAAATACATCTTACCTTTGTAAGCCGTACTTATGAATTGTTCAACCGCATGTTGAAATAAAATCAGCCTTGGCCAAATGAATTATCTCTATATTTTTTTCGAGACATTTTTATTGGGTATAATTGTTTCCGCACCATTAGGGCCTATGGGTATCTTAGTAGTGCAACGCACGCTAAACAAGGGAAGAATGTTCGGATGGATATCCGGTTTGGGGGTAGCAACGGCTGATATTATGTTTTCGATCATTGCACTATTCGGTATCACAGCCATCAATGTCGAAGTTGAAAATATCTGGTTCAGAATAATAGGAGGTATAATCTTGGCAGTGGTGGGAATCCTCATGTATAGAACCAACCCCGTAACACAAATCAGGAAACCGGTTTCCGGACGGCATTATATTAATTATTACCTTACCGCTTTTATGCTTACCTTAACCAATCCACTGACCATATTGTTTTTTGCCGCCTCTTTTGCTGCTATGGGATTTACTCCTGATGTAATGTCTTCGGTAAAATATTCTTTGGTAATAGGAGGAGTGTTTGCCGGAGCCGTAACATGGTGGACATCCATCACTACCTTTTTGGGAATGTTTCGCAAAAAAATAAAATTGAGAAGTTTGTTTTGGATCAATAAAGTTTCCGGAGTTGTAGTGTTTATTTTGGGGCTACTTTCTATATTGAGTATATGGTTTTAATTTTAAATGTTTTACGATATGGATTT
>CAYMVE010000237.1:0-1777 GCA_964393715.1 uncultured Bacteroidales bacterium | reverse complement strand
TTTGTCTTCCGCTATATTTACCCTTAATTTGAGAGAAGCCGAAATGTTCTTGTCGGCAGCAGGTTCCGATTGCGGAATAGCCAATGTGAACATTGGTACTTCGGGAGCTGAAATAGGAGGAGCATTTGGTGGTGATAAAGATACCGGAGGTGGTCGTGAATCCGGTAGTGATGCTTGGAAAGGCTACATGAGACGCCAAACCAATACGGTAAATTATAGCACGGAATTGCCTTTGGCTCAAGGAATTAAATTTGAGTTGTAGGAGTGGTTTCGCATAAAATCAAGCCAAGAGCCGCCCGTAGAGGCGGCTTTTTTTGTTTTGGAGTTTGTAGAATACATGTATAAAAATTGTGCATGGGTAGATTTATTCCGGAAATTTCCATTTAATTTGTTTTTCTAAAAAGATAAATGAGTATGACAAAATTAAGTGTTAATATCAATAAAATTGCGACCTTGCGAAATGCGAGAGGCGGAAATGTCCCCAATGTAGTAGAGGCTGCCATAAATGCAGAAAGATTCGGTGCGGACGGGATTACTGTACATCCCAGACCGGACGAAAGGCATATTAAATACGCGGATGTGTATGATTTGAAAAAGGTGATTCGGACGGAATTTAACATTGAAGGCTACCCGTCGGAACGCTTTCTTAATTTGGTAACGGAAGTGGTGCCTACTCAGGTTACATTGGTTCCGGATCCGCCGGATGCCCTTACATCCGACCACGGTTGGGATGTGAAAAATCATTTTGATTTTTTGAAAGATGTCATAGGGCGACTGAAAAGTGCCGGGATAAGGGTTTCTATTTTTGTAAATGCCGAACCGGAAGTCATAGAATATGCGGCTAAGGTTGGCACCGACAGGGTGGAACTTTATACGGAACCTTATGCTAGGTTGTACGACGAAGGAAGGTATGAAGAAGCCGTAAGCCCCTTTGTGCTTACGGCCAAAGAAGCCAGAAATGCGGGACTTGGCATCAATGCCGGACACGATTTGAATTTGCGTAACCTGAAATATTTGCACGAGAATATTCCTTTTTTAGACGAAGTTTCTATTGGACACGCTTTAATTGCAGATGCCCTGTATTATGGTTTTGAAAATACAATTATGTTGTACAAACGTCAGTTGGATCCTAATTTTAAGAAAATTTGATACGACTGTATTTAATTTTTGTATTTTTGTGTCAAATGTAAAAAACAAACGATTATGGGAAAGACTTTTGTAGAAAAAATATTTGGAGCACCGGCCGGAAGTATTGTATTTAAGAAACCGGATATTGTTTTGAGTCATGATAATTCCGCCAGTATAAGAAAGACTTTTGAAAAAATGGGCGGTGAAAAAGTTGCTAATCCCGACCAACTGCTTATTGTTTTGGATCATAATGCACCACCTACCAATTCGAAAGTGGCTACGGATTACCAGCGGGTACGCGAATTTGTTAAGGAACAGGGAATCAAGATGTTTTACGATGCCGGTAGGGGGATATGTCATCAAATAATGTCGTATCATGCCCAACCGGGTATGATAATAGTGGGGAGTGACAGTCATACTTGTACTGCAGGAGCTTTCAATGCCATGGCGGCCGGTATCGACAGGACGGAGGCTGCCGGTATTTGGCGAAGAGGTGAAACTTGGTTCCGGGTGCCGGAAACCTTGAAAGTTACCTTACACGGTCAATTGCCCAAAGGGGTTTATGCCAAAGATATTTCGTTGTGGATAATCGGTATGATTGGTTCTGCGGGCGCTAACTATATGTCGATAGAATATCACGGAGAAGGAG
>CAYMVE010000236.1:0-1785 GCA_964393715.1 uncultured Bacteroidales bacterium | reverse complement strand
CAGTGGCCATTATCAAATTGAAAATGATCGCATTATTTATGGTCCATTTCAGAATCCGATTACTAATCCCATGCAGGTTAATGTAAATTATACACCGCAGTTCGGCTCCCAGACATTAAATTCCGAATTATGCGCCACATGCCATACATTGTTCACACCTTATGTAGATAACGATGGTAATGTTGTGGGAACGGCTCCAGAACAAACACCTTATCAGGAATGGAAAAATAGTATATATCCTTCGAAAAATATTCAGTGTCAAACATGCCATATGCCGGTTTTAGAGGAGGGGGTTGTGATTTCAAACAAACCGACAACAGCAACAGCCCGAAGCCCCTTTGCCAGGCATGATTTTACCGGAGCAAACATTTATATGCTTAATTTGCTCAAAAAGTATTCAAATGATCTTGGTGTTACGGCAACAGCCGCGCACCTTGATAGTACGATAGCTCGTACACTGCGTTTTCTGCGAAAACAATCTGCAGAATTACAGGCCGATTATCAATGGGTAACGGATGATACACTTGAAATTAGAATTGCTGTAAGAAATAAAACAGGGCATAAATTCCCTACCGGATATCCGAGCCGAAGAGCATGGATTGATTTGCGTCTTCAAAATACCCAAGGAACAATAATATTTGAATCGGGAGCATGGAACCCAACCACCAATGATATTTTAGGATTAGATGAAGATTTTGAACCGCATTATGCGATTATCAAAAGCTCTGATCAGGTTCAAATTTATCAATCTGTCATGGAAGACGTAGACGGAAAAGTGACATATACATTGCTACGGGCTGCCCGCTATATTAAAGATAACCGCATTCCTCCTAAGGGCTTTATAAAAAACGGTGTTGCCTATGATTCAACGGAAATTATAGGTTTGGCAAATAATGATCCTGATTTTAATGCCAATGGATCTGGAGTTGATACCGTAATATATCGTATTGGCAATGTGAATAAAAAAGATATGTATCAATTATATGTTTATTTAAAATATCAAAGTCTGAGTCCCCGTTTTGTCGCAGACCTTTTGCAATATGATACCCCGGAAGTCAATCAATTTAAGACATATTACGAACAAACGCCGAATGTACCCGTTACAATAGATTCTTTGGAAAAAGGTATCTATCCAACGGGAATTGGTTCTCAGAACCAAATATCGCCTCATACAGTTCTTTTGATTGGCGCATATCCCAATCCTTTCAACCCCAGGGTTACAATAACATTGGAAACCGCAGAACCCGGTCAATTAATAATAAATATTTTCAATATTGCCGGACAAAAAGTAAAAACTTTATCAAATAAAACCGTTAATAAAGAAAAAATTAAAATTTATTGGGATGGTACATCCGATACAGGCAAATCGTTAGCCAGCGGTGAGTATCTGCTACATGTACGTTTTAAGGCCTTGGGTAAGGCATCCGTTATTTCTAAGATAAAAAAGATCGTATTTATTAAATAAGGACCTACCTTGCCTCTATAGAAAGAGCATTCTTCGAGCGTTCCTTCGAAGAATGCTCTTTTTTATTTTATTAAAATATTCTATCTTTGATATTGAAAAAAAATGATTTGAATTCTACAAGGGAAAGCCCCCTCAATAAAGTAAATATTTCTTTCTTAATCGATTAAATTTTTTTATTTTTTTATTCCATGTAATAAATAATGGCTTTAAACTTTTGTTTTCGCTAATTGCCATTCGTAAATCATCCGAACCGACTAAACGATCAAAATGTTTGGCCCGCCAGCGCATTTTTTGCGGATACAAATCATGAATAGCCTGCA
>CAYMVE010000235.1:0-1812 GCA_964393715.1 uncultured Bacteroidales bacterium | reverse complement strand
CATCCCGTTTGGCCAAATAGTCGTTTACAGTAACCAAATGAACGCCTTTACCAGCCAAAGCATTTAAGAATATAGGAAGGGTGGCCACCAGCGTTTTACCTTCTCCGGTAGCCATTTCGGCAATCTTACCTTGGTGCAACACTATACCGCCCATCAACTGCACATCATAATGCACCATATCCCATACAATCTCGTTTCCCCCGGCCATCCACCGGTTCTTATACACTGCCTTATCGCCCCGAATCTCTACAAAATCTTTCTTTACTGCCAATGCTCTGTCAAAATCGGTAGCGGATACTTCCAAAATATCGTTTTCCTTAAACCTTCTGGCCGTTTCTTTTACAATGGCAAATACTTCCACAAGGTATTTATCCAATATTTCTTCTATCTGCTCATTTACTTTTTTCTTCAGTTTTTCTATTTGTTCGTACAGTTCTTCCCTCTTTTCATAAGGAATATCTTCTTTTTCTGCTTCAGCTTTCAATTTCTCAATTTCAGCCTCGGTAGGAGCATAATATTCCTGAATGTTTTTCTTTATTTCCCAAGTTTTTTGCCTTAATTCATCATTGGTAAGATTTTTCAATTTTTCGTATTCTTCATTGATGAGTTTTACATAAGGCATCAGTTCGGCAATATCTTTTTCGGATTTCGTTTTAACAAACTTCCCCAGAATTTTGTTTATAAGTCCCATATCTTAAATTATTTTATGTCTCAATAAAATTGACTTGCAAAGGTACAAAAAATTAGCGAGGTACATACCATGTATGTTTGGCTAAGAACCCGAAATATTTTGCAATTTATTCAAACGGAATATCGGGCTTATCGGACAAGTCGTAAGTTTTTATAAAAATAAAAAAGCGGATTCCCGTTCGGAAACCCGCTTCTATCTCATTTTGTTAAAAAAGCAATTACATCTTGTTTACTTTCATTGCCAGTTTAGACTTCAAATTACCGGCTTTGTTTTTATGAATAATACCTCGTCTTACCAACTTGTCTATCATCGAGTACATTTCCGGTAATTTCTTTTCGGCTTCTTCTTTGTTATCCAATGCCCTGAACCTTTTTATAAAAGTTCTGGCGGTTTTAGCATAATATCTATTATAAAGCCTTCTCTTTTCGCTTTGTCTTATTCTCTTTTTTGCCGATAAATGATGCGCCATAATTAATAAAATTTAGCAGCCCGTAGGGGAATCGAACCCCTGCTACCAGAATGAAAATCTGGCGTCCTAGCCACTAGACGAACGGGCCGTGATAAATAACATTTGCTATCTCAAAAAACGCAGGTGCAAAAATACTGCTTTTTTTCAAACTACAATACATTTTTTGCAACTTTTTTTGATTTTTTTCACCCTTTTATAAAACCCATTGAAAATCAAAATAAAACTCAAACAATGTTTTTGACATGGCTATGCGGAGCCTACATTTATTGGATTTCCCCTTCCAAATGGTAACTCCCAGCTCCGGTAATCTCCACATCGTACCAATACCCTACACGCAATTCATTGACACTTTTAATCAGCACTTCATTATCTACCTCCGGCGAATCATATTCCGTTCTTCCCACATATACCCCGTCTTCGTACGCTTCAATAAGCACTTCGAATTTTTTTCCGATGTATCGCTCATTTTTCTTCAAAGCAATCTCCGATTGCATCTTCATAATCTCCGACAATCTCTTGGTCTTTGAAATAGCGGAAACTTCATCGTTATACTTGTCATAAGCTGGGGTATGGTCTTCATGCGAATAGGTAAAGCCGCCCACTTTGTCAAATTCAAATTCTTTCAAAAATCGTTTCAGCTCACGGTAATCTT
>CAYMVE010000234.1:0-1853 GCA_964393715.1 uncultured Bacteroidales bacterium | reverse complement strand
ACAATTTGTCTTCGCTTATGCTTAGGTTAGCCGTAGGAAACCCCATGGTGCGTCCCAACCCTTTTCCTTCCGTTACCCTACCCGTCACAAAATAATCGTACCCCAACCTCTTATTGGCTTCGGGTATTTGTCCTTCTTTTAGCAAAACCCTTATCAATGTGGAACTTACGGGTTTGCCATCTATCTCCAACGCCTCTATCCGATGAAGGTTTATCTTGTTAGATTGAGAAAATCTTGTCAAAAGTTCGTAATTCCCTTCCCTGTTTTTTCCGAAATGGTTGTCATACCCAACCACAAAACACCGTATGTCTAATCCGGAGGCTAACAATTGTAAAAACTCCAACGGAGACAATGCCGCAAAATTCTTGGTAAACCGAAAAGCCAAAACATAATCGGGCATATCCCAATAATTAAAAAGCGAAACCTTTTCTTCAAACTCCGTAATCAATTCTACTTGTTCATTTCTTATTACTTTACGCGGGTGCGGCTGAAAAGTAACCAGCAAAGTTTTACAGGATGCATGCCGGCATACGGTTCGCATCCGTTCCAATATCTGCCTGTGGCCGGTATGTACCCCGTCCATTGTGCCGACAGTTATACATACCGGAACTTTTGTGCCTATTTCTTTGATATCTCCCCAAACCTTAACCATTCCGTCGCTTGTTTGAAAAGCAAAGGTAAAACAAAAAATGGCAGAGCAACCTTTGAAAAACCGGCTTTGTAAAAAACGAACTCGTTTTTCCGTCAAGAATAAAAAGTTACACACCAGTTTTCATTATTGATTCGTAATCTGCTACGACTTATTTACCAATGAATCGGTATTATTTTTCACCTCGGTCAAAAGAAGTTTTTCTATGCTTTTTATTTACATGGATTGCCAAAATATTTCCTAACTTTGCTCTCCAAATAACCTGTGAAAATGAGCGACTACATACTGGAAATAAATAATGTATCAAAATATTTCGGCGAATTCCGAGCTTTGGATAATGTATCAATAAACATCCGGAGAGGTTCCGTATTTGGACTGTTAGGTCCCAACGGTGCCGGCAAGACCACACTAATCCGTATTATCAATCAGATTTTTATGGCGGACTCCGGCGAAATTTTGCTGGAAGGCAAACCCATCACTTTCGACGACATCATACACTTCGGATATTTACCCGAAGAAAGAGGTTTGTACCGGAAAATGAAAGTAGGCGAACAAGCCGTCTATCTTGCCCAATTGAAAGGACTGTCTTATCACGAAGCGGTAAAACAAATCAAGTACTGGTTCGACAAATTTGAAATCCGGCACTGGTGGAACAAAAAAGTGGAAGAATTATCCAAGGGGATGCAACAAAAAGTGCAATTTATCATCACCGTTTTGCATAATCCCAAGATACTGATATTTGACGAACCATTTAGCGGATTCGACCCTATCAATGCCAACATGCTCAAACAAGAAATTCTAAACCTGAAAAAAAACGGAGCCACTATTATTTTTTCTACCCACAACATGGAATCCGTAGAAGAAATTTGCGAAGATATTGCCCTTATCAACAAATCCCGAAAAATTCTGGACGGACATATCAACGAAGTCAAAGAACAGTTCAAAGAAAATATTTTTATCGTCAAATACCATCAAAATATCCCGGAGGAAAAACTGGAAAACGATCGGTACACTATTTTGGATTACCAACAACAAAACGGCTATACGGAACTCAAAATCAAACTTACAGACACCCAAACGACTCATAACGAATTGCTTACATTGCTAATGAAGTTCGGAACGCTGGTGGCTTTTTCCGAAAAATTGCCATCGATGAACGAAATTTTTATCAAAATGGTAGAACAACAAAAAAATACAAACAATG
>CAYMVE010000233.1:0-1861 GCA_964393715.1 uncultured Bacteroidales bacterium | reverse complement strand
GAAAAGTTTACAATGTATAATCCGCTGGGAACCTGATTGCCGAAATTGTTTTTACCGTCCCAAAAAACCGTATGAAAACCCGCAGGCTGTGAAAAGAGGGTAAAACTTTTTACCTTTTGACCGGCGAGGTTAAAAATCGAAACCGTAATGTCTGATTCCGAAGGCAGAGCGTATTTTACGGTTGTACTGGGATTAAAAGGGTTGGGATAGGCGCCGAGTAGCGCGTATTTTTCCGGCAGGCTCTCTTTTACAAGCTTAATTTCATCATCGCCTTTTTTGCTAAGATTGAAACTACGGCTAACGGAAATAGAATGTATATCGGTCGCGGTATGCCCCTGCGAGTCAGTTACCTCACACTTTAAGGAAAAACTGGCCGGTTTGCCGATGGTAATGGATTGATTTCCTTCTTGTCCGCTTAAAATATACCACGTTCCGCCCGGAGGCGCGTACATGGGCGCCGGGCTACTGTTTTGAGAAGACACAAACTTATCCGGTCCGCCGCCGCTGTCGTCGTTGCGCCACCACCAGCGGTAATTGGTATAACTGCCGGAGCCGTGAGAAGGATTAGCCGTAAATGTCCCGTTTTGCATATAGTTTAAATGTGTAGGCCCGGAAATAGTAACGGCCAAAGGCTGCGGCGGCCATTGGGTGGGATTTGAATTGTAAGTTTTTATTGTATTTCCGTAGCGATCATACGCTGGAATACTTTGAGTGCAGGATGATATATAATTTGGACCTAAAGAAGGCCATGTATATGAAGTACTGAGAAAATACGGCCTTGATGAATAATAATAGGATACATCTCCTAAAGCTGAAGCATTTAAACGAATGTATGATGGGTAAAAAGACATGTACAAGTGTGTCCTGTCAGCACCGTCAAAATGGCCATAGATGTCTATAGATAACGAAGTTGTACTACCATCTTCATCAATAGGATTTCCATTTGCTCTCCATGTTTCATTGCCAAGTACTGCTGTATTTGGAGCTTCATACAACCAAATTGGTGCATAAATCTTTGTTTTGTCATTAGTTACATAGTTTCTTAGAAAAACGTTATAAGGCCCATTTGTTCCATGTGCATTGTCTGCAGATATTTGTCCAACAACATTTTGTTCAAATAAATTTCCAAAAGGATAATTGCCATGTAAGCATATATCGGGCCCTTGCCAAATATAGTTCCAATCCTGCTCCCTGGAGTAGTTATAAGAAAATACGTTACAATTAGCGCCTGCCTGAACTAATATGGCATGGCGTAATTTTCGAAAGATATTGTTTTCAACAAGACAGTTGGTAGTGCTGTAACTTAATTCAACCCCATAGCCCGAACCTCCATCACCTTTATAACGTGCCTCATTAAAATATGAACCGCTTACCAATATGTGTGAAGAAAAATTTATACTTACATGATGCCGGCATGTTTGTTCTGATTCAACTCCTTTAATCCAACAATTAACTGCATAAGAAAATTTTATATTATCACCATATATATTACCATCGTTATCATTTCTGTTAATTTTCAAATTTTCAATACCTATATTTAGAATAGGTTTTATTTTCCACAAACGAAGATTGTAATAAGTATCGGAATAATCTTTAGATGCTTCATCTTTCATAATAGCGTTATTTCCACTTATATTTTCGAGCTGTGTGATTTGCCCAATCCTGTGCTGTGCAAAAGAATCATTAACCGGAAAATCATATTCACTTAATCTCACCCAATCGTCATTATTAATAGAGTTAATTCCACTACCGCTAATATTTTTTGTACCTTTTGCAATGTCGGCATCCAAATAAACAATTGTACTTGTTTTCTTCCCACAGATTTCGAAACATCTATGATTAATTCCTACAGCAAAGTTAA
>CAYMVE010000232.1:0-1876 GCA_964393715.1 uncultured Bacteroidales bacterium | reverse complement strand
TAATCTTTCAGAGGAGCCTTCGAGGCTCCTTTTCTATATCCAAAACACAATAAATACGCTTTTTATCAGTTTTATTTCCGCAAAAGGCAAAAACATAATATATTTGCCCAACAATAAAAACATCTGTATCATGAAAAAAATTTTCACATGGACACTTGTTGCAATTAGCATTTTATTTTCCTCATGCAATAATCATGAGGAAGAATTAAAACAAATGCAAGCCCAACAAGACAGCCTAATGCAAGTTATCAACGAAAGAGACAGCATTGTCGATGAGTTTTTCAATGCTTTCTCGGATATTCAAGACAATTTGAATGCTATAAAAGCCAAAGAAAACATTATCAATACCAATGCTATAAACGCAGAAAATTCTCCGGAAGTAAAAGATCAAATCAATCAGGACATTCAAACCATTTACAATTTGCTACAAGAAAATAAGGATAAGCTGAAAAAACTGGAAAAACGACTAAGAGGCGCCGGACTGAAAATCAAAGCTCTGAAAAAAACCATTGCAACCCTTGAAAAACAAATCATGGAAAAAGACGCCGAAATAAATGAGCTAAAATCAAAACTGGAAGCAATGAACATCCAAATCAACGCATTAGAATCTAATGTGGATTCCCTCTCTATTGAAAATGCCAAAAAAGAAGAAACCATCAACGAACAAGATACGGAATTACACAAAGCCTATTATGTAATCGGCACCAAAAAAGAATTGCTGAAAAACGGTGTAATAACCAAAACCGGAGGTTTTGTAGGAATCGGAAGAATTGCCAAATTAAGAGAAGACTTTAATAAAGATTATTTTACAACAATTGACATTAGAGATGTAAAAGAAATCACCATAATGTCTAAAAAAGCCAAACTGCTAACTACCCACCCGGCAGGGAGTTATGAGTTTAAAACCAACGAAAAAGGTCATGTGGAAGCTTTGATTATAAAAGATCCCGACCAATTTTGGAGCGTATCCAAATATCTTGTAATTCTTGCAGAATAATAATGAAGGGCCTGAGCGCCCTTTTTTCTTTTTGTGATGTTCGGTATTTTTTACAGTTTAGGAGTAGAGCACATCATAAACATTGAAGCCTATGACCATATTTTGTTTATTGCCATGTTGGTCGGCGTATATCGTTTGTCCGGATGGAAAAAAATCATAGCCTTGGTTACAGCATTTACCGCTGGTCATTCATTAAGCCTGTTTCTTTCGGTTTACGATATAATAAGTATTAAATCCTCAATTGTTGAACTATTTATTGCCATTACGATTTTTGTCACAGGTTTTGAAAATTTGTTTTACAACGAAAACGAACAAGCAGGCTTTTGGTCTGTAAAATACCGAATTAAATACCTTGTAGCCATGTTATTTGGATTGGTACATGGTCTGGGATTTTCCTCCACACTCAAAAGCGTAATGCTATCATCGGACCATATCGCCATACCGTTATTAGGATTCAATCTTGGCGTAGAAACAGGACAACTCATTGTTGTATTTGCCGTACTGATAATCTCCCGATATATAAAACAACTCTTTTCCATACGGCAACGAAGCTGGAATTTGGTATTAAGCGGCATAGGGATTGGTGCAGCTTTAATCCTCATATTGGAAAGAATGCAAAACCTTGGCGTATAAAAAAACCCTCAAAACATTGAGGGTCACATGAATGCCCGGGATCGGACTCGAACCGATACGGCCGTAACCGGCCACTGGATTTTAAGTCCAGCGCGTCTACCAATTCCGCCACCTGGGCAATAAAAAACCCATGGATACCTCCACAGGTTTAAGAATGCAAAACTTAAATTTGGAGCGGGAAACGGGACTCGAACCCGCGACCCCAACCTTGGCAAGGTTGTGCTCTACCAACTGAGCTATTCCCGC
>CAYMVE010000231.1:0-1955 GCA_964393715.1 uncultured Bacteroidales bacterium | reverse complement strand
GCAAACCGGTTCGCTCATTCATACGGCGGAAAAGTGTAACGGTAGTGCCGATTGTCGCAAAAATATTGTTTCCGGAGGGGTCATGTGCCCTACCTACATGGCTACCGGCGACGAAAACTTCACCACCAGAGCCAGAGCAAACACCATAAGGGAATACTTGACATCCGGACCGCTTACCAAAGAAAAATTACGGAAAATAGTGGCCATATTGTCCTTTTGCCTTTCGTGTAAGTCGTGCAAGTCGGAGTGTCCTTCCGGTGTGGATATTACCAAGATGAAAGCGGATTTGTATCAAATGTACTATGACAGGTTCCATGCTCCTTTGCGTAATATCCTTATTGCAAACATCGTGAAAATACAGTCGGTAGCCTCTCGTTTTCCGGCGCTGTACAACTTTGTGGTAAGCAACGGTTTGTTTTCTTCGCTGATAAAAAAGATGACCGGTTTTGCAGAAGAAAGAACACTGCCTACTATTAGTCCCGTAACTTGGTTCAGGTGGCACAAAAGACATAGCAGTGGATGGGGAAACGGACGAAACGGAAAAAAAGTATTACTGTTTGCCGACGAGTTTACCAATTATCTGGATGCACATATAGGAATTGCCGCTTCGGAATTGCTTGTAAAACTCGGATATGTTCCGCAGATTACCCAACCGATAACCAGCGGGCGTACTTATTTGTCCAAAGGATTTGTACGAAAAGCCAAGGCTTTGGTGAAGCGTAACATAAAGTACTTGTACCCCTTTGTAGAACAGGGATATGTGATTGTAGGCATTGAGCCTTCGGCTATTCTTACCCTGAGAGACGAGTATGTTGATTTGGCGGAAGAGGCAGATATGGAAAAAGCCCGCAAAATAAAATCAAACACTTTTACTATTGATGAATTTTTGTATTACGAAGCACAAAACGGAGCTATTTCGGAGGAAGATTTTACAAAAGCTTCCACAAACATTGTTTTGCATACCCATTGCTACCAAAAGGTATTGTCCGACTCCAAATATACTGAGCGTATATTAAAATTGATACCGGGCGCCCGTGTCAAACTTATAAAATCCGGATGCTGCGGCATGGCCGGCTCTTTCGGATACGAAAAAGAGCACTACGAATTGTCGTTGAAAATAGCCCGGCTTTCGGTAGTGCCCGAAATTGAGGCGTCGCCGGAAGAGAAAACCGTAATAGCCGCTCCGGGAACCAGTTGCAGGGAACAAATAGGCCATACAACGAAAAGAGTGGCTTTGCATCCGGTAGAAATACTGAATTATTATGCGAAGCAGTGAGAAGTTCTGAAACGGGATTTTCGTTGGTATCGATAAAAATTAGTTTTTTCTTTTTGTGTTTCCTCCTGTTTCGGACTACAAATATTTTGTTTTTTAGGGTTGCCTCCGCAAGATTCCATAAAATTCCGTTTGTTCCGCAAGCATCAAAAAAAATCTCATACCTTTGCAATACAAAAATATAAGAAACATGAAAATAGTTATAGCCGGTGCCGGAGAAGTAGGAACCTTTTTGGCGGAGTTTCTCAGCAATGACAAACAGGATACTGTTGTAATCGATATTGATGAAGAAAGGCTGAATTATATTAACTCCAATTACGATGTACTTACGATTTTGGGGTCGGCTACTTCTTTTCAGGTCTTGGAAGAAGCCAAGGTGAAAAATGCCGATATTTTTATAGCAGCTACCCATTACGAACATATCAATTTGGTTGCGGCATCGCTGGCCAAAAAATTAGGAGCCAAAAGATCTATTGCACGAATAAATAATCTGGAATACATAGAAACCAAAAATATCAGACATTTTAGAAGTCTTGGCATCGATAACTTGATTAGTCCGGATAAATTGATTGTGGATGAGATTATAGGACTTATCAAAAAAAGTGCATCTAGCGAAGTGTTTGAATTTTCCAAAGGGGAACTGTCCTTGTTTGTAACTCGTTTGAATAAAAACTCTGAGGTT
>CAYMVE010000230.1:0-1961 GCA_964393715.1 uncultured Bacteroidales bacterium | reverse complement strand
TCTCCGAAATTGTCACACCCGTACAAAATATGACGTTACAAATTCTACGGTAATAAATCATGTCTTTCTCATTCATTCCAAATATTGTTTTCTTTTAAATCAATTAAAACAAACTGCCTAGCAGTTGCCTTTATCTCTTCACTTCTAGTTTCAGACATTTTTCGCTCAAAAACTATACGAACATCAGCATTTACCTTTGACAGTATATTTTTATTTCGCTGCTCTATGTGAGCAGCGGCTTTTGAATAGTAGTAGTTATATTGCGCCTTATTCAGGTTTAGCAGCTCCAATTTTTGCGCTATCAAATAATAGCTTTCAGGAATTGAACCTGAATCATATTTTTGCAGCATTTCAAAAAATTCTAATTTTGCCTTTTCGTTTAATTCGGCAGTCTCTTCTGGCGATACCTTAATCCCATTCGTGAGCTCCTTTTTTCTGTACTCGAAAAGTATCTTTTTCTTTTTCTTTGAATATTGCGCCAAAATTCTAATCCAAACCGCTGCGGTCATCTCACCGCCCCAAAATTCTGCGTCCTTATCGTCTCCTAACTCTCCCGCATTGTACATACGGAAAGCCTCTACTATATCCGAATTCTTCCAGCGACGATTTTCGCCTTCGCCAATTGGTGTCCCGATTGACAAGTCTTTGAACTTGCGGTAAGTGACTATTGCTATTTCTTCCATGATTGCGGGCGCAATGTTTTTTCGCACCCCGTAAATGAAGGCAATGTATGGAATAATCAACAGCAGCTTGACCATAGCTTCCTCCTTTGGCTCATTCCGTATCAAATAGCAGTCATTAACTGCCATCTGGTCGGCTAGCCAAATCGGATATTCCGATACCAACTCAACCCGTTTTTTTTCGGATTGCGTCGTCGGCAGAATATTTATTTTGGATAATTCTTTCATTTTTTCTTTTCGTGCTACAAAGATACGTACCTAAGTATTACTTAGCAAGTTTTTTATTGCAATTTTTTGCGCTTCTTTTTGCGCATCATCATCTCGCATCTTTTTTGGTGCGGATTCCTGAATCTGAGACTCCTTCGCTATCCAGTTTTTCATTTTGTTTATTCGCATATTTCGGACTAAGTACCAATCCGCACCAGTTACCCATGCTTTCAAAACTTTTTTTGGCGCAACTTTTTTTGTTTTGATTGTGTCGGCTAAAAATTCCCATTGGTTTCTAAAATCTTCGGTTTCCGAAAAGGAATTGTAAATTTTCCAAGCCGCCATCCGATTTTCAATCGAATCTTGCGGAGAAATTTTTAAAAGATTTTTTTTCACTTCAAATTGCGAAGTGCTTTTCTCAGTGTTAATATTAATATTAGTATTAATATTAGTATCAGTATTATTAAGTGTGTGGGTTGCACCAACGTTGGGTTTTTCCCTACGTGGGGTTTTTTCACACTTAGGTCTTTCTCCTACGTGGGGTTTTTTCACACTTAGGTCTTTTGGGGTTTTTTCAGCAAATAAATGATACTCATAATCACCAAAAGTACCATCTTGTTTTCTTGCCCTAATTTTTCTACACCACCCTGCATTGTCAAGCTCTTTTAGTTTTTTCGCAAAAGTATGTGTATCTTTTATTCCCATTTTTGCCATCACATCGCTTCGCCTTACTACCCATTTATCAGGGCGAGAAAATAAATATGATGCTATTCGATAAGCCATAGGCGATATGGACAAATCTTCAATCATTTCATTTGGTAATTGGGTGAACTTCCCGTTTAGGTGGTTGCGTAAAATCATAGTAAGTTTGATTTTATTGTTGTTAAGTTTGCCAATACGACATTAAATTCATTACCTGCTTGTCTTTCTGTCTCTATTATTAGCCCTTTCTTTACAAGTGACTTCTTAGTATGTATGGCGGTTGTCTTTGAACAATTCAACCACTCTTGAAGGTGTCTTATAGAAGCCCTAAATGCGCTGCCTTTTTTGTAAAATTCGTATATAATGGCATAT
>CAYMVE010000229.1:0-1975 GCA_964393715.1 uncultured Bacteroidales bacterium | reverse complement strand
GTAGTTGCAGTGGGTGGACATGCACAAATAATGATGATATGGAAAGATTTTACCAAACAAGAACAAGATAGTATTTTAAAACGACAAAGAATAATTTATTACAAACATGCTGTTCGTATGATTAAAGACGATAGTGTGGTTTACTTTAAATTTTTGAAAGACGATGTTAGATTCGATTCTTTACGGAATGTAACTCTTGAACTGTTAAAGCACAAAAACGATACCGATTTTATTTTGAATTCTCACATTCCGAATGATTGGACACACCGGTATCCGGTAAAATCTTTTGTTGTGAACCGTTTTTACCGTTATCACGGCGAATATTCCGATCCTTTCTTACAAAAGGTCTTTCCGGAACAAGATTTTGGGGTGTGTTTTTATTCAAGACAAAAATTTATTCATTTTGAATTTATAAATGACAAAAAATTGCCGGAATCGGAACCCGTTAATACAGTTTGTGCTATGGAGCGACACAAATTCAAGATATCCTCGTTAGAAGGTCTCTACGAATACGCTGCCCGAAAAGGCAAACTGGACTATCTGCTCAAACATTGGAAAGAAGTGGCAAAAGAATTTGTTCTTTTGAACAACATTTATTACAAATTTGCGGTAAAGGATTATTACAAAGCTACCGGACCATATAAGATATCGGAACCTCAAAAAATTGTTTTTCGAGATACCAGTAGAACCTACAAACTTATTTTTTATTATCTTACCATTGAAATTCCTTTACGAGAAGATACTATACGAAAGATTTATTTTTTGGACATGGATAAATACCGACATGGTATGTATATTAACCATTATTTATGGTATAATTTTAAGAAACTACCGGTTACCAAACAAGAGGCGTTACAAATGCTTAGAACTAACGGTCATACGCTTACCGGTAGTTCTTATTTTTACAAAGCCGTCAGATTATTGGAAAAGAAAGAAAAAAGGAAGAAATCAAAAAATTTCGGATACAAGAGCACTAACAGCGACCATCCCCGCACATTGGTTTTTACCGTAACCGAACCTGATCCTCTCTATGCTGATTATACACCGAATAGACATGCTTTTGTACGGTACAATTCCCAGTTGGCTACCTATATTAAGATCGGTAACTTACATCCGAATGTGCTTATTGAATACCGTTTAAAAGATGTATATAACCACCAATATTATCCGAGCGGTTCATGGTTAAATGCCGGACAGGTCGATACAAACGGTACTATCTGGTTGCCTGCAATAGATTTAGGAGGTCTTTCGGAGGGAATTTATAGTTTGGAAATTAGGCAGCAGTATGGTACTGCCCAAACTCCCGATTCTATTTCATATATCGATTTGGAATCCGTATTAATTGCTTCTATGCCTGCTAATTACAAATTACGCATTCATTCCATTGACGACTTTTTTTCGGCGAATCCTTACGGTATTTCTCATCGGGATGATTTTGTCGATCAAGTAAAGACCATATTGGAGGATGCTTGGGGGGACGAAACGCCTCTTTTCCCTCCACAAAAGCAAATGGTAGATGATGACCACATTATCGATATTTATATACATAATAATCAGGCTTTTACTAATGATGCAGCAGCTTGTTACGGTACTGATGTAACCGATATATCCGGCATAGGTTTTCCGGCAGTTGATACGGTTACCAATACGGTTGTAGGAGTCAATCAAATTATTATGATTCCGACCAATTTGGTTCAGTTTTTAGAAAGTATTTCGGGTATAAATTACAATAGTAATGAGGAAAACGTTCTTCAAACTTCGCTCCCACATGAGTTTTTGCATTTGGTGCAAAACTCCTACCTTTATCCGGAGAACAATCCAAGTCTTTCCGAGCAGGCTAAACTGAAATGGCTTATAGAGGGGCAAGCAAGGTTTTATCAAACGGTTTCTTCTCCTAACATTGAACTTAATAATCCTAACTCATCATACTATTACGATGTGAACAACCGATTTATCAATCACCTTGGCAATTTCA
>CAYMVE010000228.1:0-1986 GCA_964393715.1 uncultured Bacteroidales bacterium | reverse complement strand
TATGTCCCACCTTCGTCCACTTTCCAGGGCAGATTGTTTGGAAAAAATAATTCTTGTATCTACGTATGAGATACCAGAAATTGAAAATGTTGAAGTCATCTATCCATCAAAACGACTTATCCGCGTAATCGGTGCAACTCCGGCCCGGTTATTAAATTTCATTAAAGTAGGTTGTCAGAGGAAACCTGAATTAATTGGAGGTTTTCATCTATTGTTAAATGGCTTAGTGGCATTGCTGTTGGCTCGTTTTGTCGGTGCGATGGTAATATATAACTGCGGTGGAGGAATACGCGAGGTAGATGGTGGTGGATATTCTACAGAAAATAAGATTTTTAAATCGTTGGGGCAACCCGATACAAAGATTGAGTCACAATTATTACAAGCAGTCTCGTTCTTTGATTTAGTTGTAGTCAGAGGTAAAACCGCTGCTAAATATTTTTCCCGCTATGTCGCTCGAGAGAAAATTCAAATAATTACGGGTGGGATAGATGGTGACCGTTTTAGATCCGTTCCTAAGGATAAGACCTTTGATTTGGTGATAACTGGTCGTATTTCTGAGGTGAAACGAATCGATATTTTTGTTAAATCCGTTAAAATTATTGCTCAATGCAAACCTGACATTGCTGCTGTTATTATTGGTGACGGGCCATTGAAAAAACAAATGGAACTACTGAGTTCGGAATTAGGGATGGCCAATAATATAAAATTTGTAGGCCATCAAAGCAATGTTGAATACTGGTTGCAACGATCCAGGATATTTGTTTTGACTTCAGATTCAGAGGGTTTGTCCTTGGCCTTGATTGAGGCTATGCTGTGCGAGTTGCCTGCTATCGTTTCTGATGTCGGCGATTTAGCTGATCTGGTAAAACATGGTGAGAGTGGTTATCTGGTCAGAGATAGAACACCGGAAAAATTTGCTTCGTATTATAATAAATTATTGAGTAACAATAGGTTACGTAACGAAATGGGAAAACATTCGAGATTAGCTGCGAAAAGATGTGAATTGCAATCCGTGCGTACTTTATGGGGGGATGTTTTTAAATCATTAGCGAGTTAATATATTGGTACAATTGTTGCATGGACGTTGCAGCGTTATCTAAATTATCAAGTTAAACTCGAAGATAGTTTGTCATTTTAAAAAGGAGTAAATACATGCAGAAAAATAGTCTCAGGAATTGTCATAATAAAAAGGAGAATTATCAGATAGTGGCTGTCGTTTTTTTTGCAATGATGTTTTTGCCTGGTTTGGCGATGGCTTATACTTTTCCAATCGGCATCCCGAATCCTTCAGGTTCCTTTGGGGATATTAATCCAATTGATGACTCTTCTCCTGCCCTTCCTAAAGAGTGGCCGGAGGCGGAAAAGGCTGGATTTTACTATATTGATAATTCAGGAAACTGTTCTGATTCTAATCAATATGGCTTCCCGGATAATCCGCGTTGCACAATTCCAATGTCAACGTACGCCGCAGGGTCATATATAGAAATTCACGGTGGACCCTATGAAATAACATCTGGGTCCAAGCGTTTTAATTTAGATTTTAATTGCTCAAGGGAACATCCTTGTTGGTTTCGTGGTCCTTCATCAAATGAACGACCAGTTCTGAGGGGGAGGATTGATATCACTGGTCAATATGTTTTTTTTGAAAACATATTTTTTAAGTATAAAGAATCAGATGGTAAAGTTAGCGTTAATATTGGCAATAAAAAACACAATGCACAATTTATGATTTTTCGCCAAAATGAAGCTTCTTGTGATGGGCAATATCATAAGGGGTTTGGCAGCGTTTTTTCAACGAGAGGTGTATCTAGTTCCCAAAAAACTACGAATATTGTCATTTTTAATAATAATATTCATGACTGTGGAGATGATAGTTCAGCTGTGGAAAACGATTATCATGGAATATTACCAGCTGCTTATTCTGAATATGTATGGGCTTTGAAAAATAATATTCATGATAATGGCGGAGATGCGATGCAAATTGGG
>CAYMVE010000227.1:0-2016 GCA_964393715.1 uncultured Bacteroidales bacterium | reverse complement strand
TTGGTAGCGGAAATTCAACAAACTTCGGATATTACCTATCGCTTGTACGACTGGGAACGAAAAGGAATGGACGGACAACCCAGAGAATTGCATACGGAATGGGCTTTGGACGCCATAGAATACACCTATTTCTCATCTTACAAAACTTCCTATTCCAAAGAAATGAACACCCCAAACAAAGTGGTAAACTCCCCCTATTTTTCCGTAAACTATTTGAAACTAACCAAAGAAACCATACGAGACTTCAACGAATACGATACTTTTGTCATATACATGGCCATTGATGACGATTTTGTAATAACATGGAACAATAAAACCGAACGGATAAGAAAAGGCGAAACCGTATTGGTACCTGCCGCCATACCTTTCTATTCCATAGAACCGGTCAAGGACCAAGCCACCGAAATACTAGAAATTTATACCAACAACAAAAAAATTACTAGTCATGAAAATTGACAAAGCGGAATACAAAGCCAGTTTTGTCAAGCTGCAAGATTTACCCAAAAGCAAAATTCCGGAATTTGCCTTTATAGGAAGGTCTAATGTGGGCAAATCCACCTTGCTAAACTTCCTAACAGGAAGAAAACAGCTGGCAAAAACATCATCCAAGCCCGGAAAAACCAGAACTTTCAGTTTTTTTCTGATAAACGATCGCTTTCATTTTGTAGATTTGCCCGGATATGGCTATGCCAAATTCAGCAAAGAAGAACGCAAAAAATGGGAAAACCGCATAACGGATTATGTAAAAAACCGTGCACAATTGGCCGAAGTATTCGTCTTGGTGGATAGTAGCATCCCCCCGCAAAAAATAGACATTGAAATAATTAATCTACTGGGAGCCAACAGGATACCATGCGGAATAATTTTCACTAAAACCGATAAAGAAAAGCAACGGCAAATAGAAAAAAACATTAGAGATTTTCTACAAGCTTTATCGGAATATTGGGAAGCTCCTCCACAATATTTCAAAGTATCCGCCGTAAAAAAACAAGGAAAAGACGAATTGCTACAACATATTGAAACCGTTATAAACACTTATAATTCCAATCCGAGATGACAATATATACAACCATACCGCTACCTTACGCACTATTGCTTTCTTTCGCCGCCGCCACATCGGTTAGCTTCGTGATGTATTATTTCACCGACAAAACCAACGCTTTACTCTCGCACAAACAAAGAATAACAGCCGGAATATTACGCTTTTTAGCTATTTTCATTCTCGTTTTTTTACTATTTGAACCTTCTGTAAAAATCCCTAACGAAGAAATCATAAAACCAGTAATCATATTGGCTCAGGACAATTCCGAATCCGTAGCAGCCCCTCGCGACTCTTCGTTTGTCAAAACCTATAACGAAACCTTGAAACAATTTGTCGCAACCCTGACCCAACAAAAAAATGCCGAAGTCAGAACCGTAACCTTCGGCAACTTACCGAAAGAAAACGGTATCATAGATTTCAGTGAAAAAATTACCAACCTGTCCAAACTCTTTTCATTCGTAAACACTGCTTACAAAAACGAAAATGTAAAACTCATGGTAATTGCCTCCGACGGCATCATCAACAACGGAGAAAATCCGCTATATACCAACTTCCCCGCAAAATTCAAGATACACACTTTGCTAATCGGCGACACCACACTGCATCCGGATATCAAAATAGACGATGTAGAATACAACAACATCATTCTGTCCGGCAGTTCAGCCCCTTTTGAAATTACTGTCAGAGCCACACGCTGCAAAGATTCCGTAGCCATATTAGCAATAAAAGAATCCAACAAAACCTTATTAACCAAAAAAATAAAAATCACCGGGAAAAACTTCCTGAAAAAGGTAAAAATCAACCTGACACCATCGGGAAAAGGCATACACACTTACAGCATTCAACTGAAACCGCTGAAAAACGAAAAAAACACATCAAACAATGTACAAACCGTTAAAATAGATGTAATAGACGCTACCCAAAACATTCTTATTTATGCCAATGCCCCACACCCCGACATTGAAGCCATATCG
>CAYMVE010000226.1:0-2026 GCA_964393715.1 uncultured Bacteroidales bacterium | reverse complement strand
TGTATAGTTTTTTCATTTGCCCTCGTATTTGAAATGGTATAAAAATGCTTTTAGGTTTGCATTATCCAAATTTATTTTATCCAAAGGTTTGAGTCCTATGTTTTTGATACCGGAATCTTCCATGGTATATATCCATACATCATAATTGACTAAGTCTTTTTTGATTTTGTTGCCTATGGCCCGATAAAATGTATTCCGGTCTTTTATGCTCAGTCTGATTCCGTACGGTGGATTAAAAATTACCGTTGCCTTGTCAAATTCCGGTTTTAAGTCGAAAAAGTCTGCTACTTTAAAGTCAATATACCTTGCCAGATTATAATATGACGAAGCGTTTTGTTGGGCTATGACGACGGCTTCTTCTGAGATGTCGGAACCGTAAATTATTTTTTTGTCTTTTCTTTCGTTAAATGTTCTGAAACTTAGTTCATCTCTTATGGATGTCCATAGATCCATATCGAAATTTTTCCAATTCTTGAAGGCAAAATCTATTCTGTAAAAGTTGGACGGGATATTGTATGCGTATAGAGCCGCTTCTATCGGGATGGTGCCGGAACCACACATAGGGTCTATCAAGGGAGAATTTTTGTCCCACTTGCTTATTTGAAGGATAGCGGCAGCCAATATTTCGTTGAGAGGGGCTTTTACGGTTCTTTCTTTTTTGTATCCCCGCTTGAATAGGGGAGCGCCGGAAGTGTTCAAGTAGATGTTCATTTTGGCTTTGTTGAATTGCAGAGTGATAGGCAAATCGGGATTGTGTTTTTCTATGGACGGTCTTAGGTTGTATTTTTCTCTGAATTGGTCGGCTATGGCGTCTTTTGCTTTTTGATTGATGAACATGGTGTTTTTGAAAAAAGGCGTATAGCCGATAGTTTCTATGGAAAAAGTCTGGTGTAGGGAGATGTAGCGACTCCAATTTATTTTTTTGACAGCGTTATACAATTGATTGGCATTGGTAACTTGTGCTCTTCCGATTTTTACAAGTATTTTGACGGCAGTACGAAGGTGGAGATTGGCTTTATATACGGTTTTCCAATCTCCTTTGAATTTTACGCTTCTGGTCCTTTTTTCTACTTTTGTTATTCCGAGTTGCTTTACTTCGTTTCTAAGTATATCTTCTAATCCTTGGAAAGTTTTGGCAACGATTTCAAATTCGTTTTGCATATTTATGTTATGAAAAGTTTGCCGGCAAAGTTACTAATTATTATTGGTTGCCTGCTCTTTTTTGTTTTTAAGGTGCCGGGCGGGTTTTACGATGCGTATGGAATCTTTTTCTTCCAGTTTTTTTACTATCGGATCTCGTTCTTCCAATACTTTGGGTTTGGGTGTGGTTACGCATGAATATAAAATGGTTACGAGTATAGTCGTTAGAAATACGAAAACCGGAATACTGCTAATTTTGTTTTTTGTCCTCATCTTTTGTTGCATCTTTTTTTACGGTTTTTACTTTTCTAAATACACCTTCAAGGTGGAAGTTCGGATTTTTATAGCCTCTTTCGTCCGGATTATTGGTGAAATAAACTCTGCCGTTTATCGGATATCGGATACCGGTTTCCTTGTCGTAAAGTAGCGTGTCGTCGGGTGATTTGGTGATATAAACGGAAAAATTGGAAAAACCCCATTTTTTGAACTTCCACATTAGATCCCATTGTTCCGCTTGTTTTTTGTCTTTGGTTTTATATACAACGATATCGGCGGAATCGGGATTGTTTACTTCCAATAAGATAAGGTTGGCATCTTCCGGAAACATCATTTCAATAACGGTTTGGGGCTTGGCTGCCAGTGTACAAAGGAGAGCCGATAGTGTTAAGATTATGTGTTTCATGGCATTGAATTTTGTAACATACAAAGATAAACAATTTTTGATAAACAAACCAAATTAATTTTTTTGCCCGCCAATAATCTTTCAAAAAATTTTTCCGCTTCAAAAACTTTTCCGAAATTTGTATGCTAAAAATTATGATTATGAAAATTCGCAATTCGCAATTCGCAATTCGCAATTCGCAATTCGCAATTCGCAAGAGCAAGA
>CAYMVE010000225.1:0-2050 GCA_964393715.1 uncultured Bacteroidales bacterium | reverse complement strand
AGAGTCCCTGTTAATATTTATATAAATCTCCGATAATTTGGAAAAAGCTTTTATCCTACTGGTATCCTCATCAGCATGAAAAGCCACCCTTCGAAGGCTGTCTATTTTTTTGTATTCCACCTGAGGGTATCCACTAACAGCAAAAAGTAAAAAAAGGAGAAAGAAAATTTTTTTCATTCGACAATAATATTTTTCTGCTTAAAATATTCCGCATATTTACCATCGGTAATCATTATATGCTCAGTAAGCCAATCTTTAAGGAAGGTTATCAATTCTAAAGCAACCATTCCTTTGTCTTCTTCAACCAACCTTACGGATTCTTTCACCTTATTTATAAATTTCTGATGTTCCTCTTTATGTTCTTTTTCCAACGGAAAACCATATTTTTTAAACAATTTCTCTTCCTCTCCAAAATGATAAATCGTATATTGTACCAGTTCATGAATAATATCCTTCATTTTTTCCTCTTCCTTATCTCCAATTACAATATCGTAGAGGTCGTTCAATATTTTTACAATGACCCTATGTTGCACATCAATTTTGGCAATTCCGGTTTCACAAGCTTTATCCCATTGAAAAAATTCATTTCCCGTACTTTCCTGCTTTTTTTCCATAAATAAACAAACATTCAACAATGCAAATGTAATCATAAATAAAATACCACACATTTATATCGTATATTTTTTTGATTACATGTCAACAAAAACAAATTAAAAGAAAAAGATAAACAACCATAAAAAACCAGCACACCGCACCTTTGGGAATTTTTTTCAGTTTCTTTATGAAAAAATACCATGCAATACTTCATCACATAACTTTTTTATATAATTTTGAAAAAAAATCCTATGAAAAATCTCACATCACTTGTTTATGCTATAGCCATATTGGGTGCCTCCTACATCCTCGGCACATCGTATGTAAACAGAAAAAATCCACAAGGCACCTTATCTGTAAAAGGTCTGGGTGAAGTCAATTTTACATCGGATCTTATAGTTTGGTCTGGTAGTTTTTCAAGGAAAAGTTACAATATGCAAGAAGCTTACGCAATGCTTGCCAAAGACAGAAAAAAAATCCTAAACTATTTTACACAAAAAGGAATTCCAAGTAAAGAAATAATTTTCAGCGCCGTAACCACCACAACCTTATATCGTGACTCCTACAACGATTTGGGGAAATACACCGGACAAGAATTCGATGGATACAAGCTCACACAAAATGTAAAAATAACCTCGCATCAAGTAGATTTGGTAGAAAAAATTTCACGGGAAGTCACCGAGCTTATCAATGAAGGCGTTAATTTCTATTCCGACCCACCTCAATATTATTATACAAAACTGGCAGGCCTTAAACTTAACCTTATTGAAAAAGCTACCGAAGATGCCAAAAAAAGAGCGGAAAAAATCGCTACCAATTCCGGTGCACAACTGGGACACCTCATTTCCGCCAGAATGGGTGTTTTCCAAATAACCGGTCAGTACTCCGACGAAGACTATTCTTGGGGCGGTACATTTAACACCACATCAAAAGAAAAAACGGCATCAATTACAGTCAAATTGGTTTACGAAGTAAAATAAACCTATATTACTACCCCATTAAATTTCGCAAATTTTTGGGCTTTGTCATAGCAAAGTTTCACCTATTTCGTGTAGATTTGTAAGGAATTTTTGCAATTTAATAAATGTTATGAAAAAAATTTTTCTTTTGTTACCGGCAATAGCTATCATGCTATCATCTTGTGAATTTCCGGATGTAAGAACCCACAAAAAAGAAACACATCCGCAAGATTCCGTTTCGGCAAAAATGCCCGAATTGAAAAGCGACCTGATGACACCGGAAGTACTATGGTCGTTCGGCAGAATTACGGAAATGGATGTATCCCCGGACGGCAATTTAATTGTATTCGGCGTAAAATATTATGATATTGCAGCCAACAAAGGCAATACGGACATTTACACCGTAGATGTCAACGGCAATTATTTTACCCGGTTGACCTCCACACCGGAAAGCGAATTCAACATCGTATTCAGGCCCGACGGTAAAAAAATCGCTT
>CAYMVE010000224.1:0-2073 GCA_964393715.1 uncultured Bacteroidales bacterium | reverse complement strand
TCTTTCGTAAAGTATTTTAAGGTCTTTTTGCCAATTTTCGGCTTCGTGCACTTCATCGAAAATCAGCATTATTTTTTTGTTCAAATCATTTAAAGAACAGCCAAGTACTGTTTCCAAAGCATTGAAAACATCATACAAATTGGCATTCAGGCGGTTAATGTCGTCAATGCTGATAAAATAAATTTGTGTCGTGTGATTTTTGTAAACATAATCTGCAGTTTGCCAAGTGAGCGTTGTTTTTCCAACCCCTCTTAATCCCGAAAGGGCTATCATACGCGGTTGCAGACCTTTGGTGAAGAAGTCTTTGGCATATTTTTTCAATAGAACAAAAGCGTTTCTTTTGGGTAGTTTTCGATCTTTTTCGTCGCGAATTTTACCATTTAGTCGTGATTGGGTAATTTTATTGTTTCTTATGTATGGTATTAGTTTTTGATTCATTACTAAAATTTAAAAATTTCGGTTTTGAGACATAAAACATAAACAAAAATAAAGATTTTTTTCGGATAACCGTTTACTTAATGAAGCGGATTGGTTTTTTTAACAAAAATTTTTTTTATTGCACAAAATGGTTTATATTTCAGAACCCAAAAGAATGAATATGGTTGCTAATAAGTATTACGAAATAATTGCCGATTTTTATAGAAGTATTCTGTTTGTAACCATAAGGGGTGTGTGGGACATTGAAACGGCCAAGCAGTACCAGAAAGAATTAAAAAAAATTGTAGCGCCTTGGGTTCAATCGGGCGAACCATGGTATGTAATTATAGATGTATCCGAATATCCCCCTCAAAATGAGGATGTTAGAGCGATACATCGGGAGCTTGTGGATTTTGCTAAAAATAACGGGTTGCAAAAGGCTGCCAATATCGTTAGCAACAAAACATATAGGGGGCATATAAAATATTTGTCGGAAAAAAGTGGTTTGAAAAATTATGCTTTTTTCAAGAATATAGATGAAGCCGAGCAATGGATAAGCGAGAAGGACTAGATACAAAAGTCAATTGTATATTGTACAGATCTTTCTGACTTTTTGTTACTTTGGGATTAAGGTAAAAGAATCACTTGCTAATATCAAACAGACTTTTTATCCGGAAAAATTCCAAGAACTGTTGTTTTTATTATGTAAAAGAAGATATTTTTTTCATACTATTGAATTTTTAATTAGATTTGTCGTAATTAGTAAATACAAAAGAGAAGTGCTTTTGTGATTTGATTTTGAAAAATATACATAATGAATGAGTGAAAAATATTTTGATATTGTTGCAGATTTCTATAAAAATATTCTTTTTATAACGGTAAAAGGAGTTTGGGATCTGGATATTGCTTTAAAATATCGCAGTGAGTTTAAGAAAACCGTTGAACCATTGATTGTTTCTGGCGAACCTTGGTATGTGATTGCGGATATATCGGAATATCCGCCTCAAAGTGAAGAAGTGCAAAGCATACACCGTGAATTGATGGATTTTGCCAAAAACAACGGAATGATTAAAGCGGCTAATATTGTTACAGACAAAATTTATGAGGAACATGTTAGACAATTGTCAGAAGACAGCGGACTTGTAACATTTGATTTTTTCAAAGATGTTGACGAAGCGGAGCAATGGATTGTATCCGAAGAAACCGGATTGCCGGAATAATAGGATTTAAGTTGTTCTTTTTTCTTACCAACCTTGGTTTTTCATTCCTATCTACTTTCTCACATAAGTATTTGCCTTTTGGGGATAGAGGCAGTATTTGTTGTAAAAGAGTTTAATAAATGATGGTCGCAACAATTTTTCTGCTTTTATGGTATCGCCGGAATTCGTACAAATAAATGCCTTGCCAAGTGCCCAAATTCAATCTTCCGTTGGTTATGGGAATCGTCAAGGAAGTGCCCAACAGAGATGATTTTATATGCGAAGGCATGTCGTCGGTTCCCTCTGCCGTGTGTGTAAAATACGGGATGTTTTCGGGAATCAGCTCATCTATGAAATGCTCCATGTCAGTCCTTACGGACGGGTCGGCATTTTCATTCAGTGTGAGTGCTGCGGATGTATGTTGGATAAACAAATGAAGCAATCCATTTCCTTCGGG
>CAYMVE010000223.1:0-2162 GCA_964393715.1 uncultured Bacteroidales bacterium | reverse complement strand
TTTTATATTATGGAAATTCTCAACAAAATACACGAAAATGCCGTAAAATTGCAAAACAGAATAGTTTTGCCCGAAGGCACCGAAGAAAGAACCCTTAAAGCCGCTGCCATAGCATTGGAAAAACATTTGGCAAAAATAATCTTGCTGGGTAATGAAACCTCAGTAAAAAACAAAGCCGCCAAACTGGGCATTAACATCGATGGAGCCACTGTTATCGACCCGGAAACCTCACCGGAAAGAGACTGGTATGTTGAAAAACTGGTGGAAATACGAAAGAAAAAAGGGCTTACCCGGGAAGATGCAGCCAAACTTATCTCCGATCCTTTGTATTATGCGGTGATGATGATTAAAAACGGAGATGCAGACGGTGAGGTGGCCGGGGCTATGAATGCGACCGCAAATGTTTTGCGTCCCGCTTTTCAGATTGTAAAAACCAAACCCGGTATATCGGTTGTGTCCGGAGCCTTTATGATGATACTTCCGGACAAAAAATTCGGTGATGACGGAATCATGTTTTTTGCCGATTGTGCCGTTCATCCCGATCCTGACGAAAAACAATTGGCCGAAATAGCCATGGCAACGGCGGAAACAGCTCAAGCCCTTGCAGGAATAGAACCTCGCATTGCGATGTTAAGTTTTTCTACCAAAGGCAGTGCCTCGCATCCTATGGTGGACAAAGTGGCTCATGCTACTCAAATTGTCCGTGAAACCAAACCGGAACTTATAATTGACGGAGAATTGCAAGCCGATGCGGCTATTATAGAATCCATAGGACAAAAGAAAGCTCCGGGAAGTCCCGTGGCCGGCAAAGCCAATGTATTGGTATTCCCCGATTTGCAGTCAGGTAACATATCCTACAAACTGGTACAAAGAATGGCCAAAGCCGAGGCAATAGGACCGGTATTGCAAGGAATGGCTGCTCCTATCAACGACTTGTCTCGCGGTTGTTCGGTAGATGATATTGTAAACATGATAGCCATAACTGCCAACCAAGCCGGAAAGAAAAAATAATTAACCGTTTATCCTGTCTATTAGAGTTTTTTTTACTAATTTCACAACCCGAATGGAGAAAATTGATTTGTTATGTTTAAAAAGTTAACGGACATATTAAAAGTTGCCAAACAAAAGCCGGAAAGAAAACTGGTAATTGCTGCTGCAGAAGACAAGCATGTATTGGAAGCGGTAAAGGCTGCGGTAAATGAAAAACTGATTATCCCTATTTTTATTGGTGATACGGAAAAGATAAATGCAATAGCCAAAGAAATTCAATTCGACATTAGTGAATGTGAAAAAATAAAAGAACCCGATCCCCAATTGGCCTCCAAGTTAGCGGTAAAATTTGTAAGGGAAGGCAAAGCCGATTTTCTGATGAAAGGTTTGGTGGGAACAAGTACTTTGCTAAAAGCCGTATTGGATAAAGAAAAAGGAATAAGGAAAAATATGACTATGAGCCATGTTGCCATATTTGAAAACAAAAGTTATCACAAATTGTTAGGGCTTACCGATGCTGCAATGAATATTGCCCCTGACCTTAACGAAAAAATCAATATTATAAACAATGCTGTGGAGGTCTTTCATAAATTGGGTATTGAAACCCCCAAAGTGGCATTGCTTACGGCTGTGGAAACGGTGAATCCCAAAATGCCGGCTACCACAGATGCTGCATTATTGGCTGCCATGAACAAACGCAAACAAATCAAAGGTTGTGTCATTGACGGGCCTTTGGCTTTGGACAATGCCATATCCGAAGCAGCGGCAAAGACAAAAGGTATTGTTAGCGAGGTGGCCGGTGATGCCGATATCCTTGTGGCTCCCGATATAGAAGCCGGCAATATCATGTATAAGACTATGAATTTTCTCGGAGGTTCTATTTCCGCAGCGGTTATTATGGGGGCAAGAGTTCCTATTGTGTTGACTTCCAGAGCTGATAGCGAAAAGAGTAAACTTATGTCTATTGCTCTGGCCAAGGTGATTGCCGAGGAGTAAAAGTATAGGTAGATACCTCAAAAAAGAGGCTGTTTCTGGAAAGGCAGCCTCTTTTTTTATGCATATAAATTTGAGAGCTTTGCAAGAATAGTTTTTGTAGAGAAAAAGTGATTTTTTCGTTTAAAAATCCATGATGTTTCACGCCCGTTAAAACTCCGTAAGGTGCAGTTTTATGA
>CAYMVE010000222.1:0-2175 GCA_964393715.1 uncultured Bacteroidales bacterium | reverse complement strand
TGCTATTGCTCCGAGGGTATTGTAGCTGGCGTGTTTTAAGTCTGCTTGGTTATCCAATTTTACGGCTAAATTTACGGGAACGGCAATAAGTTCTGCATGGTTGGCATATCCTACGCCGGCACATGCCACTTTATCTCCAACTGCAAATCCGGCAACATCTTCGGCAACCGCCACAACAATTCCCGCACTGCTATATCCAAGAGGGGAATAAGCATCCAGTTTTTTCTTCACTGCACGGTAAGTTTGCACGGGACCTTGTTGTTTGAATACTTCTATTACTTGCTTTACCTGTTGTGGGCGTTCTTTGGCTTTGCCTATCAGGCTTTTTCGAGCCGCTCGTACGGTTGCCCCTTCGGTACCGGGACTTATAAGTGAATAGTAATTTTGTACCAGTATCATTCCTTTTCCAAGTTGTGGCGCCGGCACCTCTTGCACTTCCATTTCACCGGACCCCAATTTTTGTGTCAGTTGTTTCATAACTTACTTGTCTATGTATTCTCTAAACCATAATTCAATAGTCAGCAATTGAAAAATTTTATAAGCATTGTCTTCAACCCCTTCCCTATCTCGTTTTATTAAATCTTTTATAAACAGAGGGTCAAATAGACCTCTTTTTTTTATATTGTCCACCGACAATAAATCATCAACCATATCTTTCAAATCGTTTGATATCCATGAGCGTATCGGTGCACCAAAAGAAGCTTTGGGCCGATATATTATTTTCGAAGGTAAATAATTTTCCGCTACTTTTTTCAGAATGTATTTGGAATCTTTGTGCTTGAATTTGAACTTACCGGGAATTTTCATAGCATACTCAATAACTTTTTTATCAATGAAAGGCACTCTCACCTCAACGGATGCTGCCATCGAAGCCCTATCGGTATAGGTCAAATTCAGTCCTACCATAAACATGTTAATATCGGTATGGCACATTTGGTTGATCGTATCTCCCTTATATTTAGACATGAAAATTTTCTCGTGGTTTTCAATAATTTCATCTACCTGCCGATTGTATTTATTTTGCATCAACGATTTTAATTCTTGTGGAGAATAATAAGAATAACTCATGCGATAAGCCTCACTTAACGGCAAATTGGCAAAGCTAATAAATTTTTTGGACCATCTTATTATACGAAGACCTTTGCCCAATAGTCTTACCGGCATGTTTAAAATGATTGTTTCCAATAATTTTCTAAGAGGAAGTGGAATTTTCTTGTACTTTTGGGCCATTAAAGTAGCTTTCATTCTTCTGTAACCAAAGAAAATTTCATCGGCACCCATTCCTGACAATAGCACTTTTTCGCCATTTTCTTTTGCGCTCTTGCAAATTAAATAAGTATTTATTGCAGCCGGGTCACCAATCGGTTCATCCAACATTTTCACCATGAATGGAAGATCGTTAATTATATTTGCGTTTATGGTAATTTCATGATGATTGAAGTTATACTTGTCGGCTAATAATTTCGCATATTTTTCATCGCTGGGCATGCTTTCTATTTTCTTGTCTTTCTTTTCCGTAGCAATTGTATAGGTAGAAAGGTTAGGGGCTATTTTTTGGCTCATTACGGCAATCAAAGAAGAATCTAATCCTCCGCTTAGAAAAGAGCTTACCGGCACATCTGCCGTCATATGTCTTTTTATACTTTCTTCCAGAATCATTTTCAAATGAGAAGTTATTTCCGTTTCGCTTCTATTGTCCATGTTTTCTTCTATGGTCCAGTACCTGCGAATTTCAATCCGTAATGATTTATCAATTTTCAAATAATGGGCAGGAGGCAATTTATGAATGTTTTTAAATATTGTTTCAGGTTCGGGTATCCATAAATAGTTCAAACTGCTTACCAACGATTTTATATTGATTTCCTTCTTAAACCCCGGTATTTGGGTAAGCGTCTTTAGCTCCGAAGCAAAAGCAAACCCTTCCGAAGTTCTTGAATAGAAAAACGGTTTAATGCCAAAATGATCTCTTGCGGCAAAAAGTGTATTGTTCTTTTTATCATAAATTGCAAAAGAAAACATCCCGATAAAAAAGTCCAAACATTGTTCTTTGAATTTTCTATACATTTCCAAAATAACCTCGGTATCGGAAGTTGTAATGAAATCAACATCTTCCAAAAACTCTTGTTTAAGTTCTCTGAAATTGTATATTTCTCCGTTAAAAACAATAATCAAATC
>CAYMVE010000221.1:0-2205 GCA_964393715.1 uncultured Bacteroidales bacterium | reverse complement strand
GACCGATATAATTATTCCTAACGAACTTTTTTCCAACAAAAGCAATGATGACGAAGAAGGCAACGGTATTCTTGATGTTTTTGACCTGTATAACTTTACCGTAAAAGAGGACGAACCCCTCGAAAAAGAAGTTGCTATTGACCCCGAAATGCTGGGTAAAGTATTCGAGCGAATGTTGGAAGTAAAAGAACGCAAAAGCAAAGGGGCTTTTTACACGCCCCGGGAAATTGTGCATTATATGGCACAACAAAGTTTACTTTATTTTTTAGTGTCTCAAGCTTCCAGCTTGGGAATTTCCAATTTGGATAAATGGAAAACCGATTTGGAAATTTTTATTCATTTTGGCGAACAAATAATAGACAGAGATATTGCCATAGAAACCGGCAAACTGAAAGAGAGCAACAACAAGCACCAAATACCCGAAAGCATTCGCAACAATGCCAATGCCATAGACAAAGCCCTTGAAAATATAAAGATTTGCGACCCAGCAGTAGGTTCAGGTGCTTTTCCCGTAGGCATAATGCACGAAATTGTAAAGTTAAGAAATTTATTAACCCCTTTTATAAATTCCCCTCTGAAAGAGGGGTGGCAGACGAAGTCTGACGGGGTGTTTCAAAAGTACAAACACCTCCCCTACAACCCAAAACTAAAAGAAAGAGCCAAAGAATTACGAAAAGCAGGCAATCTATCCGAAGTCCTTTTGTGGCAACAAATAAAAAACAAAAAATTTCTCGGATTGGATTTTCATCGTCAAAAAATTATTGGCAATTATATCGTTGATTTTTATTGTCCTGTGCTTGACTTGGTGGTAGAAATTGATGGGTCCACTCATAACTTTAAAGAAGAGTATGATGCCAAAAGAGAAGAATATTTAAAAAGTTTGGGATTAAATGTTATACATTTTGAGGATAAAAGGGTAAAACAGGATTTGAATTCAGTGTTGCTTGAATTGGAAAGGTATTGTTTGAAGCTTAAAGGGAACACCCCGCCACTAGGTGCCCCCCCTCTGAAAGAGGGGAATATGAACATCCCCTCTTCGTCACACTCATATACTCCTCTGAAAGAGGGGAATGAAACACCCCGTCCCTTACGGGACACCCCTCTACAAGAGGGGAATAGAACTTCCTACTTTTTCAAAGCCAATGCCATACAAAACTCCATTTACGGAGTAGATATAGATGCAGGTGCCGTAGAAATTACCAAACTACGCCTTTGGCTCTCCATGGTAGTGGACGAAAGCAATATACACCGCATAGACCCGCTCCCAAACTTGGAATATAAAATCGTAAGGGGTAATTCGCTAATTGGTTATCCATATACACCACAAGGATTAAGGTATATAGAAGAGTTAAAAGATAGGTATTTTTCATTAACAGACAAAGATGAAAAAAGAAAACTCAAAAAGAAAATTGACAAGAAGATTCATGATTTATTTGTAAATACAGGAAGAACTCTTGGTTATAAAGTTGATTTTGATTTTAAAATCAATTTTTCCGAAGTCTTTAATGAAAAAGGCGGCTTTGATGTGGTAATTGGCAATCCACCGTATATTCAACTGCAAAAAGCACTCGACGACAAACGAAAATATGCCGACCTTTATAAAAATATGGGTTTTGAAACCTTTGAACGCACCGGCGATATTTACGCACTGTTTTATGAAAAAGGACTTGAAATATTACACAATGAAGGTATTTTGACCTATATTACTTCCAACAAATGGATGCGGGCTGGGTATGGCAAGTCTTTGCGAAAGTTTTTTACTCAAAAAAATCCCTTACTTTTAATAGATTTGGGACCAGGTATTTTTTCCTCTGCTACCGTAGATACCAACATTTTGCTTATACAAAATAAAAAACCGCAAAAAATACAACTCAAAGCCATTACCATAAACCATTCAATAGATGAACTCCAAAACAAAGATTTTGTAACACTCTCCCAACTTTCCGAAGACAGTTGGATAATACTCTCGCCCAAGGAACAGAAAATAAAAGAACGCATAGAAAAAGTAGGCACACCGCTAAAAGATTGGGATATTTCCATTTATCGTGGCGTATTAACCGGCTACAACGAAGCCTTTATCATAGACGGCAAAACCAAAGACGAACTAATAAAAAAAGACCCAAAATCCGCAGAAATCATAAAACCCATTCTGCGAGGCAGAGACATCAAACGCTACAAAGCCGAATTTGCGGATTTGTGGTTGAT
>CAYMVE010000220.1:0-2217 GCA_964393715.1 uncultured Bacteroidales bacterium | reverse complement strand
ATTAGTGCCGACGGCAAAGCTTTGTATTTTACGAGTGACAGACCCGGCGGGTATGGCGGCTTGGATATTTATGTATCTTATCGTGAAGATGATGGAGATTGGGGGCCGGCTATCAACTTGGGAAAAACAATCAATACCAAATATGATGAAGAAACACCTTTTATTCTAAATGATGGTAAAACTTTGTATTTCAGTTCCCAAGGACATTACAGCATGGGGGGATTCGATGTGTTTCACTCTAAGAAACTGGATAATGGTCGCTGGACAACGCCGCTGAATTTGGGATATCCGATAAGTACGGTGGGGAACGATCTTTTCTATTTACCTAAGAAAAACGGAGAATATGCATTTTTTGCTTTGAATAGTAATGAAAGGGATATTGAAGGGGCAGACGAAAACGATATTTATGCTTTGAAGATTACTCCTCCGGAAAATCAAATGACAGAGATTGTAGTTAAGGGGGTGATAACGCTTCAAGATAATAATCCGGAATATCCTGAAGATTTGGCTGTGTATGTGGTTGATACCCTGTCGAATGATACTGTTAAAACGATAGAAGTAAATAAAACCGATGGTTCTTACGAAACCCTACTGAATGCAGGTTCTTACGAACTTATCTACCACGGAAAAGGTTACAAAGAAGAGAACAAAATTTTGTTTATTCCGGAAATTTATACCCGGAGCGAAATAGTTATAAATGTAGAACTTGTTCCTATAGAAGTTTCAAAAGGACAATATTATGTTATCAAAAGTATTTTGTTTGATTACGGCAAATATGATTTGAGACATGATGCTTTGGTAGAAATAGAAAAATTGTACCAATTAATGAAAGATAATCCAAGCTTATATGTTGAGGTCATAGGGCACACGGATTCGTGGGGAAGTAAAGAGTTTAACAAGAAATTGTCAGAAAAGAGAGCGAGAGCAGTAGTGGATTACCTTGTTTCGAAAGGCATTAGTCCCGAAAGATTCGTAGCAAAAGGAATGGGAGAAGAGCAGCCGATAGCTATAAACGAAAATCCAGATGGAAGTGACAATCCGGAAGGTCGCCAACTGAATAGAAGAGTGGAAATAAAGATTATAAAATCCGATCCGAATATTATTGTTAAGCAGGAAATATATGTTCCGGAAAATCTTAAATATCAGCGATTTGGTTCTAGAGGTAAGCATGAGGAATATACAGTATTACTTGCGAAATCCGATAAAAGGATGAATCTCTCGGAAATAGATTCCGTTAAGATTAACGAAATGAAAATTGACTCCCTGTACTATTATACAGCAGGATTTTATAAAGAAAAATCCAAAGCTTTGAAATTACTTAACGATGCCGTGGATAACGGATACAAAGATGCACAAATAAAAAATATTGCGGAATTGAACAATATGCAGCGTTATCAGTCCGGAAGTCAAAATACGGAGGCCGCAGACGAAGCTTTGATTACAGAAATAAAAGATGCTGACAAAACAGATTATACGGTACAAATTAAAGCACTTACCAAACCTGTGGATTTATCAATATTCAAAAATTTGGATACTAAGAAAATCAGAGAGTTTCTTGGAGAAGATGGAATATACAGATATACATACGGCAAAGTCAAAGGGCGTGAAAATGCTAAAAAACTTCTTAAAGAACTTATTGCCAAAGGGTATACCGATGCTTTTATTGTGAAGTACGATCGCTATGTAAGAAAAGGAAAAGATTTTAAATATACCATTCAATTGGCTTCTTCGGCAAAACATATAAAACTCATACATTTTAAAAATATAAAAGGCGTAAAGGAATATATCGGTATTGACGGAAAATTTAAATACGTTTATGGTAGGTTTAAATCAATGGAGGCTGCGCGAAAAGAACTGAAAAAAGTTAGAAAACTCGGATATCCAACAACTTTCATTGTAAACATAAATAAATTTTTGTAAAAACATGAAGAGGGTACAAAATACAATGCTGTTTTTTTTGATTGTCTTTACGATTTTGCCAACAGTGCTTAGAGCACAAGAATTAACATCCGGAGATAAGCAATTGTTACGAGAAAGCATAAGACTGATTTCTATTCATGATTATAAAGATGCCATCCCTCTTTTGGATAAAATTTATAAATCGGAAAAGAATAATGCAAATGTAAATTATTTGTTGGGAAAATCTTTTCTTAGGACAAACAAAATAAAATCCGCTATTTCCTTTTTGGAAAAAGCACAAAAGAAGATAAGTGCTTC
>CAYMVE010000219.1:0-2229 GCA_964393715.1 uncultured Bacteroidales bacterium | reverse complement strand
TGGTAGAAGCGGTATTGGTACATCCGTTGGCATCGGTTACCGTCAAAGTATAAGTCCCGGACATTAGCTGTGTGGCAGAATCGGCAACAGTAGGATTTTGCTCATTACTCGTAAATCCGTTGGGGCCAGACCAGGCGTAAGTAGCCATACTGTTGGGTCCTCCGATAAGTGACAGTGGGAAGCCTTCGCAAGTAGGGGAATTACTACTTGCGGTTGCGGCAGGCTGAGCATGTACCGTTACAGTGGTAGAAGCGGTATTGGTACATCCGTTGGCATCGGTTACCGTCAAAGTATAAGTTCCGGACATTGCCTGCGTAGCAGAATTACTAACCGTCGGATTTTGTTCACTACTCGTAAATCCGTTAGGACCACTCCAAGCATAAGAAGTCATACCGTTGGGGCCTCCGCTCAAAGTCAAAGTAGCACCTTCACAAACGGGAGAATTAGCGGAAGCAGTAGCAGTAGGCAAAGAATTTATTGTCACATTTACAACATCGGTACCCGAACAACCCGTACCGGGATTTGTTTCTTCAACACTTACGCTACCGGAACCGGCTGTTCCCCAATTAACGGTAATGGAATTGGTATTTTGACCGGAAACAATAGTTCCTCCGGAAACCGTCCAAGAATATGTATTTCCGGAATTATTGGGAGTAGAATAAACAACATTGGTGCTATTTTCGCATACCGAAACATCTCCGGATATGGAAGGCGAAGGAGTAGGATTAACATATACCGTTACCGAAACAGGATTGCTCGGACAAGCCCCCACATAACCGGTAACCGTATAGGTCGTTTGTGTAGCAGGCGAAACCGTTATTGATGCAGTAGTTGCACCAGTATTCCAAGAATAAGAATCACAACTTCCGGAATTATTAGAACCACTTGCCGTTAAAGTTTGAGATTCACCGGAACAAATTTGCGGGTCAACCGGAGAAATGGAAACCACCGGAGTATCGCAAGGAATATGGGCACAATCAACTACGGTGGTATCTATATCAAAATTGTCAACGCTTACGGAAGGTGAACCTCCTGTCCCACCCGAGGAATAACTTCCGGTTATGTTTTCAACCGTAAATCCTAAGGTTGTTGTTCCCAGCGAAAGGGCATTTTCGTAACATCCGCTACTACCGGAAGGATCCGTCTTTATTAAATAAAAAGAATAATCAACACCGGTAGTGGCTAACATAAGTCCGCCGTCTTGTGTTTGTTGAGCATCCACACCAAGAGCAAAACTGTAACCACCGGTATAATCGTACCCCGAAATAAAAGTACCGTTACTGTTTACCGTAAGCTGAAAAATGTTGTAACTGGCTATATCGGTGCCAAATATAACAAAATCTCCGTTTGACTTTTTAATGATTTTATTCCCCATATCCGCCAAACCGTAATTGTAGGAATGTGAGGATAAAACAGTTCCCGAGTTGTTCATTTTAATAAAAACCACATCCGTTCCAACTGCATTTTTTTCCGTATTGCCCGTTACATAGAAATTGGAGCCGTCTCTGTATATGAATTTGCCCACATCATTATCGGCATCCTCTCCAATAGTTTTTGCCCATAAAAAATTCCCATTTAAATCTGTTTTAAGAATTAGAATATCCGTAGTTGTATCATTTCCACTGTTAAACACTTCGGACACATAGCCAACTGCCATATATCCGTTTCCTGGGTCTTCTTCCACATCATACAAAATATCATTTGAGTTTACACTACTATTAGACCACACAGCACCCCACTGGTAATTTCCATAAGCATCTGTTTTTAAGATATATGCATCCAACGAATCATTGGCAGATAAACGGGTTTGTCCTACGGCAATAAATCCTCCGTCACTTGCTTGTTTTACCGATAATAATGTATCTCCGCCAGCTTTATTGTAATCTTTAACCCAAATAATATTCCCGGAAACATCTATTTTCATCAAAAAGAAATTCCCTTCCCGAACTCCACACAGCACATAATTTCCATCAGAAGTCGGGATCATTTTTGCTACACCATATTGGTCAGAATATGGTAAAAGAAAACTGCCACTATGATAGTTCTTAGCCCACTCAACAATACCTGCAGTATCAACTTTTACCACATCTATTTCAAAATATCCGATACCTAACCCCGTACCTGTCAATAAATACCCTTCATCGGGAGTTTGCAAAGCAGATGCAAAGAACTCAAAAGTGTTTCCTATGCCGTACCGCTGTTGAAAAGTTATTTGCGAAAATGCGGCAC
>CAYMVE010000218.1:0-2284 GCA_964393715.1 uncultured Bacteroidales bacterium | reverse complement strand
TCGGGGTCGTGATAAGGCATCATTACCACATCGTAGATATTGTTAAGAAATGTAGAACGGGTTGCTTGTATAAAAGCACCGTTTTTTACCGTAATTCCCGTTTCGGCGTTTTTTATGGTGGCATTATTTTGTAACCGAACAGCACCTTGATTCGACAATGGGAATTGAGGAATGTTGGAATTTCCTTGTACGGTAATACCCCGCCAAAGTTGGTTGCAAACATTGGTTACGGTAGTATGGTCCAAAATCAATTTCCCGCCTGCCTGATTGTTTTGCGTAACGACAACACCATGTCCGGCAGTAAATTTTAAGGTCATGTTACGAATGGTTAAAGTTTTGTTTTCCGGAATAATTAAATCGGCATCAAAGGCGGCTACCGTATCATTGTATATATCCAGCGGATTGTTATCGGGTGTCCAAACTTCCGGCACACCGTCATTGGCAAGTACCGGAACGGGTACGGTACCTACAGAACAACAATTTTCCGTTATTAATCGTACTTGTTGTCCGTGATCTACTTGAAACGGAAAAGCATATTGCTGAAACCCATCAGTTGTAACGGATAAGTTATACCCGGCCGTAAAGTCAAACGCTTTGTATATGCCATGATGTTGTGGAAAAGGATCGTTTATCCATGTGCTTTGCAAGGGGTTGTCAGGATTGGTAAAAACGGACAAATGCCCCGAATCTTCACTTGATATGTAATAAAGCTGGTTATCGTCTCCGAGTTCTATTTGTGATAGGCTATACGAAACAGCATTTCCACCACTCATTATCGTATCAATATAAGGCGCTACTTCTCCGCTGTCGTAATAAGCATCTCCGTTCCATTCGTTCAGCAAGGCTTCCATGTTCACATAAGACAAAGAATGTTGATTTTTATAGGTAAAGTATAAATATTTCCCGTTATTTGAAAATTCCAATCCCACAGGTAAATGATAAGTTATCTCGTTTGTAATTCTAAAAAACAGAGTTGGTGTACCGTCTGCATATACAATGGAATCATTGTTGAAATTAGTAGTATCACCTACAATATCTGCAAAGTTATAATGTATTTTCAGCAACCGATAACTTGGAGAATCATCGCTAGGCAACACAATCAAATAGTATTTTTCACTTCCTTCTTGTATAGGTGTAAATGCCATTTCCGTCTGTAAATCGCCTCCTGATATTCCCATACCTTTTTCAATAATATATTCTTTAGGTGTTTCCGTAATATCTTCGGAATTATCCACAGTATAGATATACAGTTTTCTCCAGAATCGTACAAACAATAAATAATTTCCTTGATCCGGACGATAATCGGTAATTGTCATCTGTACTCTGTCATTTTCGTTACAAATAAACGAATTTCCTGTACTATTTTTATCCAATAAAACTTCCGGAACAGATAAAAATACATGGTTATTGTCCAAAATCTCCATAGTACGATGGAAAACAGCAGGATAAACAGGCAATGAGTGACCGTTTCGGTTTTGTTGTACCATAAAAAACAGATGAAATTTATTGCAATTGTCCGGAAACGGCACCACAATAACTTTGTTGTGGAAAATCAAATCCTCTGGATATTTAATAAAACGGTTTATTTCTTTATTAGCATAGTAAACTTTTGTGTTGGTATCCGAAACGGCAGTATTTTTATAACTGTTGGCATATCCGGCATTTAGCAAATAAGCGTAAGGGTCGCCCGAATTGTCATGATTGGATGCATTGTTGTCCACAAAAGAAATTCCTTGCGAATTGTATATATTGTTATCTACAATAAAAAACCTCAGGTTTCCGTATTTATCGGTTACAACGGTTTGGCAAAATTTGGGATACTGCCCTCTGTATTGGGTAAACAAGTTGGAGTGATCTGGCATATTGTTATTGTAATCGTCATTAAAACAATACCATAAAAAATCTTCGTCAAAAGGATTCATTGTGTCTCCAGCAACTGCCCCAACATAATCATATCCATTTTGTATTACATAAGGATGTGTCGGTAAACTTTTAATGGTTACAGGTATTTGGTTAAAATTAATAACATTTCCTGCAGGGAGACCTAATAATTTGTTTTGGTAAACTTGTGCACTACCCCCCTAAAATAATAAAAAAGGCTGATAATAAAAATAATTTTTTCATATTTTTGTCTTTTTGAAATTATGCATCTGCAATTGCAATTATAGTAAAAAAATTTTATTAGAGGAAACAATTTAGAAAAAATTTTCCGGTTGGATATGTCCCCAAAGTTTCAAGAAGGTAAAGGCTACTATTGATTGATTGCCAACAAAAAAGGCCGCCC
>CAYMVE010000217.1:0-2292 GCA_964393715.1 uncultured Bacteroidales bacterium | reverse complement strand
GATTGGGCCGGGATTCGAACCCGGGACCCTCTGCTTAAAAGGCAGATGCTCTACCGGCTGAGCTACCCAACCAACCTAATCTTACTCCGCACTATATATCAGACCTTGTGTGTATCAATTTTGGCGAGTGCAAAGGTAACATTCTTTTTTTATCCGGCAATAAGTTTTATGGATTTTTTAGGGGTAATTTCCCGTGTTGTTTTTTAAATGTTTGATTTTTAATAAAGTAATTTTGAAATTTCTTCGGCCTTTTCCGTTTGATCCGTCATCTGGTATGCTTTCATAAGCATATTTAGTATTCTTTTGTTTTTGGGTTCCAGGTGGCGGGCTTGTTCCAGATATTCTATGGATTTGCGGAATGCCGTTTGGAATGCTTCCCGGTCTTCATAATTGTTTTTGTACAATTTTACTCCTTGGTTAAAATAGGTAACTCCGATATTGTACAATATTTTGAATTTGTTTTTGTCGGAATGTACTTTTTCAAGTGCTTTTTTATAGTATTCGGCAGCTTTGTCGGTGTATTCGTTTGCCGAACTTACATAGCCGTTATCAAACAGAGATTTGGCTATTCCTCTGTAGCTTTGTGCCATTACATTGAGCAGTTTTACATCGTTTATGTCGTTGCCCAATTTGTCTATGAATTTTATTAATTCGTCGGTTTTTTTGTATTTGTTTAATAACGCTATTGTGTTTATGGTGATGTCTTTGTTTTCCGGCCATATCTCGTTGGCTCTTATCATTAGGTCGATGGCTTCTTTGATATTTCCTTGTTTTTCGAGGTATTCGGAATAATAATTATAGGCTAACGGGTTTGATTTTTCGCGTTCCACGCCTGTGGGGTTGGAGGGGTTGACTATTTTCTTGAAAATGACACCGGCTTTTTCGTATTGTCCTGTTTTATAGAGTGAATAAGCATAATAGTAGTAGGCTTTATTGGTTTTTATTTTGTATTTGGAGTCTATAAAGTTTTTGTCTGTTCCCAAGTTGTTGTATGCGTCAAAAAACAATTCGAAATAATAAGCGGCATTTTCAAAGTATTTTTTCGCTTTGCTTTGATCTTTTGTTTGGATGCCGTTGTTGTAATTTATGATTGCTTTGTTGTAAAGGAGTGGTGTCAAGTCAAAAAATACATTAAGTATGTCGCTGTAAAAGGTTTTGGTCTTATCCAATTCTTTGGCTTTTTTTATGGCTTCGAGTGCGGTTTTGGCCGGTTCGGATACTTGTGAAGAAAAGACTTCCGATTTGGATATTTCGGTATAGACATATCCTTTTAGGTACCAGCTGGATGCTCTTTGTGCGGTTGAGGGGTTATTGCAAAGGTTGTCCACTCGAGTTCTTGCTTTCATCAGGTTTCCTTCAATCAGATCCAATTCTTTTTTTATTTCTTCTTTCGTCAGGTCTTGTGCCGATAGGTGAACAAACAATGAGATAAAGAATACAAATACGGTAAAATATTGCTTCATGGCCTGATTTTTTTTACAAAAGTAATTGATTTTTCCTAAAATACTGAAAGATTATAGTTTCTTTATATGCTTATTGCTTAATGATTTTTACCGTACCGGCTTGTAAATTATTCTTGTTCCATAAGATTATATAATACCATCCGTTTGTGAGCTCCGTCAGGTCTATGGTTTTACGATTGTGAAAATTGTTTATTTCCAATACGGTTTTTCCGTTGGAATTGATAATGGATAGCTTATTTATTTCCAATGAGTTGGTTTGTACTGTAATGAAATTATGTGCCGGAATCGGATACACGGTTGTTGCTGCTTGGTGTTCCGTCTCGTCCACATCGGTATATACCGTTATATAGTCCTGTTTGGTTAGCGTGTCCGAAGGGCATGAATTATTACCTGCAATCAATGTAACATTGTAAGAGGCAACCACATTGTAAATGTGTACGGGATTTATTTCCGAAGAGGTTGTTCCGTCTCCAAAATCCCAATGGTAGTTATATGAATTTACCGAAGCATTGCTGAAAGTGACTTCCAGCGGCTGTGCTCCTTCTGTGGGTGATGCCGAAAATTGTGCAATGGGCTTGCCTTCTACATAAATCATGTTGGGTACGACTAGGGTGTCACTGCCTATTTGGTTGGTAACTATCAGGGTGACATCGTAGTATCCCGGGGTGGAGTAGGTTACTTGGGGAGTGGCTTCTATGGAATAATAGGGGGTTCCTCCTTCGAAGATCCACAGATAACCGGCTGCATATTCCGATGTGGAGTAAAAATATACGGTGTCGCCGGCACATATAGTTGTAACGCTTGCATAAAAATCAGCATGAGGCGGTTG
>CAYMVE010000216.1:0-2331 GCA_964393715.1 uncultured Bacteroidales bacterium | reverse complement strand
TTTGAAAAAATATTTTTTCCCCTCAATCAATTCCGCATACTGTCCGATGGCTGTACCTATTCCTATCAACCGGGTAACTCCTTTATTGTTTACCAATCCGGCTATATCCTTGTACAACAAAAACTCATTCTTGCCGCTTTGAAGCACATCCGACAGTATCAGTGTTTTCTTTTCAAATTTTTTTTGAGCATGCAAAAAATCCAGGGCTATGGATATGGAATTTATATCGGAATTGTAATAGTCATTGATAAGCACACAACCGTTTATGGCCTTTTTCATTTCGAGTCTGATAGCTACCGGTGTCAAAATGGCTACTTTGGACTTAATGTATTCGTAGTCCAACCCCAGATAAAACATCAATGCCACTACATGCATCACATTTTCGAAAGAAGCGGCATCTGCAAAAGGACAAACAAAAGCATATTCTTTGTTGTGGTAAACGACTGTAAAATAGGTTTTTCCGCCTTCCTGTTTCTTGTTGCGGACAGATAGCACGGATGGAAACTTGGTGGACCACGAAAACAATTTTTTGTCCTCAAAAGCTTTAAGGTTACTAATCTTGTCGTCTATTATCCTGTAATCACGATTGTAAATGATTACTTCGGCGGCTGTAAATAACTTTAATTTTTCTTCTACCTTCGATTTTAAATCCGAAAAGTTTTCCTGATGTGCATCTCCGATATTGGTAAAAATTCCGATGTCCGGCTCTATCATGTTTTGCAGCACCGTCATTTCTCCGGGTTGGGAAATGCCGGCCTCTATTATAGCCAGATTATGCTCTTGTCCCAACAAAAAAAGAGACAGCGGTACTCCTATTTGCGAATTGTAACTTCTTGGGCTGCGTACAATGTGGTATTTTTCACGCAAAGCTTGATATAACCATTCTTTTACAACGGTTTTGCCGTTGCTTCCCGTAATGGCAATTACCGGATAATCATAAAGGTTACGATGATAACGAGCCCATTTTTGCAATGCCTTTAAAGTGTCCTCAACTACAATGAAGTTGGCATCCGGCATGGATACCTCATAATCTTCGGGCAGTCTTTCCACCAAAAAATTACGGGTGTGGGAGGCATATACTTTTTTCAGGTAATTGTGTCCGTCGTTATTTTCTCCTTTAAGTGCTACAAAAACGGAAGAAGTGTCGGTAGCAGGTTTCCGGCTGTCTATAATTACGGAAGTAATTACTATGGTAGGACTACCGATAAGGGTGCCCTCCGTTATTTCCGCTATTTCGTCCAAAGTATATTTCATTCCATTGAGGTATTATTCGTTCAGCATGCGTGCCACATCTTCGTCCACCCAGATTAACAGTTTTTGGTTGGTAAACAGCACATCGGACTGCAAGTGGTTCCATTGCCGGATTTTCTCGGCCGGTACTTTATACCTTATTTCCAACAAATGCATATATTCACCTTTTTGCACTATATGAATGATTTTTATTTTTTTCGACTGTATCCATTCGGATCTGCCCGATGCCGATTCCAAGTATATGTTGGTGGCATTCTTAATAAATTTACTTACGGCATTACTAGGCAATATTATTCTTTCCGGCTTTTCCGTATAAGGCTTATATGATTTGGAATACACGGGATTCAGAAATTTGAGCACATCTAACGGTACCTCCGTGTATTTTGAGAGCACCGAAAATCTTACCGCTTTTTGAGTCATAATGGTATCCGTGGCAAAATACGATATTACATTGGTGTCCGGAATAATTCCAAAATCACGGTAAAAATTCATCACATAAGCAGCGGCTATAAATTTGGGGACATAATTGCGTGTTTCCTCAGACAGGTAAGGGCGTATGGCAAAAAAACTTTTTTCTCCACCCGCCTTTTGTATCGCCTTTTTAACGGTAGTAGGACCTCCGTTGTAAGCCGCAATTGCCAACAACCAATCATCAAACAAACCGTAAAGAAACCTGAAATAATTGCAAGCGGCTTCGGTAGATTTATACGGGTCTTTCCGCTCGTCCGTATAGGACGAAATATGCAAATTCATCAACTTAGCCGTCTCATACAGGAATTGCCACAATCCTACGGCGCCCGAGCGTGAACGGGCATTGGGATTCAACGACGATTCTATTACGGGAATATACTTAAGTTCCAACGGAAGTTGATATTTATCTAATTCTTTTTCAAAAATCGGAAAATAAAACTCCGACAGTTCCACAATCTTTTTCGTCAATTGAGGTCGTTGTTTCAAATAAAACGCAATCCACTTTTTCACATCCTTGTCAAAATACATCTCTATGGGAGAAGCATTATTCAATTGGGTTATTTTATACTCCAATGCAAAATTGTTTAAGTTATAAATCTCTGCAAACAA
>CAYMVE010000215.1:0-2352 GCA_964393715.1 uncultured Bacteroidales bacterium | reverse complement strand
AAGAACTTACTTGACAAATATACGCTAATTTTTGAAAATGCAAGGTGTTTTTCCGGTTTTTTGTTCATTTTCTTTCATACGCTCCCCATTTCCGGAACCGGCCGTTATCTCCACCCAAAAGAAAGTTACCATAATTACCACCTTACATAATTAAAATAACGATGCACCTTTTTTTCGGCTCGTGTTAGGGCCGTGTACAACCAGCGGTAATCATGTTCTTTGAAGTGCTCTATATGCAAAAACACTTCGTCCCATTCGTCTCCTTGGGCTTTGTGGCAAGTAATGGCATAAGCATGTTTTACCAAAAGTGCGTTAAAATACGGATCTTTTTTCATCAACTCCATTAAATGTTCTTTGTAGTTTAAAAAGTGGTTTTTATTTCTCCGCTCACGGGCCTTGTAAGACAAATAAATCATTATTTTTTGTGTATCGGTTTTTTCCAAAAAGGCATTTTCCTTAAATATAAAATCTTTGAGGACATAAGTTTCAAAGGTTTTGGTTATTCCTTGTTCATAATCCGGAGTGTTTCTAAATACAACCCGCATGTAGGTGAAAGGTAATCTCTCAACTCTTATATTATCTTCCAAAATTTTATGTACATAAATTCTGTCGCCGTTCATTAAGTTGTATTTGTAATTGTTTTTGAACACCATTACGGGTTCGCCTGCCAAAAGCGGCACTTCGGAACTTTTGCCTATCTTGGTGTGCATAACTTGTTCTTCTTTTTTTGTAAAGCGGATGCCCAAAAACCTTAAAAAAGCAAAAAGACAACCTTTTCTTTCTTTGGCTATAAAAATATTTTCACGGATAGCATGAGTGTACTGTTGGGCCAACTTGTTTCTAGGCACTATAATTACCGAAGAACCCAAACCGTTTTTCAAAATATAATCGATATAAGATTTTGTAAAATCTTTCCACTCGTGTTGCGTATAATCAATGACATCACTTGATTTTTTAAAAGTAGTTTTATGTGTAGAATCATTATTGATGAGATGACGGTAATGTTTGGACAACAAATAAATACCCGAATTCTTGGGGTAACGGTGTATATTTTTCAGTTCGAAAGACATCGTCTTTTTCCCGAATTCTTTTTGCAAAAATTCCGGATGTAGAGCGGCAGAAAAGTCTTCTTTGACAGGAGGCAATTGATAGCGGTCGCCGATGAAAATTACTTTGCTGTTACCTATGTAATAAAAAAAATCGGACAAAGTATTGCCCGTACCAAAACTAATAAAATAATCTCTGGTACCTTGGGCTTTCATCATAGAAGCCTCATCTACAATATAAATCGTATTGTCCGGGGGCGAAATATCTTTGAGTTTGAAGCGGATATGCCCGGTTTTTTCATCTACAAAGTTGTTGTCGGGTACATAAATGGTACTGTGCACGGTTTGGGCAGGAATGCCGGTTTTGCGGTAGATAATGGAAGCGGCTTTGCCGGTGGTAGCCAGCAACACAAACTTGCGGTAAGGATTACTGTTTTCTTTAATGATTTGACTGATAATAGTGGTCTTGCCGCTACCTGCAGGTCCGGTAAGTATGAAAACCTGATGCTCATCCGAATCCAAAAATTCATTGATATTCTTTATGGCTAATTCTTGATCTTTGGACAATTTATTAAACATATTCTCTAAACTTTACGAATTGAAACTTGTAGGTTCTGGTGCCGTCGCTGTGTTCTTCCACTATCCTGCGGGTGGTGCTGGCTACACAGGTGATTCCGCTGGATTTGAGCAAGGACACCAGCCGGTAAACCAAAGTAAATTCTCCTTGTATGTGTACGGCTACGGGATGCGGTTCGTTGGCACAGCTGTCAATAGCTGCCGCTATCATGGAAAAATAAGGCTCCGCCATGTCTTTTATCTCCTGCTCGCCGGCTTCGGGCGGCACTTCCGGAAAACGGTAATCCACTACATAGCCGTATTGCTTTCTGGCAGCTTTCATCTGGTCGCTGGACCACTTGTCCGACGGATGATTGGTAAAGTTGATGAGCATAAGGTTAGGGGTTAGTTTTATCTGAAATCATCCGTCCATAGCCAACGGCAGTTTTGGCGCCTATGCCGTGATTTTTCAATGCCTCGGTAAGCCACTCAGCAATTGTCTTGCCTTTGATTTTGAAATCCTCCAGTCTTCCATGCTTTGAGCCAATGACAAAACGGAACTTCCCCTTGACCGTCAGAAAGAATATGGGATTAGGATTTTGATAATCCGTGGGCGGAACATTATCCTTATTGTAATAATCCGGATAATGAACATTCATCACATCAGGCTCAATACTCGGCGCACCTATGGGAAAAGCGTCAAAGAAAATGATTTTGCCAGCTTGCTCTTGATTACCAAAAACCTCCACGA
>CAYMVE010000214.1:0-2366 GCA_964393715.1 uncultured Bacteroidales bacterium | reverse complement strand
TTTATCTGCAATTTCTTCCCATTGATTCCCATTCCAATACCAAAATGACTGGGTAGTAACATCATATACTACCAATCCGGAATCCGAAGAGGTTGTTGGAATGGATAGTCGTTGTGCACTGGATAGTCTTGGGATAAGAATTCCCTTGTTATGCATTGTCGAATGTACATCCAATAAGGCATTATTTGACGGTGACACATAGTTATTGTCTTCACTGATAACTACTTGTTGAGCATAAATGTCTGCGAAAAACAACAACATTAATACCGTGAGTAACAATATTCTTTTCATTTCTTAGTTCGAGTTTTGATTGACTTGACAAAGATAGTAAAAATAAACTTATAGAGAAAGAAATTTATCTTCTTTAAATTTATTGTATCTTTACCAAGATTTTACGACAGAATTTCCGTATTTTTGCAACGATTGAATAAAACAATGAAGAATTGGATAATACATATATGGTTTGGGGTGTTAAGTTTTTCCGCTCTTTCTCAGCCAAATTTTTATGCTTTGGACTCCACGGTATTTTGTGTGGGTGATACGGTAACTTTTGTGTTATCGCATAGTTCACAAGATACGGTACAGCAGATTACTTGGTTTTTGGGTGATACTACGATGGTGTTGGCCGATACGGTTGTTTCGCATGTCTATTCCGATACGGGTACTTACACGGTTTCCGCCGTAGTTTTATATACGAATTCCAACGCCGATACGGTGGTGCGGCCAGATTATATTACGATTAAGGATACTGCCGGCATAGACTTTCTGATAGATAATAGTAATTTGCCGTCGTCTCAATTTTTCTTTGTGGCTACCGATACCAATGGCATTTTTAGTTGGAATATGGACGGAGAACTTTTTGAGGATACCACTTACCGGTTTTTTTATTCGTTTCACACTTACGGAGACAAGCAGGTGACTTTGATACAGAAGGTTGCTTATAATTGCGAGGTTGAGGTAGTCAAAACCTTACCGGTGGAAAACATCCTGAAAGCACCCAATATATTTACTCCTAACGGAGACGGAATGAACGATTATTTTGAAATAAAAACCAACGGCAACGATACTTATACCTTATCCGTCTTTAACCGTTACGGCGAAATAGTATATCAAATAACCTCAAAGCGGCCTTATTGGGACGGCAGAACCGCTGCCGGTGTGGAAATGACCAACGGCGTGTACTATTACATCTTGGAGAATACGGCAAATGGTAACGAAATTTTGAAAGGATTTGTTTACCTGATTAGATAATGACATGAAAAAACCCGGAAGAGTACTTATTAGCCGCACCGATAATATCGGTGATGTTGTGCTTACTTTTCCCATGATTGGAATTTTCAAAAGAAAATTTCCCGAAACACAAATCTATTTTTTGGGCAAAACCTATACCGAACCGCTTGTCCGGCTGAACAAAAACATAAGAGGTTTTTTGAATTATGACGAAATAGCAAAAATGACGGAGACGGAAGCGACCGGTTATATACGCTCATTTGGTTTTGATGCGGTGGTGCATGTGTTTCCGCGCAAAGAGATTGCCCGTATTTGCAAGCGGGCCGGTATTCCGTTACGCATCGGTACTTCGCACCGCTTTTATCATTGGTTCACTTGCAATAGGCTGGTACATTTTTCCCGTAAGAACTCCTCTCTTCACGAAGCACAACTCAACATTAAATTGCTGAAACCTTTTAAGATAAAAGTTCCGCCGTTAGAAGATATTCCCGAGTATTACGATCTGCTTCCGCCCAATTTGTCGGAAGAACGAAAAACGGTTGCGTATTATGATGACAAAGTAAAAATAGACGACTTTATAGATGCGTCTCGGATTAACTTGATAATTCATCCCAAATCCAAAGGAAGTGCGGTAGAGTGGGGATTGGACAATTTTGCCGCCTTGTTGGAATTGCTGCCGGAAGGCAAGTATAAAATCTTCTTGACCGGTACCAAAGCGGAAGGTGAACTGCTCAAAGATTTTGCAAAGCTGTATGGCGATAAACTTACAGATGTAACCGGTATTTTTGATTTGGAGCAGTTTATTTATTTTATTTCCAAAACCGATGGGATTGTTGCCGGTAGTACCGGACCTCTGCATATTGCGGCGGCTTTGGGAAAATTTACCGTCGGAATTTTTTCGCCCCAAAGACCGATTTTTCCCCGTCGTTGGGCGCCCATTGGCAAAAATGCCCGCTATGTGGTAAATGAGACATGCCGTCCTACCGATACGGACAATTGTGTAAGTTCCATTACGGCGGAACAGGTGCGGGCGATTATAAAAGAGCATTTTGGAGCGTAGAACATATAAAAAATACCACGCTATGGAATACGATAATATAAAAAAATATCTGGAGCAACAGAAAATAGAGGTAGTT
>CAYMVE010000213.1:0-2371 GCA_964393715.1 uncultured Bacteroidales bacterium | reverse complement strand
GTTTCGTCCATTACGGTAATCACGGAACTTAAACGCCTTTGCCCCTGTCTGGCCCTTCTTCGTAAAACCTTGCTTATATTTCCCAAAATCAACACAATAAAAGGAATAATCAAGAAAACCACCAAGGTAAGTCTGGGACTAATCCATATCAAACTGGCTACATAAACGATAATCGTAATCGGATGAAAAAAAAGCATTTCCAGCGAGCTCATTACGGATATTTCTATTTCTTGTGCATCACTGGTTATGCGAGTTATCAAATCACCTTTGCGCTCATTGGAGTAAAAAGATACCGGCAAATCCAAAATCTTCCTGTACAGTTTGTTCCTTAAATCCTCAACCACCCCCATCCTCACCGGAGAAGTAAAATAAACGGTAAGAAAATGAAAAAAGGTTTTGAGAAAAGTAAATGAAACGATAAGCACACTCACCACTGCAATAGCAAAGGCTGCTCCTTTTGTAATGATAAGTTGGCTTATATAATAGTTGAAATTATGTTGCAAGGCATCGGCAGACAATGCAAACGGAACCGGTTCCGTAACCAGTTTTTGTTTTTCAAACAGAATAGACAGAAAAGGCAGAATCATCGTAATGGATGATAGTGAAAAAATAACGGAAAGAAATTTGAAAACAATGGTTAATAACAATTCTTTCCAATAAGATTTTACAAGACTGAGAATACGAATAGCATTTTTTATCATTTGATGTCCGTTTTTCCGGTATAATTAAATGGAGTTATTTTCTTTAACTCTTCTTTCAACTTATCGCTTACATTTAAGGAATCAATAAAAGTTGCAATAGTTTCTGCCGTTATTTTTTTGTTGGTTCTTGTCAATTTTTTCAAAGCCTCGTAAGGTTTCGGGTAGCCGATTTTTCTCAATACCGTTTGAATGGCCTCCGCCACTACCGCCCAATTGTCGGACAAATCATCACGCATGGCTTGCTCATTAATTTGTAATTTTCCCAATCCTTTTTTTAACGACTCTATGGCAATTATGGAATGCGCGTACGGCACACCGATATTCCTAAGCACGGTAGAATCGGAAAGGTCTCGCTGTAAGCGGGATACCGGCAATTTGGCGGACAAATGTTCAAAGATAGCATTTGCCATACCTATATTTCCTTCGGCATTTTCAAAATCTATGGGATTTACTTTATGAGGCATAGCGGACGAACCCACTTCACCTTTTTTTATGCGCTGCTTAAAATAATTCATGCTGATATACATCCACATATCTCGCGACAAATCCAACAAAATATTCATTATTCTTTTTGAAGTATCCAGTATGTGTGCCAGTCCGTCATAATGTTCTATCTGAGTAGTATAATGCAATCGCTTAAGTCCCAAATCCGACACAAATTTGTCTGCAAAACGCACCCAGTCCACCTCCGGATAAGCCACATAATGAGCATTAAAATTACCCGTTGCACCGCCAAATTTGGCATAAAAAACAGCCTCCTCCAACAATTGCATTTGATTTTCCAATCGCTCTACAAAAACCTTTACTTCTTTACCCATTACCGTAGGTGATGCCGGCTGTCCGTGTGTATGAGCCAACATCGGCACTTTTGACCACTTAGCCGCCAGTTCGTTCAGCACTCCTTTCAAGGAATTGAGTTGCGGCAAAAACTCCTCCCGGACAAACTCTTTCAGCAACAAAGGAAACGCAGTGTTGTTAATGTCTTGCGAAGTAAGCCCGAAATGTATAAACTCTTTGTAGTCTCCTATTCCCAACCTGTCAAACTCCTCTTTCAAATAATATTCAACGGCTTTAATGTCGTGATTGGTTATCTTTTCTATCTCCTTTATTCTTTGGGCCTTCTTCAAATTAAAACTATCGGCAATTTTTCTTACCTCACGCTTTTTTTCCTTCGGAAATCCCGACAATTCTTTAAGTCCCAAAGTCAATAAACCACAAAAATATTCCACTTCTATCCGTACCCTGTATTTAAACAAGGCATATTCGGAAAAAAACTTATCCAATTGTTCGATTTTTGATCTATACCTTCCGTCAATAGGACTTATTGCCGTTAGCTCGTTAAGTTTCATAAAAAGTATTTGTTATCCAACAGGACACAAAGGTACTCAATTATCCCGTATGCCATACCATAGGGAACAAAAATAAATAAGGTTTGTCAATAATAACCACCCTTTCGAGAACTTATAACAAATCCGGACGATTTTTTTATCCGGACTACCCGGTTTTTTATTTACTTTGCAATATGAAAACAACCATAAGGAAATGCTGAAATCGTTATCCATATCCAACTATATACTCATTGAAAACCAAGAGATTAATTTTGGAAAAGGGTTTTCCGTAATTACGGGTGAAACCGGAGCCGGAAAATCTATTCTAATCAATGCTTTGAA
>CAYMVE010000212.1:0-2407 GCA_964393715.1 uncultured Bacteroidales bacterium | reverse complement strand
AAGCGCTTTTTGTAAAGCCGTCTATAGGTAATATGTTTTTGTATGCTATCCCGATATTCTGTGCCACATGTACCCCTATTCGAAATGTAGCCCAAGTACCGGAAACCAAATCCTTATTCAATGAATAAGTAATATAAAAACGTTTGTAAGGATTAAGTTTAATTCCTACACCGGCAAAAGGAACTCTCTCCGGAGTAATATATGACATAAAAGAAACCTTGATACCCAAAGAGGGATAAAATGAAATAATTTTTGAATTATACACCAACCTTTGATATGAAAAATAAAATCCTAAGAAATTCACTAAGTTTAGCGTAACATAATTTTTATACGATGTGATTTTCTTATAAATTTCATCATCATAGTGTTCTTTTTTATCGTACACCGCTGTGCCAACAGACAAACCGAAAAAAGGCTTCAATCCGGATTCATCAGTTATAATTCCTTTGTGATGTATCATGTAAAATTCCGGAGACAACATCAACTTTTTCCATACATAAAATTTAGAGCCAATCCCGATGAAAAATCCCGGATCTTTCAAAACCAAGAGGTCGTTACCGTGAGGCGTCCAAGTCTCTATCTCATAATAATTCCCTCCTCCTATTTCTATAAACGGCAATATTTGAGGAGTTAATTTAACATTCATTCTTGCGGAAATCGAATATGAATACAAATGCCATGGCCGAAAGGTGGAAAATGCAGACAATCTTATCGAAGGAGAAAATTCTTGCTTATTATTGTTGTGAAAAAAAACTCCGTATTGAAAGACAATATCTGATTAGCTCCCAACACCTCATAATATACATCCGCCACATGAACTGCGGTAGAATCACGATTTTCTGCGTTTGTGTGTATCCAGCAGATAATGGAAATGAAAATGAAAAATATTTTTCTCATTGTTTGATGAATTTTTTAGTAGTATTTCCAAAAGGGTGTAAGGTTATTTAGTGAGAACAAATTTAGTAAATTTTTCATAATCGGAGACCTTTGCAAGGCAAAATCTCATTTAATCGTTTGATTTTTAGTTTTATAACACCATTTGTTTGATGTTTTTTTGTATTTTTGTTGCATGAATAAAATGATAGGACAAATGAGTTTCAGTAGTTATTTTGTAGTCAAGAAAGCTACAAGGAAAAATACTTTTTTGAATCAAATCAATGAGGCCATTGCTTATAAATTGAAGCGGGCACCGGGATTGGTTATGCAAAAAGGCATAGTTTGGTAAAAATAACAGGCAAACTATGCCCTAAAAACAAGAAAAACGGAAAAAATGAACCAAAAAGCAAAAAAACACATCAATTACATTAGACTTATACCTTAAAATCGGAAAGCGGAGCTCAGCTTTTGAGATGAAAAAATCAAAAAATTCATTCCAAGCGAAAAAAACTGTTTTTGCAAAGGTCTCGATTTTTCTCCGTTAATTAAAAATGCCGGATAATATATATCTGCTATATTAATTCCTTCCATTCGTTGCTTCCAAAACTTGAGTTGAGCTCCCAAAGTTCCTCTTTTAATAACTTGTGCCAAAGGAGTTGATGTGCCTTTTCGATAATTATACCAGTCGTTTACCCGTTTAAGATTTTTTAAAACACTCATGGGGTTTTCATTTGTCCAATCGGAAAGCATTAATACTAATTCTTTATCATAATTCAAAGTTTCTTTTTTGGGGTGAATTACAATGGTCCCGTAAACGCTAACTTGTTCTTGCAACATTGTGTGTCCATGATACCAATATGTACCCGATTGTTTGATAGCAAACTCATATTAAAATGTATGGCCGGGTTCTATAGGTGGTGTGTTTAGATAAAGTACTCCATCATAAAAGTTTGGAAGTAACAGGCCATGCCAATGAATAGAGGTTTTTGCATCCATTTCATTTTTTACATAAATAACAGCATATTCCCCTTCTGTAAATTCTAAGGTTGGTCCGGGAATAGTTCCGTTGATAATCATGCCCATTACTTCTTTTCCTGCTTTGTTTACTTTTTCTTGTTTTAATACAAGTGTATATTCTTTTACAGGTAGGTGGTCCATATTTCCTTCTATTGATCTCTTTGTTTGAGCTATCATCGTTGAAATCAAAAAAAGCATGGATATAAAAACAATAGATATTTTTTTATTTTCATAATTTTGTTTTATTGGTGACGAAAACATCTCTCTTTTCAATCTTTTTATAAACATACATAGTGTGGGGCTATACATAAACGGGTATTTGCCTCCCAATTAAGTTAGAATAATATTTTTATCATCATTATCTGCGTTATGCATAGCCTTTGTTAACATTTTATATTTAATCATTCAAATTTTTACATCTTATCAAATCTATCGGAATTCATTACTTTTACCCAAGCTTTAACAAAATCTCTTACAAATTTTTCTTTATTATCATCTTGGGCATAAAACTCGG
>CAYMVE010000211.1:0-2410 GCA_964393715.1 uncultured Bacteroidales bacterium | reverse complement strand
GTCGCAAGACCGTGCAGGTTCGAGTCCTGTTCCGGGCACAATTTTCTTTCCTTTTGGTTTTTCTTCCTAACTTTGTTCCCCAAAAAAGAGAATGATCAGATTCTTTTTATATTTTGGGTTGTTTATGTTCTATTGTGGTATTGCCCAGTCACAAGTGGTCAATATAGAAAGAAAACGCTTAGATGCCGACAGATCTGGTGTTTATGGAAATATCAAAGCTTCGTTATCCTTGGTGCAAAACACCAAACGCATTTGGAATACGGCTTTTGATTTTAATGTGTTAAGAATAAAAGATAGGCACCAGTGGTATTTTATCGGGAATGTCAAGTTGCAAAAAGCCGAAAAAACGGATTTGGTGAACAAAGGCTATGAGCACATTCGCTATAATTTTCGTTTGACACCCAATGACAGGTGGTACGCGGAAGTTTTTGAGCAACTCCAATTTGATGCGATACGGAAGATAGACAAGAGGTTTTTGTCCGGAGGCGGCGTGCGATTTTCTCCATTGCTGAAACAGAAAGTCCGTGTCAATGTGGGGTTGGGGGGTATGTACGAGTATGAAATTTTTAAAGGCGATACAGCGAGCTACAATTGGGTTCGTGGTAATTCTTATCTATCGTTTCAAGCCAAATTGTTCGGAGACCTCTTTTTTTATACCACTACTTATTATCAGCCATTGTTTGCCGAAACGAAGAATTACAGGATTTTTAACAATACGGGAGTTTCGCTTGCTATTCGTTCTGGGTTTTCATTTTTTTCCGATTTTGAGATTATTTACGATACTTTTTTGCCGGTGGATGTTCCGGCAACTGTTTATTTTTTGAAGAACGGACTTATTTATAAATTTTGAATATGCGTTTTTTATGGTTAATAGGGTTGCTGTTGAGTGATGTGGTTTTTTCTCAGTCGATTACCATTGATTTGGTTCCTTCCGGGAAGTCAAATCATATTGATTCGGTATGGGTAAGAAATTATGATACGAAAACGGATGTAATTCTTAGAAATACGAGAAAGATTGTTTTGGCTTCCAGTGAGAAAAAGAAGAAAAGAAGTTATAAAAACGGAGGGGAAAAGATGGCTATTGCAGCGGGAGATACCTTGCGGTACGAAAAAGGACAATTGTTGTTTATAGAAGCTTTTGCTTCCAATATGAAAACTGTGGTGCCATTGGTGCCGGAACAAGATACGGTTGTGGAATTTTATTTTGATGAATGTGTTGATGCAGACGGAAATTCATACGCAATAATGAAAGTGTGTAATATGTTGTGGATGGTGGATAATTTGCGTGTGACAAAGACCCGTTCTGGAGTGCCGTTGCATTACGGAAAAGAGAGATGGGATGCGGATACCGTAGCTTACCGGAAAGTTTACGATGCCGATAAATATATAGCCTCTTACGGATTGTTATACAACTGGTATGCCGCAACTTCCGGCATCTTACCGCAAGGCTGGCAACTTCCTTCGGTGGAAGATTGGAACCGGTTTGAAAAATGTACGGAGTTTGGAAAAAATGCTGTAGGTAACCGTTTGAAAGAGTTGAGGCTTATCCCTGCCGGTTATTGTGATGTATCCGGAGAATTTTCCGCTGTGGGCGAAGAAGGATATTGGTGGTTGTCGGACGAATTGAGTCAAAAGAAAGCATGGTATTTTTTGTTGAATGCCAATAATGCTTCGGTAGGCTTAAATGTTTGTGACAAGCACCACGGTTTTTCGGTAAGAGGGGTTAAATATTTGAACCGGTAAGTTTTTGGGGTTGTTATGTTAAAGGGGACCATATCTGATAAATACTGATTTCCCGAATATTTTTTAAGATGCTATTTCTTTCTCAATTATTTTTTCGAAAAAGATATAAATCATCCGAAGTAGAAAAAAAATATATTAAATTTACACTGCAAAAAAATCATAGAAAATGAAGAAAGATAAGAAATTTATTACCTGTGACGGGAATTACGCAGCAGCACATATAGCATACATTTTCAGTGAAGTAGCTGCAATTTATCCCATTACTCCTTCGTCAAACATGGCCGAATATGTTGACGAATGGGCTTCACACGGAAGAAAGAATATTTTCGGCGAACCTGTAAAAGTAGTGGAAATGCAATCGGAAGCCGGAGCATCCGGTGCTGTTCACGGATCTTTGCAGGCAGGAGCGCTGACTACGACCTTTACCGCATCGCAAGGGCTATTGTTGATGATTCCCAATATGTACAAAATTGCCGGAGAATTGTTGCCGGGAGTATTTCATGTGAGTGCAAGAAGTGTGGCTGCACATGCGTTGTCTATTTTTGGGGATCATAGCGATATCTATGCCACCAGACAAACTGGCTTTGCCTTTTTGGCAAGTAGCGGTATCCAAGAAATAATGGATTTAGCAGCGGTAGCGCACCTTACCGCCATAAGAAGCCGGGTT
>CAYMVE010000210.1:0-2450 GCA_964393715.1 uncultured Bacteroidales bacterium | reverse complement strand
ATTTTTGATTTAACAAAAAAGGGATGTAAGTTAATATGGCACCATAAAGGATGATAAAAGTCAGAATACTGAGAATAAAAACTGCAATCACCTCTTGCTTAAAAACGCTTTTGGAAACCGCTTTTAAATAGTGCAAAAAATTGGGCGCTTTTACAAACAAAGGTTCATCAAGGCCAAAAATTACAATAAGTCCCACAGGAATTGCCAGCAAAGGGAGCAAAAAAGGATAATACCAGGCAAAGCCGGCCATAAAACCACCCACCAGAGGATAAAGTGCTGTGAATATACTCAGTACACTTGCATTATAGCCCATGGCACGTGGACGTTCCTGTCCTTTAAAAAAGTCACCGATTAAGGTTACATTTAAAGAGCCCAACGAGGAGGCTCCAACACCTTGTAATATTCGCAAAATAACCAATGTGTGAAAACTATGAATAAAAAATCCGGCTGATCCCGCTATGGCAAAAAGAAACAAAGAAGGCACAAGCACTCGTTTTCTTCCCTACCGGTCGGCAATTATTCCTGTAAGCGGAGCTAAAAAAATACCGGGAAACGTAAAAGCACTTATTAATAAGGCAACCTCGGTTTTGTTAATTTTAAGTGCCACTGAAATTTTCGGAAATGCAGGTGTAAGACTTGCAACACCCATTACGGCTATAAGTGTAATACTGAAAATTACATAAATTCGTTTGTCTTTTAACATTTTGTTAAGTGCCATAATTGTATGTTGCTCCTATTGATATTGCCGATAAAAAACCGGTTTTTAAATAATAGAGGCTCGATTATTTCTTAATCCTTGCAGCTTTGCAAATGTAAGTGTTAATAAAGAGCACTAAGGCATTACCTTGCACTTTATTGTTTAACTTTGCCAATGGAAAATCGGGATTAGATGAATGCAAAATCATGTTAAAATTTTTAAAAAAGCCCTACCCTTTTAATGAGGATTTACGATATAATGCCAAATTAATTTTGTTTATCAGTCTTGGCGTACTGGCATTTTTGTTGCTTTTTCAGCCCATTGATATACGCGACTTTTCATCCAGGGAAATATTTTATTTAATTGCCGGCCTTTTTGTTTCCACATTTTTGGTGCTTAGTTTTAATTTGATAATTCTACCCAGTCTTTTTCCAAAAATATTTGTCAGTAGCAGTTGGAACATCAAACGTGAGATTGTATGGAATATTTGGATGCTTCTCACCATTTCAGCCAGCGACTTTCTTATATATACTTTACTGTTTGGGGTGTTACATGTTGGTTTTTTTGATGTTGCCAAACTTATATTATTGGGATTTCTTCCCGTTTCGGTTCTTATCACCATCAATCAAAACCGCTTACTAAAGGCTCACCTAAAATCGGCACAGCAGCTCAACAACCGTTTGTTGGAAACAAAAATGCAGAAAGATGCAATAATTAATTTTGAATCGGAGTATAAAAAAGATGAGTTATCTGTTAAACCGGATGCATTATTAGCCATTAAATCTTCCGACAATTATATCGAAATTTATTATCGCAGTGGCAGCGAAATTAAAAAACAGTTAATACGAAGTACTTTAAAAAAGGCGGACGAAATTATAAGACCGTTTGATTTCATCATGCAATGTCACCGTGCTTTCATAATAAATATTCATCACATCATCGAAATTAAAGGTAGTTCGCAAGGATATAAAATAATTATTGAGGGCGTCGATTTATCAATTCCCGTATCACAAAAATACATTAACGAATTTAAAAAACTAATGGAAAAGCCGTAGTATTAGTCCCTGTATTTCCTTTTTCGTCCCTAAAATTTATATTCGTCCCTTACTTCTTCACCGTTATCCCTTTTTCTTTTCCACCTTATTGTCAGTACATAGTTTTGCCGAGCAAATGATGGTTATCGCTACTTAATAACCAAATTATAAACAGGCAAAAAAATGTTTAACATCGATGAAAGAAACCGTTAACGAACAATCAAATTGGATTTCCATAATAAAAAAGTACAACAGACCTGACAATGCTAAAAGCCTTTGGCAAATAGTAAATACAGTGGTTCCCTATATCGGTTTATGGGTGGCTATGATATACAGTCTGAACATCTCTTACTGGCTTACCCTTGGCCTGTCAATTATTGCCGCCGGTTTTCTGGCACGAATTTTTATCATCTTTCACGACTGTGGGCACGGCTCTTTCTTTAAATCGAAAAAACTTAACAAAATTATCGGTATCATTACCGGTGCAATAGTTTTTACGCCCTATCACAAGTGGCACTATCAGCACAAAATACATCATAAAACGGTGGGCAATCTCGACAAGCGCGGTGTAGGCGATGTTAAAACCCTTACCGTAGAAGAGTATAAAAGTTTTTCGCGCAGTAAAAGTTTTGTTTACAGGTTATATCGTAATCCTGTTATGCTTTTTATTATTGCACCATTCTTTTTATTTACTGTGGTCAACAGGTTTTCCAAAAAAG
>CAYMVE010000209.1:0-2502 GCA_964393715.1 uncultured Bacteroidales bacterium | reverse complement strand
CGGAACATTATCATTTGTAGTATCTCCTTCGGGTTCAGCAGGACAAAATATAGCCATTGAAAAATATGCAATTCATATAACTAACGACGGCAGAGTAGGGATAGGGACAGATAATCCGGTAGGTGGTTATTTGCTTTCGGTAAAGGGAAATATTGTGGCCGAAAGATTGGATGTGAAATTGGACGGATGGCCCGATTATGTTTTTGAATCCGGTTATGAGTTAATGCCTATTGATTCGCTTCGTGATTTTGTGTACGTCACCAAACATTTACCGGATGTGCCGACCGAGGATATTATTCGCAAGGAAGGGGTCGATGTGGGGAATATGACCCGAATATTGGTAAAGAAAACCGAAGAATTGACATTGTATCTGATTCAACTGAATGAAAAATACAAACAACTGGAATCAAAATACAAAACATTGGAAGCAAAATTAAAAAGATATGAAACACAATAGAGGCTTGGTTTTTATATTATTTTTTATGATTTCGTTTGCTTTGTATTCGCAAACTTACGAAGTGGAATATTATTATGATGCTGCAGGAAATAGAATAGAACGAAACATTATTTATCTTTCCTCTTCGACGGCCGATTCGGAAAATGGCAATGGGGTGGGTAGTTATGCCGACACTCATGAACAAACTGACTATTTGAGCGAGACATTATCCGAAAACATGAAATTTAGCATTTATCCGAATCCGGTTACCTCTGTTTTGAACTTGGACATTACATCCGATAGTCCTGTTTTGTGCCGTTACCAGATAATAAATTCTGCAGGAAGCGTATTACAATCCGGCAAATTGAATGCCGGGACAAACCTTATCCATTTTGATAACTATCCGGAAGGGGCTTATCTATTGCAGATTCAAGATGAGAAAAATCAACCGTTAAAAGAATATAAAATTGTTAAACAATGAGAAAGTTATTGTATTTGTCAATTGTAATGGCATCGGTATTTTTGGGGTGTAACAAATATACCGATAAACCGGATGATATTAGCGAATACCAAGAGTTTGAACAGCTGATAACCGGAGTGTGGAAGGTGCAAGAAATGGAGTTGGATAGTTGTCAGTACATGTATTACGAGTATTATTGGAACGGCTATCCACAAGATACTACCGATACCAATGATGTATATTCTTGGGTTGCGTTGGATGGTTATGCTTCTTTCCCGACATTTTATCTCACCAAGCACAAAATTTATTCTCTCTCCTCCTCCATATTACATTATGTAGGGGGCGATACCATAGTGAGCGACAGTATGTTCGGTGCATCTCGCGAAACATACGCCAAAAAATTTACTTACACGGTACCGGCGGAATTTTATGTTACATTTAAAGAAAATCACACATGGAATTTGACGGGTATAAAAACCGGATCGCATACTTTTTACAGGAAAGATACCGTACATCGCCAACTTTATTTTTGTTCCGGCAACACATGGACGGTTTATGCAGATTCGGTCGATGTAACCGATCCTTTACCGGATACCATTGTGTATGCCGAAGGTTCCTGGAAGGTTATAAATAAGGATTTTATACAAATTGAAGGTGGCATATTTACCGGAATTTATGATATTTCCGGCAATGAACTGGTAAAACAACCATACAGATATTCTCTGGATTGGCCTGTGGGATGTAATTGTTGGTGGACATATCCCGGAGAAGAAATTTTTCTGTATGCCGATACCCATATTGTAAGCTGCCAGTATGATTATGGTATATGTAATGTGACCAAGCGACATTACCAGGGACCTTATTCGTGGCAAATCATTCAATCGTATTTCAAAATGAATAAACAATAAATTGTTATGAAAACAAAAAGATTGATAGCAATCAGTTTGGGATTATTATTGGTGGTATTGTCTTTTTCTTGCAAAAGGGGAGAAGAAGACCCGTTTTTAAGTTTTCGCAGCCGTAATCAAAGATTGAAAGGTTGGTGGAAAGTGAAGGAAATGAATATAGATACGGTATTTATAGAAAAAGACGAGCATCTGAGTTGGAATAATCCGGACCATGTGGAATATACGCTAACTTACAAAATAGTGTCTTCTACAAATATTTCCGGAAATACAATGATGTATGAATATAAAAAATACCAAAAGTTCGAAAATAAAAAAGCATTGTTTATTACTTATCCCGATACGGTAAAATTTGTTAGAACCTTTTCTAACTGTGAAGTTTATGTGTGTTTTGACGAAGATAACAATCTTACGATTCAGTGGAACCGTACTACGCCGTACCGAAAAGAATTTGCCGGAGGCGATTATTGGCCTACCAATTTTCTAAATGAGGGAGACAACATAGACACCATGCAACACGAAACGGTAGAATTACAACCTCGTTGGTACACTACAGCCGAAACAGGTAAGTGGCAATGGGTGGATAAAAAGAAAACCGAACTGGATGCCGGATTGTTTTCCGGTACGGTAACCAAGTTAAGTTATAAGGAAGTGAAAATTAATTATTACCAACAAGAGGCATTAAAAGAGGGAACCGATAC
>CAYMVE010000208.1:0-2531 GCA_964393715.1 uncultured Bacteroidales bacterium | reverse complement strand
GTTCTTTGGTGATGTCCCAGTAGAGGGAAGGGGAGGCATCCAATTGTCCGTTGTGGTTGAATTGAACTTCACCGTTGTTACCGGCAGCCGAGGTTCCGGAGGCAAACAAGGCGGTATCAGCCCAAATGGCACTATCGGCTTTTGCCGTGTAAAGGGCATAAGGTACGCTGACCATTTGTTGAGTACCGAGTTCTTGCAAGCCGTTCCCGTCGAGCAAATCGACGGAAGTTTTGAGGAAATAAGGTCCTGCTGCCCAGTCGATAGCATCGAAGCTGCCTGTGTTAGGAGTACCTTCTCCGATATTGACATTTACCAACCCGTAAGAGTTAGTGGTAACAGTATGAGTTTCTGAATATACTACTGTTCCTGATTGACTATTCTGCAAAATGTCAATTTGCAATACGATGTTTTGGTTTTGTAATACATTTCCGCTGCCGTCTCTGATGATGGCTTGGTATGACACAGCTTGCGGTTGAGCAACTAGTAATGTACTAATTCCTACCAGCAGAGTGCCCAGTAATAATTTGATTTTTTTCATGGCTTATTGGTTTTTGATTTTTATTTTTTTGCATTCATCATGGTTTTCAAATTGTCTATTTCCGCTTTTAGTGTATCAATTTCTTTTAATTTGTTTTTAAGAGCTTGATTTTCATTTTTTAGTGCTTCTATTTCTTTTTGTTGTTCCTGTATTCCGCTGATTAATACTGGAATAAGTTCCGAGTATCTGATGCCAAGTGTTTTATTTTGATCGTTTCCGATTTCTACTACTTCCGGTATTATGTCTAATACTTCTTGAGCAATCAATCCCAACTTTGTGCTTGTATCATTACTGTTTTTCCATTTGAAGGATACGGGTCTTAATTGCATTATTTGGGATAATCCGTAATGTAGATTTTTAATGTTTTTTTTCAATCTTTTGTCGGAAGTTTGTATGGTTCCATTTACGGCATACACTGATTTCCATCTGTATGATGATGTACCTAAATCAGAAGCATTGTCAGCATACGGTATTACATTATAACCTCCTATAACCAAATCCTTCCATTGGGAATTATCTCTATCGTAAGATTGAATAAATCCTACAGATCCATTGTATGCTATTTCCACACCTGCTCCTGTTGTTGGCCAATTAGCCCCTTCGGCTCTAAATAATCCACCGACATTTAAGTTTTTATTTGGGTAAAGTACCATTCCAGGTGTTGTATTATTGATGTAAAAACTGAGTTGATTTCCTCCTGCAGAATTATATAAAATTTTGGCATATTGAGTGGAAGGGGCTTGAGCATCGGTAAAGATTAAACCACTTTCGGTTTCATTTGTGTTTGAGATTTCCACATTGGGAGATGAACCGTAAACTGTCAGTAAGTTTGTCGGGTTTGTTGTACCGATTCCAACATGGCCAGCCTCCATAATAATACTATTTGCATGTATTTTTAAGTGATCATCCGGATATTCTTGTAGATACACATAATTGCCATCACCAAAATTAAGCATGGCACCATACCCATATTGTCCGTGAGGACCTATTAATCTTAATGCTAAAGAATCGTTATCTGGCGTTTTTACAGTAAGCCAATGAGAGGGATTTACCGTACCAATACCGGTTTTGGCTCCCATGATAGAAAAAACATGGTCTTCACTTACTTGGTGGGTTATTCCATCACTTAAATTAAACAACACAGAATTATTACCTAAAACTTTTGCAGTATCCCCAAAAGCAAAAGAATAATAACCTGAAACATAATTTTTTCTACCAAAAGCTCCAGACCAATTCCCGGTTACTTTATTAAATGCTCCCATTGCAATACTTGATATACCGGAATCTACATTACCAAAACCAAATGCCATTGCTCCTCCTCCCGTGTAAACACATGCGATATTACAACATCCGATTGCTATCCCAGTCCCAATATATGGAAAAGAATTACCATTAAAATTAAGAACAAAGCTGCTATCTCCTGTAATATTTTCAGTTCCTATATTTATGTCATTCCTACCCTTAGAAATATTATCATAACCTATTGCTGTAGAATGCCAATCTTTTACAATATTATCAGCACCTAGTCCTAGCCCATAAGCTCCTGATACAATATTATGTGTTCCTATAGCAAATGATCCTTTATTAGTTGCTTTAGCTCCCATACCGAAAGCATAACTATAATCTCCACTTGCAATTGTAAAACCTGTAGAATTGCCTGCCGAATCTACTCCTATTGAACCTACTGCAAAACTGTATTTACCCGTAGCATGGGCTCCTGAGCCAATCGCATAACTACCACTATCAGCTACATAGGTATAATTACCTATGGCGTAAGAATTATTGCCATATACCTTAGCATAATTTCCTATGGCGGTTGAATTATTACCTTTGGCAACAGGTTTATAACCCAGTGCTTGTGAATATTCTCCTATGGCCTTGCTTTCGTAGCCCGCTGAAAAAGAATTTGTCCCCACACTATCGGGACTTTCGATAAGGACTTGTCCGGTGAGGAAAGCGTTTTTGTTTGGATACCAATATACTCTTGGCTGAC
>CAYMVE010000207.1:0-2667 GCA_964393715.1 uncultured Bacteroidales bacterium | reverse complement strand
GGACAACATTCCATCATCCTTCGTTTTGCTTTCCAAGTATATTCCATAGCCGGATATTCTTTGGGACCATAATAGCACGCTCCGAATTTTTTATCGGGAAAGACCTTTTGCAAAAAAGGGTCGGAATACGAACCTCGAAACTTATACACCACACCGCGAGGAGGAGGTTCAAGAAAATAATATTTTGCATTGACTATCAAATCCGTATCGTCAAGATGTTTTATCATTCGGAGGTATTCCCGCATTCTTTTTCTATCCTGTTCGTTTTTTATGTTAGTGGTGTCTATCTTTTTTCCTTTTTGGGCGTCCATCATCATTTTCAAAACAAAAAGCCGGTTAGTATATTTTTGAATACGGCGAACCCGTCTTATACTGTCCCGTTGTGTGGGAGTAAAATTGTCTCGAAACATCATTATTTGTGCATGTCCACCCACTGCAACTACCGCAAACAACAAGATGGTAACTAGTTTTTTCATAATCGTTATCGTTTGGTTAAAAATATTTTGTTTCGTTTTATATGGATACTAAATTTTTCACTTCCTTCTCCTGATTTTCTGACTACCACCAAAAGAACATCACTTGGGATACAGGCTTCTATTTCAGTCGGTTTTTGGTTCGGTAACTTTATCAAACCTTGGACTTGATGATTGGATATTACGGTATAAAAGGCTTGATAAGAGTTCCCACCATCAAATTCCAAACTCATACTTTCGATTACATTGGCTATACGAATAAGTTTCATATCTAATGCGTGGGGTGTGGAATAGGTAAAAGTTTGATAGTGGTCGGCAGGCAAACTCGAAAAACCGATGTCTTCGTAGCCCGGTGCCGCCAGATAGTTCCTTTCTGAACTGCTAAACAGGGTGGACAGGTTGGTGTATTTGGCTTTGTAGAGTTCCAACGCAAAGGCGGCTTCTTCTCTAGCAAACGAATGTCCGGATGGCATCATGGTATCCAGCCGGAACTTTATTGAGTATAGGTCGGTGGTGAAGTGTTGCAGAAAGGCAGTCATTGCACTTTTCATAAAGTTGGTGTTTCCTGTTTTCAAATAAAGGTAACGCCAAAATGCAGCAAAGCCGTACGACACAGTATAGAGATTGAAATTGCCAAGGTGATTGATAAATCGGTTGTTCACATCGTAATAGTATGATGAACCGGGATTATTGAGTTCTATATTGAGGTGGTGGATAGAGTCGTAATAAGTCTGATAGTAACGGGCTTGCCCTTCCGTAAGCCATTCAACTTTGGCTTGTTGAGACGAATCCGGATGGTTTTCCGGATAAATATAGGAGTTTTGCACCAAATGCAAAAACTCATGCGGGAGCGAAGAATGGAGGACATCGGTTTCGTTATTGTAATGGATTCCGCCTTCCGAAACAAAAGAATAAATAAAAGTTGGCACCATAATACACTGATGAAAAGAACTTTCGTAAGGTAAAGGCACTCCTCCCAGCTCAGTTATAGGAGTTGTTCTATATCCATAGTGATATAAACCAAGATTAAAAGCCTGATTATTATGAACATAAACATCAATAATACGATCATCATCATAGAGTTGCTTTTGTGGATGGAAAAGGGACGTTTCGTCAGACCAAGCATTTTCTAATACGGATTTTACTTGATCGACAAAATCATCCCGATGAGAAATACCGTAAGGATTTGCCGAAAAAAAGTCGTCAATGGAATAAATATGAAACTTGTAAGAAATATTTGCTACGGAAACAGAAAACTCTCGTAAATTTTCCAAATCCAAAAAGAACGGATCGGCCAAGCTCTGAAAAGTTTGTCCTATTGCCGACCGATCATACATAACTTCCAACAAGTCTTCCCCGAAGCCGGATAAGTCGAGCCCGTTAATAGCCACACGTCCCTGATCGTCTGCCTGCATAGTGGTTTCATACACTCTTTGGTGAGTAATATGAGAATACAAATACACCTTTACATTGGGCTCATTGGGTTGAAGACCACTTAACAGGAAATAAATTTTGAAGTTATTGACATTGTTGGTTTGTAACCCCCAATGTCTGTTGGGAGTATGGTGTTTATACCCGTGGTACTCACCATCAAGATTCCAAAATGGAAGTTGTAGGTCACCTTTTAAGGGCAACGAAGAAGTTTTCAAATACTTCTTACCGAGTGTTTCGGGAAAGCCTGCTCCCCTCATCGGAGTTTCGTTGAGGTAGTGGTCTAAAATCTTCGGTGAAAGATTCTTTTGATCCCACTTATGCAATCCGAAAGATCGAATAAATTTCCCTCCTTTGACTTTTTGGAGAGTAAAAAAATACACAGCCCTAATGGTATCTTCCGGTAAAGGAATTTCTACGGTAAGGTAATAGTAAGTAATGTGATATTTTTGTTCTTTTTGCTGATCGTAATACCAGGTTTTTACGAACTTCCGGAGTTGGGAAATCTTATAGGGACCGGTAGCTTTATAATACTTATTGCCGGCAAATTGGTGATGAATATATTTCAAAACAATAAATTCCCTAGCCACTTCTTTCCAATGTTTGAGCAGGTAGTCCAACTTACCCTTTCGGGCGGCATACTCGTAGAGCCCCTCTAACGAGGATATTTTGATTTGGGGACGATCCAGCGAACAAACCGTATTGGTAGGACAACATTCCATCATCCTTCGTTTTGCTTTCCAAGTATATTCCATAGCCGGAT
>CAYMVE010000206.1:0-2669 GCA_964393715.1 uncultured Bacteroidales bacterium | reverse complement strand
GTTACTTCCTTGCATTCACTATGTTTTTAATCGGAGCAACTATTCGGTTGAAAAAACTGATTTTGTCCGTTATTATTTCGGCTTTTACTTCGGTTTTGTCGTAGAGTTTTATTGTTTCGTTTTCCGTTGTTTTCAGGTAGCCTTTTTGTTTGATTTTTGCTGTAAAATAACCTTCGTTATTGGCAATATGGATAGTTGTCGGCAATGTTTGTATTTCCGTAACCACCCGTTTATTGTAAAGGTTTTGTATATTGTCAAATGTCAAAATTACTTTGTGTCCGGATTTTACTTTGGTAATTTCATTTGCCGGGATTTTTACGGATATATATGTAGAGTCGTTTTTTTGTTCGAGCATTGCGGTAGTTTCAATGGTATAATTGTATTTGAAGAAATATGAACCTGCTAAAAGTCCGGCAATTACTACAAAAATCACGGTAATGCCGCTTCGTATTACTCTCGGGGGTATTTGTCCGATGATGTTTCTGACTTTTTCGCTTCGCAATTCTATATTGTCCGTGTTTTCTGCCATATCAGTTTCCCAATTCCAATTGATTTTTTACCAGTTGATAATAGGCTCCTTTCTTTGCCGTCAATTCTTTATGCGTGCCGATTTCCACAATTTTGCCATTGTCCAGCACCACTATTTGGTCGGCATTTTTTACGGTGCTTAATCTGTGAGCCACTACAATTACCGTTTTGCCCCGGTAAAACTCTTGCAGGTTTTCTACAATGGCTTTTTCGTTGTTGGCGTCAAGGGCATTGGTGGCTTCGTCAAAAAATAAGAAATCCGGATTTTTATAGACTGCCCTTGCTATCAGAATTCTTTGTCTTTGTCCTTGACTCAGGTTTTGACCTTCGTTGCCAATGATTGTATTGTATTTTAAGGGTAGAGACATGATAAAATCGTGAATATTGGCTATTTGTGCCGCCTTTTTCAGCCGTTCGGTATCTATTGTATCGAAGCCTTCGGCTATGTTTTGGGCAATACTTTCCGAAAAGATATAACCGTCTTGCATTACGGCACCGCAACGGCTACGCCACCAAGTCGTGTTGATTTGTTGTAAATCCCGGTTGCCTACCGTAATGCTTCCTGCAACGGGTGGATAATATTGCAACAAGAGTTTGATTAGGGTTGTTTTTCCGCTTCCGCTGGCACCTACTATGGCTGTAACTTTTCCTTGCGGAATGATTAAATTGATGTTGTTCAATACTTTTTTGGAGTGAGGACCTTCGTATTGAAAGGTCAGGTTTTGTATTGTGATGTTATGATTTTCCAAGTGAGGCGATTGTAGTTTTTTGCCGTGGTTTTCATCCTCTTTTTGGTGAATTTCGTTGATACGTTCCAGACTGATTTTAGCATCTTGCAAATCGTGAATAAACTGCACCATTTGTTCTATGGGAAGGGTTAGTTGTCCAATAATGTATTGGGTGGCCAACATCATCCCCAAAGTCATTTCGCCTTGTACCACCGATAGTGCGGCAATAACGGTGATTACTATATTTTTGGTCTCGTTTATCAATACATTTCCAGCTTCTTGTATTTGTTGCAATTTGAGCGATGCCACATTCACTTGAAACAAATCTGCTTGTACATCTTCCCATTCCCAACGCTTTTGTGTTTCGGCATTTTGCAGTTTTATTTCCTGCATTCCATGGATGAGTTGGTAGGTTTTGTTCTGATTTTCCGCTTTGACTTCAAAATATTTGAAATCCAATTCACGCCGTTTTTTCAAAAATATAAATATCCATACGGTATAGAGCAAACTGCCTAAAAAGAAAATTAAAAATATCCGGAGGCTATACATCCAAAGCACTACGCCGAAAATAATCAGAGTAAAAAACGAAAACAGGATGTTGAGGGTGCGAGAAGTCAAAAAATTTTCTATGCGTTCGTGGTCTTCTATACGCTGCAAGATGTCTCCGGTGAGTTTGGTATCAAAATAACTCATGGGTAATTTCATGAGTTTGATAAAAAAATCGGATATTAAGGAAATATTTATCCGGGTGCTGATATGCAAGAGTATCCAACTCCGGATGAATTCAACAGCCATTCGGCTGATAATGAGCATCATTTGAGCGGCAAGTATCAAGTAGATAAATGCAATATTTTTATTGGCAATGCCCGTATCTACTACGGCTTGAGTAAGAAACGGAAAAATGAGTTGGAACAAACTGCCGAGCAAAAGACCCAGTAATAATTGACCGAAAAATTTTTTGTACTTCAAAAAATAGGAAAATAGAAATTTCAAACTTTTGGTAGATTTTTTCTCCGCTTTATGGGCATAGAAATCCGGAGTGGGTTCCAAAAGCAATACAACCCCTTTTTCTTCATCGTTTGAACGGGTACTTATCCAATACTTTTTGAATTCCGTTTCGGTATATTTTATTTTTCCCCGGGCAGGATCGGCTACATATACTTGAGCTTGTTTCCTGAAAAAATTTTTGGGTTTTATCCGGTAAACCACCACAAAATGTTCTTGTCGCCAGTGAACAATACAAGGCAACAAGGCTTCTTTTTCCAAAACCTCAAAAGTGATTCGTCCTCCTACTGTTTTGAACCCGATAGCCTCGGCCGCCTCACTGATAGCCAAAAGCGATACGCCTTCTCTGGTCGTAAAGGTAAGAGCACGAAGCCGATCCAACGAAAACTCCTTACCATAATACTTGGC
>CAYMVE010000205.1:0-2754 GCA_964393715.1 uncultured Bacteroidales bacterium | reverse complement strand
CTCCTATTACTTTGTTTATTTCTTTAATCATGTCTGCCACCGATTGTGAGTTTTCCACATAAGGCAGGCTGTTCATAAAGTTTTTTACCTCTTCCATTTGATGTAGGGTTTCGGGAGTCAGTATGTTGTCGCTTCGAACATATACATAGATAGGAAGGGTGCCTCCTATGGCTTTTCTTATTTCCATTTCGGCTATGCGTGAGGGGTGATTTTTACGCAGGTAGGTGAGCAAATCCACATTCCTTTCTACTTGATGAATGCCAAAGGCAAAGACGATTACTATTACTATCCACGATACGAGAATCATTACGGGCATTTCCGATACAAAATGTCCCATTTTGACGAGACTTGACAAGATAAAGGTTTTGTCATTGGTGTTTTTCGGTTGCGAGATTGTGGGTATTTTCCGGCCGTATGATTTGAATACCGGAGTGAGTAGCAAAGATAGTATCAAAGAAAAGCCGATGCCTAAGGCCGAAAATATGCCGAATTCGCTAATCATGGTAAGATACGAGCCAAAGATAAAAGATACAAATCCGATAATGGTTGTGATTGATGCAAAAAATACCGGAACGGCTACTTGGGATAATGAATTTCCGATTTTTTCGGCAAAGCTGTGGCCGGGGGCATGGTTAATGTGGTTGATAACATGGATGGAATAGGCACTGCCCACAGCCAGTAGAATTACGGGGATGGTGCTGGAAACCATGGTGAGTTTGTACCCTAACAGACTCATGATACCCAGTGTCCAAATTATGGCAATCACTACATTGACAAGGGGTAAGAGACTATCGTTTAGCTTGCCGAATCCGGCCAATAAGATGAGTAGAATTACCACAAAAGCAATAGGACCCAATGATACCACATCATGAACGATGATGTCGCCCACATCTTTGGTCATAAAAGGCAATCCTCCGTATAGAACCTCTCCGTCCGGTTTCAGGGCGGAAACAATCCTTTTGATCTCGGCAACCACTTCCATTTTATCTACGCTGATGTTGGCCGTGTCGTTTTGTATGGTCGTGTGATATACCGGCGCAGGATAATAGGTCGTATAATATTTGTTCAACGAATCAAGGGTTAAAGAGGTATCTACGGCTTCTTTGATGTCTTCTTGAAATTTGACCACTATAATCCCCATCCGGGCATCGTCGGAAACCAATATGCCGCGGTACATTTCTTTGCCGAGGATGTAGCTTTTCAGGGAGTCAAGGCTTGATTTGTTTTCCGGTATTCCATCCCCCAGCAAATTATCTATGGTTACAATGCCTCCTTCGTCTTTTATGTCTATCACATTGGTAAGGCTTACCACGCTGGATACGCCCGGAGTTTGTTCCAGCGTATCCGTAATTTGTTTTATGGAATTTAAAGCTTTTCGTGTAAATATATTGTTGGTTTTGAGGGCAATAACTCCGGTGTAGGTGCCGCCGAATTTTTCTCCTATTTGTTTAAACAGTACGGCAGCTTTGTCATTTTGTGGTAAATAGTTCAGAAAATCGGCATCAATTCTAAGGTCCTTGATAAAATAGCCTAAGATAAAAGTAATTATGGCTACCGATGAGATTATCAGTCCTCTAAATTTCAAAATTTTATCATTCATAACATTATCTTTTTTCTATTCCTTTGAATAATATTTCCAGCAAAAAATTTATTTTTTCTTCGCTGTGTTCCAGTTCGTTTTTCAGAAACATGGGTATTTCTAGTCCTTTCATGGCTATGGAAATGGCAAATGCAGCCGTATGGGTGTCCTTTATGTCAAATACTCCTTTTTGTAACCCTTCGTCTAAGATTTGCCTTATGAGTTTGATTTCCGTCCGGTCGTGTTGGCTCCTTATTTCTTCTATAAATTCGTAATGACTCAGATATTCGTTTTTTAAGGCTTCGTAATAGTTCGCAAGTTCTTTGAGTCTGGTCATTCGGTGCATGACATATTGTTTGAGTTTTTCTTGCGGGCTTAGTCCGGATTGCTCAATAATGGCGGTAAGTTCTTTTTCCAGTGTTGCCGCTTCTTTGTCCACTACGGCTTTGAAGATGTCTTCTTTGTTTTTGAAGTAGTAATAGAGTGAACTTTTTCCTTTGTGTGCCGCCAAAGCTATGTCGTCTATGGTTGTTTTCTTAAATCCGAACTTTTTGAAAAGGTCGGCTGCCAGTTCAATGATTTCATCGTTTATTTTCTTCTTCGGCTTCATTTTATACTTTTTGAATTTTTGAACAAAATACAAAATCGTTCCAAAATTACAATTGTTTTTTAAAACAAGATATAACTTGCAGCAATTTTTTTGATTGAAAAGCGAATTTTTCTTTTGGCAGGTAATGATGTTGAAAGTAAACAATGGTTGTATTAGGTTGATAATCAGTTAGATATTTTTTTTATTGAATGCTTTTTTCTCATAAAACGAACAAAAACACTGTTTCTGCCTGTTTTACCCCCACTTTCTTTTTAGAAAAGCAAGGTGGCAAAAGAAAATCGTGCTGCACGGATTCTCTTCTTACTTTTTTCTACAACATGGTTTTCATGTTAAGAGATATTTTGGATGTGATTGCGTTTTTTTTTGTGCAGGATAAAATTTTTTGCTTGAAAAACAATTTATTACCTTTGGATTCGTTAGAACAATATGTCAGCCGTTATAAGCATTTGCCTGACATTCCTACCGAAACGGAGGTAACCGAAAACGGTATAGATGTAGGTGCTATGAATGCCAAACTGCTGAGAAAAATAGAAGAACTGACGCTGTATATCATAGACTTGCAAAA
>CAYMVE010000204.1:0-2767 GCA_964393715.1 uncultured Bacteroidales bacterium | reverse complement strand
GCATCAAACACTTTGCCGTCTTTTTCTTTAACTATTGGGAGCGGACGCAAAGCTTTGGCCAACATTTTCAGTTCCGTAGCGTGTATGGTTACTTCTCCGGTTTGGGTGATAAAAACGAAACCTTTCACTCCTATGATGTCGCCTATATCAAAGTGTTTTTTGAATATTTGGTTGTAGAATGTTTTGTCTTCTCCCGGGCAAAGGGTGTCTCTTTTGATGTACACTTGAATTTTTCCGGTATGGTCTTGTAATTCTATAAAAGATACTTTTCCCATAATTCTGCGGGACATCATTCTGCCGGCTAGGCTGACATCTTGATAATTGTTTTGGGATTCATCGTAATTTTTTTTGATTTCTTCGGCGGTAACATTTACCGGGTAAGCTTCTGCGGGATAGGGATTTATGTGGTGTTGCATTAAGAATTCCAGCGATTTTCTTCGTTCTATTTCCTGATCCGACATTTGACGGGTTACGAGTGTATCCATGATGTTTTGTTTTTTGGATTTTTAGGGCATGCAAAGTTAATGCTTTTTTTGGCTTGTTTTTCAATCGTATCTCAAATAAATTACAGGGTAAAAAGGTTGTTCATGCCAAGGGGGGGGTAAAATTTTCTCGGATATGTTGGGGGGCAATAAAAAAGAGTGTTATATCGTGTTAATATTTACACTTCTATCACTCCTTCAAATACAAAGGTGGCAGGACCTCGTAGTATAATGTCTTTAAAATTTCTTCCGTTGGTTTCAAAATTTACTTGTAGTATGCCTCCCCGGGCATGAATTTCTATGGGAGGGGTGATTTGTTTTAAGATATGAGCGGCTATAGCTACCGCCACTGTACCCGTACCGCATGCCAAAGTTTCGTTTTCTACACCTCTTTCGTAAGTACGCATGTATATTTTGTCGTTTTTTATCTCTACAAAGTTTACATTGATACCATCGGGAAAAGCTTCGGAATATCGTATTTTACGCCCTTCTTCAATAACATCAATTGCATTGATATTTTCTGTAAATTGTACATAATGCGGTGAACCTGTATCGGTAATAAAAATATTTTTACCTTTTAGTTGGTATGAGTTTACATCATTCATTTTCAATGATATAGTTTTATCCGTTTCAATGGTTGCTTTATGTGTTCCGTCTATGGCGTCAAATATGGCTTTTTTTTGGATAATACCGATTTTTTGGGCAAAAGCCACAATGCACCTGCCTCCATTACCACACATGGTTCCTTCTTTGCCGTCGGAATTATAATATCGCATGGCAAAATCATTTTTTCGGGAAGGCAGCAGTTCCATAAATCCATCGGCACCGATGCCGAAATGTCTGTCGCATAGATATTTAATTGCTTGTGGCGATAGCGTTAATTTTTCGTCCAAATTATTTACGATGATAAAATCGTTTCCGGCTCCGTGATATTTGTAAAAATTAATAAACATTTGTACGAATTTTGATAGTAGGCGACAAAGGTAGAAAATTTAATTTTAAGAAAATATTTGAAAAAAACATTCGTTTGGAATTAAAAAACGGTAGCGTTATGAAAAACAAAACATTGCTTACGACTGTATTGGCAGCTGTTATTGGCGGGTTTGTATCCGTTGTGTCTTATTTTTATTTTTTTGAACCGGATCGGCAAATTTTGGAGGAAATTTTGACGAATAAACTGGCTGCAGGAAATAATAATTTTCATTATGTGTCCTTCGGAGAAACCGGATTGCCGGATTTTACGGAGGCTGCAGAGAAGTCTGTGCATGCCGTGGTGCATATAAAGACCAAATTTACCGAAGAATATTATAGCAATCCCATATATGATTTTTTCTTTGGCGTTCCGTCGCGTCGCTACGAGCAGGTGGTTCCGCTTTCGTCGGGGTCCGGAGTAATTGTTTCTCCCAACGGGTATATCGTTACCAATTTTCATGTGATCAGAAATGCCGATATCATAGAGGTTACGCTGAATGATAAGCGTAAATACAAAGCCCAAGTAGTCGGAGTTGACAAAATGACAGATTTGGCGTTGTTGAAAATAGATGCCAAAGATTTGCCTTTTCTCGAATATGGCGATTCGGATAAATTGAAAGTGGGTGAGTGGGTATTGGCGGTAGGCAATCCGTTCAATCTTACCTCAACGGTTACGGCGGGTATTGTGAGTGCCAAAGCCAGAAGTTTGAGTGTGATGTCCCGTTACGGAATAGAAGCGTACATTCAAACCGATGCGGCTGTGAATCCGGGTAATAGCGGCGGAGCCTTGGTAAATACCAAAGGACAATTGGTCGGTATTAATGCTGCCATAGCATCCAATACGGGTTCTTATACTGGCTATTCGTTTGCTATACCTGTAAATATCGTTAAAAAAGTAGTGGCCGATTTGATAAAATACGGCAAAGTGCAAAGAGCCTTTATCGGGGCTTCCATTGTAGATTTGAATGCCGATATTGCCAAATATCTGGGCATAAAGGAAACCGAAGGAGTGTATATTTACGATTTGAATCCGCGTGGTGCAGCGTACGAGGCCGGAATGCAAAAAGGAGACATCATTACCAAAATCAATAATACCGACATCAAATCGTTGCCACAATTACAGGAACAACTGGCCAAATACCGTCCGGGCGATATCGTTACTTTTACCGTATTGCGGGATGGCAAAACGCTTACATTTGAGGTTAAGTTGAAAAATGTGTATGGCGAAGATAAAATCAGATATTAGTTCCTCATAAATGGTATGAAAGGAGGGCTGCCGGAAGTCCTCCTTTTTTATTTTCCATAGTTTTGTG
>CAYMVE010000203.1:0-2808 GCA_964393715.1 uncultured Bacteroidales bacterium | reverse complement strand
TTGATACCGAAGGTGTTAAACCATTAAAGTACATCAATGAAGGTGACGAGCCTATATTGAGGCCTGATGTTGCGGAAGAAATAATAACGCAGGAGGAAGCTTTGAAAAATGCTCCGGATAAAGATTCCGATTACTTTAAGGTGCCCAAAGTGATAAAAGATAAATAATGTTTGGTCATATAAAAAGAATATTCTGTCAAATATATATCCCCTGCCTGAGCTTATAGTCGTACAATTTGATAAATAATTCTGCGTATATGAGAAAAATATTGATAACCGGCGGGGCAGGTTTTATTGGTAGCTCACTTGCCGAAAAACTTTTGGAAAACAAAGAAAATTTTGTAGTTATTGTAGATAATTTGTCCACGGGGCACCAAAAGAAACTTCCTTCCGGCAGGGATAATTTAATTTTTATTAAAGCTGATGTGAACGACAAAAGAGTGGTTTCCGATGTGATGACCACTTATAAGTTTGATTATGTGTTTCATTATGCGGCTGTGGTGGGAGTGAAAAGAACTTTGGAAAATCCTTTGTGGGTGCTTAAAGATTTGGACGGTATAAAAAACATATTGGAAACGGCTAAAAACACCAAGGTGCGTAAAGTGTTTTATTCGTCATCTTCCGAGGTTTACGGAGAACCTGTTGAGTTTCCGCAAAATGAAGATACTACGCCGCTTAATTCAAAGCTGCCTTATGCCGTAGTAAAAAATTTGGGTGAAGTCTATTTGAAATCTTATTATAAGGAATACGGTCTTCCTTATACTATTTTGCGTTTTTTTAATACATACGGTCCGAAACAAAGCAAGAATTTTGTGATTTCCCGATTTTTGTATTTTGCGCTAAAAAATGAGGATATTACAATATACGGAGATGGAAAGCAAACCCGAACTTTTTGCTATATTGACGATAATGTGGATGCGACGATAAAAATTTTGGAGAACGATTTTTGTAGAAACTCTGTCATAAATATAGGGAACGATAATGAAATAAGCATTCTTGATTTGGCCCGCATGATTGTAGATATTACGGGGTCAAAATCAAAAATTGTTTTTTTGCCGCCGTTGAAGGAGGGAGATATGAGCCGTCGTTTTCCGGATATAACAAAGATGAAAAAAATTCTGGGGCGCCCTCTTATATCGCTTGAAGAGGGTATCAAGAAGATTTTGGACGAAGGCCTTATGGAATTGGAACTTGAGAATTCTTAATGCATAAGTGACTTGGCATTTTCCAATGCGGCATCGGTAATTTTGTTGCCACTGATCATTTTTGCTATTTCCTTTATTCTTTCGTCTCCCGATATCTTTCTTACCGTGGTTATTGTTTTGTTGCCTTTGTCTGTTTTTTCCACTATAAAGTGTTCGTCACCTTTTGCGGCTATTTGTGGTAAGTGGGTGATGGCAATTATTTGTGTGTGGGCGGACATTTGTTGCATTATTGCACCTGTTTTTGCGGCTATTTCTCCTGAAATTCCGGTGTCTATCTCGTCAAAAATTATCGTGGGAATTTCTTTGCTTTGAGCAATTAAGGATTTAACGGCCAGCATTATTCTTGATAATTCACCTCCCGAAGCGGTTTCTTCTACCGGTTTTAGCGGAGATTGTTTGTTGGCCGAAAAAAGGATGCTTATCTCGTCTTTGCCGTTAGGTAAAAATTCGTTGACGGGTGTGATGTCTATTTTTATTCTTCCGTTTTTTATGCCCAGTTCTTTTATTATGGTTTCTATGTTTTTTTCAGCCGACGGTTTGGCTGCTTGCCTTGACGAGTGTAATTTTTCTGCCACACGGTTCAAATCGCTTTCAATTGCGGTTATTTGCCGGCTTAGTTCGGTTATTTGAGTGTCAAAAGAGGTAAGTTCGGAAAGTTTGGATTCGAGTGCTTGTTGTTCGGCCAGCAAAGCTTCCGTTGAGGTTACATTAAATTTTCTCATCAATTCGTTGAGTAGATTGTACCTTTCCGTTAAAGAGCTGACTTCTTCGGGGTCAAAGGCCAGATTTTCATTTTTTGTACTTATTTCATTGAGTAAGTCGGTAAGCTCAATTTCAACAGACTGCATGCGTTCTTTCCATCGGTTAGCCTCGGGCAAAAAGGGGGCTATTTTTTCTAAGTCGCGAATGGCATTATTTACTTCCGATAGTATTGCATTGTCGGATTCGTAAAAATTATAAGCAATAGAAGAAAGCACATGTTTAATTGTTTCAAAATTGGAAATTTCTTTAATTTTTACTTCCAATTCTTCCGCTTCGTTTTCCTTGATGTTGGCGTCTGCAAGCATTTTGAGTCGGTATTCGATGTAATCTTTTTCCGTTTCGGCTGCTTTTTGTTTTTGTTTAAGTATGTTTAACTTCCGATTTGCTTGTTGGAATTGGTTATATAATGTTTGGTATTCATTTAATAATGAAAGGTTTTTGGCTATTCCGTCAATTACCGATGCTTGAAATTCTGGAGTTTTGATAAGCAGGTTTTGATGTTGCGAATGAATATCTATTATTTGGGGTGCCAATTCTTTAATTACCGATATATTGACCGGAGTATCGTTGATAAACGACCTGCTTTTGCCATTAGGTAGGATTTCGCGTCTTATAATTATTTCCTCGTCATAATCCACATCATTTTTTTCAAAAAAAGAGGCATCAATATTTAATTTTTCAAAGACCGCTTCAAATACGGCTTTTTTTTCCGGATTGTAGTGTATGGTGCCTTTGGGGCGTGCTCCTAAAATCAAATTCAAAGCATTGATAATTATGGACTTTCCGGCTCCTGTTTCACCGGTAATTACGGAAAAACCTTTTTCCAATATAATTTCTTGATT
>CAYMVE010000202.1:0-2861 GCA_964393715.1 uncultured Bacteroidales bacterium | reverse complement strand
TTGCCGCAAACGGCAAGGAAGCGATTTCCGCTGTGGAAAAAGAAAATTTTGATATCATATTCATGGATATTCACATGCCGGAAATGAACGGATACGAAGCCACCGAATACATTAAAACAAAAATAGAAAATATACTAAGACAACAAATTCCTATCGTTGCCCTCACGGCAGCCGTAACCGACACCGAAAAAGAAAATGCCCGAAAAGTAGGAATGGTCGGATTTATAGCAAAACCATTTAAAGAACAGGATATTTTGGAAATAATCAATAAATTTGTCAAAAATTAAAAAATGATGAAGTATATCGATTTGACCTATCTCAACGAAGTAGCCGGCAATGACCAAGAATTATTCAACGAATTGGTCAATATCTTCCTGACTCAAATGGAAGAACTCAAAAACATTATTAACAATGCCGTAAAACAACAAGATTATGAACTTATCAAACAAGCCGCACATAAAATAAAATCGTCATTACGCACATTTGGCGCTTACACGCTAGCAAGCAAATTCGAAGAAATAGAAACCAACAACCGTTTGGAAACTTATTCGGATTTGGAACAACACCTGTCGGAATTATTATCCGAAGTAGAAGCCACATCACAAGAACTAAAAGCTTATAAAAATCAAAAACTTAACAAAAGCACACAATAATTTATGAAAAAGAAACTGATAGCAAATTCCCAAATACAAAAAATAGCGGTACTTACCTCGGGAGGAGATGCCCCGGGAATGAATGCCGCCATAAGAGCCGTAGTGAGAGCAGCCATATATCACGACAAACAAGCTTACGGAGTATACCACGGTTACAAAGGCCTGATAGAAGGCGACATAAAAGAACTGAAATCGTGCGATGTAAGCAACATCATCAACAGGGGCGGCACCATATTGAAAACATCCAGATGCCCGAGTTTTTTTGACTACGAAGGAAGAAAACAAGCATACAACAACCTGCGTTCCAAAGGTATAGACGCTTTGGTTGTAATAGGAGGAGACGGATCATTCAAAGGAGCCAGACAATTCATCCAAGACTTTGATTTCCCGGTAGTAGGCATTCCCGGAACCATTGACAATGACCTTTACGGAACCGATTATACCATAGGATACGATACGGCATTAAATGTAGTAGTAGAAGCGGTGGACAAAATAAGAGACACGGCAGAATCACACGACCGGCTGTTTTTCGTAGAAGTAATGGGACGCGATGCCGGATTTATTGCCCTACGAAGCGGTATAGCGGTAGGAGCCGAAGCCATTTTAATACCCGAACGAAAAACCAACTTGAAACAATTCAAAAAATATCTGGCCGAAGAATACCGGGTAAAAAAGACTTCCAGCATCGTACTGGTAGCCGAAGGAGACGATAGCGGCGGAGCCGTTGCCGTAGCCAATTATGTAAAAAAAGAATTTCCGGACTTCAATGTAAGGATAAGTATTTTAGGCCATATCCAAAGAGGCGGCTCCCCAACAGCATACGACAGAGTAACAGCCAGCCAAATGGGAATAGCCGCCGTAGAAGGAATACTCAAAGGACGAAAAGGTGTAATGGTAGGAATCAAAAACCGGAAAATGGTGTATGTACCGTTCGAAAAAACCGTAAAACACCATAAAACCGTAAAAAAAGAACTGGTGGACATAGTAAAAATACTCAATATCTGATAACCCCATGAATACCATTCAAACAAAAATTGAAGAAGCATGGAACAACCGATCCTTGCTCGCAAAAAAAGAATATCAGCAAGCCATATATCAAGTAGTTGAATTATTGGACAAAGGACAACTCCGCGTAGCAGAAAAGCAAAATAACGGCAAGTGGAAGGTAAACGAATGGGTAAAAAAAGCCGTTATCCTATATTTCCCCATAAAAAATATGGACGAAATAAAAGTAGGCCCTTTTGAATTTTATGACAAAATACCGCTGAAACAAAACTACAAGAAACTCGGAATAAGAGTAGTTCCTCATGCCCTTGCCCGTTACGGAGCCTATATTGCCCCCAATGTAATTATGATGCCTTCTTATGTAAACATCGGTGCGTATGTGGACGAAGGAACCATGGTAGATACATGGGCAAAAGTAGGCAGCTGTGCCCAAATAGGCAAAAATGTACACCTGAGCGGAGGCGTAGGAATAGGAGGCGTATTGGAACCGGTACAAGCCGCCCCCGTTATCATCGGAGACAACTGTTTTATAGGCTCACGCTCCATAGTGGTGGAAGGTGTACATGTGGACGACGAAGCGGTACTGGGCGCCAATGTAGTCATTACCCAATCTACCAAAATCATAGATGTATCGGGCACAAAACCTGTGGAATACAAAGGATATGTACCTCCACGCTCCGTAGTAATACCCGGTACTTATACCAAGAAATTTCCGGCCGGAGAATATCAAGTGCATTGTGCACTCATCATAGGCAAACGAAAAGAAAGCACGGACAAAAAAACATCATTGAATGAAGCTCTGCGAGATTTTGATGTACCGGTATAATCTGATTTTGCAAAAAGTGTATGTAACTATAAATTGATTAAATTAGCAAGCAGTTTTTTGTAAACAAAAAATCAAACGGAAAACAATGAAAAAAATCTTAATAATAGGAGCCGCCGGTCAAATAGGAACGGATTTGACGCTAAAACTCAATGAATTATACGGAAGCAATAAGGTAGTAGTAGCGGATATTAGAAGACCAATAGAAGAAATAGTATCCCAAAACAAATACTACGAATTGAATGTACTGGATGCAGAAAGCATCAAAAATGTAGTAAGGGAAAATCAAATAGACACCATTTTTCATCTGGCCGCCTTACTTTCAGGCAAAGCGGAACAAAACCCTTCCTTCGCTTGGGAACTCAACATGAACGGACTAT
>CAYMVE010000201.1:0-2870 GCA_964393715.1 uncultured Bacteroidales bacterium | reverse complement strand
CGGGATATTGAGCCAACAAGATTTTCACAAGCGTATCAATTTTGTCAAACCTCGCGGAATCTTTGGTATAAAATCGCATGTAGTTGTAAGCAATATCCACTTTTTGCTCCAAATCGACATTCGGCAATTCAAAAGCTTTTGATAAAGCCCAAAAGGCACTGTCTATTTTTCCGGCAGACTGATAATACTCTGTAAGGGAAAGATAAATTTTTCCGTTGGTAGGATCCATTTTCAATATTTTCATCAATATAGCATGTGCTTTGTCATAATCATTCATTTGCATGTATATGGAAGATAACTCCCCGTAATAACTTATTTTATCGGGATATTTTTCGATAAGTTTTCTTATTTCATTTTCGGCCTCCTTGTACTTTTGCATCCTCAGGTACAATTTTTCTTTTCTAACGATAAGTTCTTCGGTTATTCCCACCTGCTTCTCAATTTTATTGTAAACCGAAACGGCGTCGTCCAATTTACCTTCATATTCATAGATTCTGGCCAACTCCAACAAAAAGTTCAAATCATCCGGATGATTTTCCACCAGTTCTTTCACAATTTTTTTGGCACCGGACACATCGCCCGTCTCTTCGTATATGGAAACCAAAAAACTGGCATACCACACATTAGACTTATCCATGTTATGAGCCTTCATTACCATTTGTTTAGCTCTGTCCAAATCACCGGCTATATATGCCAATTGCCCCAATTCATAATAAACGGAAGGTACTTTATCGTTAATATCCAAACATTTGTTGAAATAATCCGCCGCATTGGCATAATTGTTTAATATCTTATTCTTAACTCCCTGATAATAATAAAACTTAAATTTATTGTTTTGCCTGTCCGTTTTATCCGGTTTTTCGGAAGTGTAAAAAATTCGTGAACAAGAAAACAACATGAAAATAACAAAAAATGACAATAGAAAAATTATCGTTTTCAGAAATCCAATGGCAAATCTCTTCTTCATCAAGTATTTATTATATAGAAGGTGCAAATATACAAAAAACTAATTGTTGCACACCTTTTAACGGAAGGAAAGCAATACAAATCACCGCTATCACCGGTTTACGGCCGGCAAATATCCAACGAAACCACTATCTTTGCATCCGGTATGCAAAAAATCATCACCATAACAGTAACCAATGACCTTCTAACCGACAGACGGATATTCAAAACTGCGGAATATCTGGCTAACAAAGGTTTTAACATAAAAATTTTCGGCCGGAAACTGGAAAAAGACTATCCGCCTTTTGCCCGCCACCCTGCCATACAAGTAATCCGTTTCCGGTTGCCATTCAATAGAGGAAAAACTTTCTATTTGTACTACAATTTCATCCTTTTTTGGGTACTGCTTTTTACCCGGAAAGACATTATGCTTGCCGTGGATATGGATACCGTGTTGCCTAATTTTATAGTAGCCAAACTACTTCGGAAAAGACTGGTATTCGATTCTCACGAGTTTTTTTCGGAATTACCCGAATTACAGCACCGTCCGGGCACAAAAAAAATATGGCAATTTTTGGAAAAACTTATTTTACCCCGGTTAAAACATTGCTACACGGTAAGCGGTGCTATTGCCGCCGAGTACCAAAAATTATACGGTATTTCATGCCAAGTAATCAGGAATGTACCGCAAATACCAAAGAATTCCAACCTGCCCCCCCCCGTTTTCCCTCTGCCATCCAACCGGAAAATCCTTATCTACCAAGGTGTACTCAATGTCGGCAGGAATATAGAAGTCATGATTGAAGCCATGCGCTATTTGGAAGGGTTTGTACTGGTTATTGCAGGTGACGGAGATGTTTCCGGACAATTACAAGAATTGGCCGACACACTGAAACTAACCGGCCAAAAGGTCTTTTTTACCGGCAGAATCCCGCACAACCAACTATATGGACTCACCCGGCAAGCCTATATCGGACTGTCCTTGGAACAAGACCTCGGAAAAAATTACCGCTATGCACTTCCTAACAAATTGTTTGACTATATCATGGCACAAGTCCCTCAAATTATTACCCCTCTGCCGGAAATGGTACAAATCGTTTCGCAATACGGAACCGGAAAAATCCTGCATACCGTTTCCGCCCGGAATCTGGCTCGCATCATCAATGATATTTCCGAAACAGAATACCACCGGATGAGGCAAAACTGCCGACTTGCCGCCCAAGAACTAAACTGGGAAAACGAATCAAAAAAGTTGGACGAATTTTTCCAATAAAAAAATCGTGTCAATTTCCACAATAAGGCATTTTTAATAACTTTGCCCCAAAAGCAAAACCATGTTTATAAATTGTAAAGGAAAACTGATAGATCTAACCGCCCCCAAAGTAATGGGAATTCTCAATGTTACACCCGATTCTTTTTTTGATGGAGGCAATTATACCGACCCGGAAAAAATAGAACAACGCATCATACAGCTTATAGAAGAAGGTGCTGATATTATAGATATAGGAGCCCAATCAACCAGACCGGGAGCTATACCGGTAAGCGAAGCGGAAGAATGGAAAAGACTACTTCCGGCATTGGAACTCGTTAGAGACAAGTTTAATCACATTTGCTTTTCTCTTGATACCTTCCGTAGTACCATAGCCCAAAAAGCCGTGCTCGAATACGGCATTGGCATTATAAACGACATATCGGCAGGAGATATGGACATCCACATGTTCGAAACCATAAAAAAACTAAATATCCCGTACATAATCATGCACATGCAAGGTACTCCGGAAACCATGCAAAAAGCCCCTTATTACGACGATGTAACATTAGACATCATCAAATATTTTTCAGAAAAAACCCGTAAACTTTTCGAACTCGGCGTAAACGATATAATTATAGACCCCGGATTCGGATTCGGCAAAACATTGGAACAT
>CAYMVE010000200.1:0-2969 GCA_964393715.1 uncultured Bacteroidales bacterium | reverse complement strand
CTGTACATATCTAAAAATATTGTTGTAAAAATATTTGCCAACTCCAATATTTTATTAACTTTCCTCCGAAAATTAAAACAAATTGATTATGTTGGATTTAAGAAATCCTTATTTAATGGCTGCCGTAAAGCTTGGATATACCAAGGGAGACGGTATGGTTACGGATAAGCATATTGCATTTTATGAGCCGCGAGCAAAGCATGTTGGGGCTGTTATTCCCGAACCGCTTTATATGCATAAAGGATTGAGGGAATTACCAACACAACTGGGCATTGATAACGATGATAAGATAGAGGGATTGAAACGGCTTACCGATACCATTCATGCACAAGGTGCCAAAGCTGTGGCACATTTGAATCATCCCGGACGGATGGCAAACCCGAAGATTCCGGGAAATTTTTGGGTGTCTGCTACCGATAAAGCGTGTGAAAACGGAGGGGCTACCCCTAAAAGGATGACAAAGGAAGATATTAAAGAAGCGATTGAACTATGGGGAGAGGCTGCGGTAAGAGCAGAAAAAGCCGGTTTTGATTATGTGGAACTGCAATTCGGACACGGATATCTGGTCGCTCAATTTTTATCTCCTGCCGTTAATGACAGAGACGACGAATATGGTGGCAGTCCGGAAAACAGGATGCGTTTTGCATTTGAAATCTTGGAGGCAGTTAAGTCGGCCGTGTCGATTCCGATAATTGCCAGAATTAGCAGTGACGAAATTATTCCTAACGGGTTTCATGTAGAAGAGGCGAAAATTTTTGCCAAGGAATTGGAAAAAAGAGGGGTGGCAGCTATTCATGCGGTGGCTGGTACAGCTTGCAATACTCCGCCTTGGTTTTTCCAACACATGTTTGTTCCCAAAGGGAAAATCTGGGAATTGGCTTCTCATATCAAAGAAGCTGTAAATGTACCTGTTGTTTTTGTTGGAAGGATTCATAACGAAGAAGACATAAAGGAACTTAAAGAAAAATACGGAGCGGAATATTTTGCCATGGGCAGGGCGCTGGTAGCCGACGAAAATGTGGTCGGAAAGCTTATGGGGCTTATTGATGAGCCCGTTCGTCCTTGTCTGGCATGCTCGGAAGGTTGCTTGGGCGGCGTAAAGTCCGGAAAGGGATTGCAATGTGTAGTCAATCCGTTGGTAGGTACTACCTTGAAGAAAAACGAAGCCCCTTATCGCGGCAAAGTCGCGATAGTGGGTGGCGGTTTGGCCGGCATGGAAGCTGCTTTGAGACTAACCGAAAGGGGAGCGGATGTTGAAGTTTTTGAAAAAGACCGATTGGGCGGTCAATTTAATTTGGCCTATTTGCCGCCACATAAACAGAGTTTGAAAGAATTGGTAGATTATTATACCAATCAATTGTCCAATAAGGGGGTGAAAGTAATCAAAAAAGAGGTGAGTCCGGAAGAATTGATGTCGGGAGGATACGACAAAATAATAGTGGCAACGGGCTCAAAACCGGCGGTTCCGCCTATTAAGGGGTTGAAGGAGTACTATTGGACGGAATTTCTGAATGATGATCAAATGCCGGAAGGTAAAAAAGTGCTTATTGTGGGAGGAGGATTGATAGGTGTGGAAGTGGCGGCAAAATTGCTGCAAAAGAACAATAGGGTTGTGATTGTGGAAATGCTTCCGGATATAGCCAACGGTATGGAAATGATAGAACGGGTGATGACCTTGAAAATGTTTAAAGAAAAAGGGGTGGAAGTACATACATCTTCGCTTGTGCAAGAAATAGACGGACGCAAAGTGCTTGTAAAAGGAGAGGACGGCAATTTTGTAATAGAAGGTGTGGATCATATTGTTATGGCTACCGGCATGAGACCGGAAAATGCTATTTATGAAGAAATAAAAGATAAAGCAGATGCCGAATTGATTGGCGATGCCAAAAAGGTAGGAAAGGCTCAATCGGCCATAGCAGATGCTTTTGAAGTGGTTGCCAATTTGTAAAAATAAAATAAGGGTTAATTATGAAAAAAATATGTATTCCTACAAACGATAGAAAAACAATTGCTCAAAGGACGGGAAGAGCCAAAGAGTTTGCTTTTTATGAAACGGACGGAGGAAAAGTGGTCAAACAATATTTTGTGGAAAATCCTCATCATGAACATGAGCATGACCACGAAGAGGGAGAAGAAGGTGAACATCATCATAACGAGATTGTGGAAATTCTTGAAGATGTGGATGTTTTTGTGGTTAAAGCAGTCGGGAAGTTTTTGCGTCAGGATTTAATAGATGCAAAAGTTAATTTTGTGAGAACGGATAAAGAAAATTTGGATGAAATAGTAAAAGATTTCATTTAGTCAAATCTGTTTTGATAGGTTTGTAAAACCGCCTTGCATACTGGCTTGGCGGTTTTTTATTTGAGTAAAATCCTGATAACTTTGTTCTTTTCGCCGTCAAAATATTATCTTTGTCCGCTATAAAGCAATAATACGATTTTAGGAATATGGAGACGATTTTGATTAAGGTAGCACAGTTTTTTTTAAGCCTGTCTATTCTTGTAGTCTTGCACGAATTGGGACATTTTACTTTTGCAAAAATATTTAAGACCAAAGTTGAAAAGTTTTATATCTTTTTTGATCCGTGGTTTTCGTTATTTAAGTTCAAAAAAGGCGAAACGGAATACGGTATCGGTTGGTTACCTTTGGGTGGATATGTGAAAATAGCCGGAATGATAGACGAATCGATGGATAAAGAGCAGATGAAACAGCCGCCTCAACCGTGGGAGTTTCGCAGCAAGCCAGCGTGGCAAAGGTTGTTGATTTTGTTGGGCGGTATCCTTGTGAATATTCTGCTGGCTTTTGTTATCTACATAGGTGTTTTGTTTGCTTGGGGCGAAGATTATTTACCCGTGGACAATCTTAAATACGGTATAGCTACCGATAGTACCGGTATTTCTTTGGGCTTGCAAAATGGAGATAAGATTTTGTATGTGGCTGGCAAAAAGATTGATAATTTTCAGAAAATA
>CAYMVE010000199.1:0-2971 GCA_964393715.1 uncultured Bacteroidales bacterium | reverse complement strand
GGACACCTTGTCCACTTGCTCTTGTCTTTGGTAATCACAAAGTCAATACTTGGCAGACTGTATCGCACAAACGGGAAATCATGTTCATACAAACTTATAGTTCTATACGGACGAATACCATACGGGAGGAAACTACCATACATATCCGTTGCAGTCATAAAACCGGGTGTCCATGTTCCATTCAAAATACTTTCGTAATCTTCATTAGGATCATACCAATCTACTCCCACAATCATATCGTCCCAAGGAGAACCATATCCAGTATTTTCCCGATGTGTTCCCGCTCTAATCCAATTTTGCGGCGAATGAATATCTACATCCTGTAAAAAGTTCAACCAAGATAAATTTGAGTTGGAAAACTCAATGGAAGCACCTATGAATCCGTGTTTGTTAGGATTAGGCTCATAACCTAAATAGTTTGTAGCTACCTTTCTACCTGGAGGCGAAACCTGATAAATATCGATAGAAATACCGTAATCCGGTAACACATATTCGTTAGGAGCAAATCCCACCCATTGGTCACACCAAATAGTACGATTATCGTCCAATACTTCTACATACCATTTCGAAACGGCATTCGGCACATAAGCATCGTTAATAAATCCACTGCCAATACTCTTGGTACTGTCAAATTTCAATACAAAATCTTTCCCTTGCAAATGAATCGGATCCACCACTTGCACTTTTATAGGTCCATATCCCGCTTTATATTTTATTTCATTGACTTCCTCGCCATTCAATATTTTTTCTTCTACAGCAGGATCCAAATCCAGATAATTATTGCCATTACCATGCCCTTCTACTTGAACAATAGCCGGTTGTGTGCCGTAAGCACTATGTAAAATCGTACCGTTACCGGTATTTTCAATCTTATGAGGCATAGCGGAATAAACTTTTATCGGTCCTCCATCCTCTTCCTTTCTGCCTTGTAAATATGGTTTCTTTTGTCCGTCCAATGCCATTGGATCGTGCGGGTCATATTTTTTATACTCATTGTAAGCATAAGCCACCGCCACAAAATAATATCGTTTATGATTTACCAACCGCTTGTCTCCCGTAGCAAAAGCATCTTGCGTAATCACAAAAGAATGTTGTAAACCGGCATCAGCTCCGTTTACCATTTCTTTAGGCTCGTCACTTTGCAAATCTTCATTATATTCATAATTTATCAACTTGGAAACTCCGTTTTTTATATCACATTGGAACACTAATTTTGCCTTATGCGGATTGTATATGTCGTTTACCGAACAAGTGGCATCTTTTAATTGATACACCTTGTATCCTTCAAACCTGTAATATTTGTCGCAATTGGTCAATTCTCCCGTATTCGGATCAAGCGGACAAGCAATAAACGGGTCTTCTTCTGCGTATTTTTCTCCGTAATTATTCGAAGTAGGATTTTGATAAAACAAATAAAACGCCAGTTGGCTATCCAACTCAATAATTTTCATACTCGGAGCATCAGGGCCGTCAATCAGCTTGAAACAATGTTCAAACAAGGCTTGTGCTTTGTCGTCGGCACGCTGTACTGCTATTACGGATTGCCAAGGAGTACCGTGAGCTCTTGCCCACACGGCACCAATAGTAATATCATTCACAGCACCAGGCTGTAAGGTAAACGGACCTGCAGACTGAACAAAGCGTCTATCTCCTGGACTATTGCCGGCTGTTATTTCCGACCAATCTCCCATTTGAACCCCACCGGTACCCCAACCGCAAGGATCGGTAGTGGGACTACCAGGAAACATAAAATCGGCAGGCACAGAACCTCCGTAACCATTTCCACCAAATGTCATTCTGGTACTGTCTTTCCAAAATCCTCTCAAATAATTGTAATATTGAACTGCTGTATTAGGATCTCCCATTCCTCCGGAAGTAGAAGAATAATACATAAATCTTCGCATACCCCACCTCTCATTGTCCGGAACACCATCTCCAAAATTCAACCCGTTGATACTTTCATCACAAGCATGTACCCCGCCGTCAGGAGGCAACCCGCTGGCTCCGTAATCGCTTCCGTCCGGATCTTGATAAGGTCCTTCAAAAAAGTCAATTCCTATAGCTGGTGGATGCAAACCATAACCATTAGCACCTTCATCATCGGCATCTCCATTATACATATAGCCCATTCCTCTACTAACATCGCAACCGGTATAATCGTCAAAAGCATTACCTATATCGGCATCGGTATTTATCCCAAAATAACAATTTTGCAAGGTATGAGTAGAACGGTTGATCAGTTCATAATGGTAAAAAGTCATATTATTTAATTCGTCATCAGTAGCAAAAGCAAATGCCTGTGCCCTTATTTCCATGCCAATAGCCTCTCCTCTGGTTTCTTTATGCACATTTCCATTATCATTGAACACCCACCATAGAGTTTCATCACCATACAACCTGGGCACTCTCTTATCAGGTGTTGTGCCACAAGGTAGTTCACCGTCCAAATCAAAATAAGGGTAATCTCCATCCATAGGATTATAAATCCCGTCATTATTCTTGTCATAAAACGGGGCCAAATAATGGTCATACCCCTGGGCTTCATCACCATGTGCAGGCCAATTCAATATGATATCCGGTATGGTATAACCTTCGTAATCTTTCCCCAGTTTATCCACTGTACCTTTCAGATATGCATTTATCCAAGTTCTGAAACGAGCCACTTCACTTCTTTTTATCCTAAAATGTCTATCATATTTTTCGCATTCTTCCGGCGTAGTAGTTCCTCTATTGGGACCATCCACAATTAAAGGTCCTGCATAATAATCCGTCCCTTCCGCACGAAAACGCACAGCCGCTAATCTTAATTGTCCGGTTTCATCTATCCCTCCTATCCAAATTCCCCCCAAGAACAACGAATGTTTTCCGGAACCTTTCGGCACCTCATAACCCGGCTTTCCTAACAAATCCCACCACATATCCCCTCCTGTTAGAATGGTAGCCCGCACATTATTCAACTCCAACACGCTGG
>CAYMVE010000198.1:0-3016 GCA_964393715.1 uncultured Bacteroidales bacterium | reverse complement strand
GTATGGTATTGTCATCGAACTGTATGCCTGTTACACTGGCAGTCCACTGAGCCGTTGTAATATTACTTCCGATAGTGTCGGCATTCAGTTGATACATATAATCACAAGTTCCACCATTTAATCCTGCTTCGGCAAAAGGAGTCTTCAAGAATGTAATATAAACGGTATCGGAATATTCGCAAAAACCGTTTTCTTCGTGCCATACAAACGGATAAGTAACGCTGTTTTGTTGGAATTGAGGCACCGTTGCAATTACATCATTATGGTATATATCCGGATCAAAAATAGTACCACTGGGCCCCGTCCAATAATAAGACAACGCATTGGTATCCGCTACAAGATGTACGGTTGTTCCGCAAACAGTAGTATCTTCACCGGCATTAGGTGTAGGAACCGGATAGAATCCTATCTTTACGGTATTGGTATTTTCACAAGTCCCGTTGCTTTCGTGCCAGGTAAATTCGTAAAGACCGTAGGCAGAAACATCCACCTGTGTAGTCGGGTTATTGGCATTCGCAAAAGTAGCGGTTCCTGGACCAGAAGTCATTTCCCAATAGCCGGTATTTCCGGATTGCAATTGGGCATTCATATTAGTTGTGTATCCACACACGGATGTATCGTTTCCGGCTATGGCAGGAGGAATTTCCAAAAAGTTTACATTTATGGAATAAGCGGTATCGCAACCGGTATAACCGGAATAGAATGTAAATGTGTAAGTTCCGTAAGAGGTAACATGCACACCGGTTTCCAATGCCGTATTATCGTCAAAAATTACATTACCTGGTCCGCTACCAGACCATGTACCATTAAATCCTTGTTCAATTTGGGCTTCCAACACGGTAGAAAGTCCGCAAAAACTACTGTTGTTACTTGGAGCTGTAATTGATAACGCAGGCTTGTAGCAACAGCTGGTTGCCGTATCAGACAAAACCACTACCGGTAAGGTTGTATCATAAGAACAACCGAAATCATCTACAATTGTATAGGTAAAATATTCAGTAGATTGATCCGGATGCGGGTTGTGATAGGTTCCTGCCCCATGTCCTTGACCGTCATCCGCTAAAACCTCTCCATTAGGACCGGGTCCGCTAAAGCTCCAAGAGTGAGAAACATTAGTATTAACAAAGCTCCAAACTTCCGGATATAAAGAAGGATCAAAATCGATATGCCAACCGAATACCCAACCGTCATCAATGCTCCAGTTGTCACAAATACGAATGGTCCATGTACCGTTCAAAGGACATCCTACCAAAGCAGAAAGCGATTCATAAGAAGCATAACTATCATTAGGATCTACAGCATTTCCTTGGGTAACCCCTACCGTATGTCCATCAGAAGCAGCTTGTCCCAGTGTTGCATTATAGGTAGGGTTTGGAGAAATGCAATAGGTAAAAGGTGTGCCCGGAGAAGTACTTCCGTCATTTGCATCACCTAAGAAAACGCCTCCACCTTGTTGGGCTTCCATTTGTACCTGAGTACCATTCGGACAAATTACATACATTGTCAAGTCTCCGACATAAGAGTGTTCTATGTTGATGCATATTCCTAACAAGTCGTTAATATCGTCTAATGTTTGTCCGGGATCAAAACCACTAATATCCACAGAAGTTTCATAACAAACGCCGTTTCCGTCCGGCAAGAAAATGGTATCCCCCTGAGCAGGAACAACAACATTGGTCCAATTATAATGCTGAACATGCTGGTTACCACCATTCAAAGTAACCGTCTGTTCGGGGCAAATAGCCGGAGGATCTACAGTAGTTCCATTAAAGGTAGGAGTAATGGAAGTTCTTACTCTTATAGTTACATCGTTAGTGCTTTGGCAGCCTTTATCATCCGTAATAGTTAGGTGTACATTGTATCCTCCACCATCCGTATATGTGTGAGATACACTGGTAAGGTTGGTACCGGAATCGGTAGTACCGTCTCCAAAATCCCAATCAAAAGTAGAAGTTGCATCCGATTGAGCATAAGTTGTATTTTGATATACGCCTTGTCCATTAAATGTTATGGTTTCACCTTGACATATATCAATGTACATGGTGGAATCAATGATATGGTAATTCGGATTGGTTGATGTTATTTCCGCTTCGAGATGCTGACACATAAAATTACAAGAAATGGATGCTTCAAAAGAATCTCCACTTCCGTTTCCGGTATATTCAAAAGTCAAACATCCCGATGTGTTGGCTTGGGTAGCATTAACCGCCCAAGGTGCTTGCCATGCATTACAGCCTATTTGAGGTGCACTGGTACTGTTTCCGTCATAGATACACAATGTCCCATTGTTAATAGAATAAGAACTAAAAGCAATGGTTATATGTGAATTTCCACTGGCAATATCATCGGAACAGAGCGTAAACACATAGGTTTGTCCAACAGTGTAATTTCCCAGTTGCAATGTACCGCTACACGCATTTACGGTACCTCCGTCGGTAACATGAAATACCTGGGCTTTTAGTTGCCCCGACCACGTTATGACAACAAAGAGAAGTAAAGACAAAATCTTTTTCATACTTTATTTTTTTTAGTTTGACACTTAGTTATTATTCTTTGCCTTTTTATAATTATCGTACATCCTGTTAATTTCTTGAGAAGAACGTAGGATAAGAAGTTTTCCGGTATTTCCTATTTTGTAATAAGTAGAACGGTCAATAGCCGGCTGGCAATCATACAGATAAATATTAAAGTTTTTAATTTCATCCGCGGTAATATCTTTCGAATGGTCCGATTTCCTAACCAAATCTTTATATTCAATTGGTTTGTTAGGCATATCAATTATGTAACCTGCATGTTCTACAAAGAAATTCATCTTTTCGAGCAATTCCGGATTTTCACGGCTTATTTTTTCAAGATAAGCCTTATCATATTTGGCATACAGCCTTTTATCAATTTTTACCTGACCAAAAACAATTGAAGTCAAAATCATCAATCCGGCAAATAAAAACATTTTTGTTCTCATAGTTTTTTATTTTTTGTTTTTATAGACAAATAGCTAACAAAATGGTTGTCCAAA
>CAYMVE010000197.1:0-3035 GCA_964393715.1 uncultured Bacteroidales bacterium | reverse complement strand
CGAAAAACGGATGTGGCTGTCAGAGTCGTTATTCCAGCGAAAGTAGGATTAAGACAGTTGGCTGAAATTATTTCCTCATTAAAAAAATTCCGTCAGGATTTTTGGTGGGCAGGCCATCCCAAACGGCGGGGCTGCGTAGGCAACCTCAGACAAAGACACCAAAGTAGGATAAAGCCTATATTTTGCATCTAACTCTTCAAAGCGAGATAACCTGTGGGCGGAAGCATCGTTTGGGAGCGTTTTCTTTGGTTCGTTTCTTTGTCGCCACAAAGAAATGAACAGGAAAGAGAAATCTTTTTTCCACGAATAAAGTATTCATAATCAATATACTATTTACTTTTGGCTTGACCCAAAGGGTTATCTACTTTTTTCCATTGATGAAAAAAGTAGCAAAAAAATCTAGTCTGACAAAAAACGGTCTAAACCCTATTCCTCAGAGGCTAATGAAAATAAACTCGTATGCCTTTGGCATACTCAAACAGATTTTCATTTGATCGCCTCTTTCGTCATGGGTTTTTTACGACCGTGTTTTTGTAGGACAATTTTAAAACAAATGCACCATGCAATAATAGCACTTGTGCCTCACGGTTTTTTTGGGGCACCCGCCCCACGAAACATGTTTCGTTTTCAATAGAGATAATTCCCAAAGAAAGTCCTAACGAAACAATGGAGTCCGATACGGATTTTTTATCTTTGTATCGCCTTAAAAATGGAAAATTATGGACAAAGTGTTGATTTCTTGGCTGGGAGTGGAAAGGGATTTTGTTAGTGATTCATTAACAGTAAATAAGAATGGTCCTACCTGTAATTTTTACAAATACTATTACACAAATAATAAGTACCAAAAACACTTATTGCTGGTCACAAACGATAATGCCGATAAGGCGAACCGTTTCATAAGTAGTGTCAGGCAAGAATTTGGGTATAAGGTGGAACTGAGAAGTTTTGGTTTGACCGATGTATATACGGATTATACTTCCATATTTGTGGCGATGAAGCGATTATTAACCGAAGAAGTGGTGAAAAAGGGCATCCATGCCGATATACTGGTTTCTACAGGCACCAGCATCATGAAATTGGTATGGTTCGATTTGCAGAAACAATATGAAAAGTACCTTACGCTTTATCAGATTTTACCACCGGAAAATCTCGGCAAAAAACCCGGTCTGAAAAAAGTAAGAAGGTCTTTGGTATCTGGTGAAATAAATAATGAGGGGCTGCTTGTTACGGAATCGTTCCGGGAAGCCTTGGTTATGGCCGAAAAAGTGGCACAATTTGATGAAAATGTATTGATTTTGGGAGAAACGGGCACCGGCAAAGAAATGATAGCCGATTATATTCATAAAAACTCAAAGCGTTCCGATAAGCATTTCAACAAAATCAATTTGTCTGCTTATACGGACGATTTGGCCGAATCGAGACTTTTCGGATACAAACGGGGTGCTTTTACGGGTGCCAATAAAGATGAAAAAGGTATTATCAAGGCTACCGACGGAGGTACTTTGTTGCTCGACGAAATAGGGCATATCGGCCCCAAGGTGCAAAACGCCTTGATTCGGTTTTTGGAGACCAAAGAAGTACAGCAAATAGGAGCTACTAAATTTTACAAAGCCGATGTCCGGATTATTGCAGCTACCAATAGAGTTGTGGAAGAGCTGAGAAACTCCCGGGATTACAGGCACGATCTTTTTTACCGTTTCCCCTATATTATTTTTCTGAAACCGTTGCGGGAGTATAAGGCGGACGAAATAAAAAAGTTGGTTTACGGATTTGTAGAGCAATTGGCTCCGGTATATGGCTTGCCTCCTTTAGAAATAGATGATGAATTGATGCAGTTTTTTATTGCTTACGAATATTATGGTAATATTCGCGAATTGAGGAATATCATCAAGAATTTGTATGTAAATTCATCCGGGGGTAAAGTTACCATTAGCGATTTGCCACCATTGTACACAAAAGAGCCATCAAAAAAGCATTTTCCAACACTGAAAGAAAAGGTGGCCGCTTATTGCAAAGAGGTATATGAAAAAACGGGCAGTCAGGCCGAGGCTGCAAAAATTTTGGGTATTACCCGACAGACTTTGGCAAAATATTTGTCCGAATCCTGATTTTTTCACTACCTCATAAAATAATTTTTCCTTTTCGTAGTTTGTTCATAAAAAATCATTCATAAGTAATTTTTATATACTTTTGTACGAATTGTTAAAAAAGTAAAGATTATGAAAAGAGTAATAGCGGTAGCGGTGTTTCTTGTGATGGCGTTGCAAAGCCAAGTATTTGCCGGAGGTTACAAAATCAAAATCGTAGTTCACGGAATAAAAGACACCATAGCGTATTTCGGATATTACTATGCCGACAAACAATTTGCCAAAGACACGCTGCATTTTGATGCCAAAGGAGAAGCCGTTGCTCAGGGGAAGGAAAAACTGGACGAAGGTATTTATTTGGTCATTTTTCCAAGTATGAACAATAAATATTTTGAAGTATTGATCAATGACGACCAAACCTTTTCACTGGAAACCGACACAGCCGACTTTCTCAGACACATGAAAGTAAAAGGAAACGATGAAGTAAAGGCGTTTTACGAATATCAGGTGAAAATGCTTGATTTTTACGACAAAGTGAATAAATTGAATAAAGAATACAGGGCGGAAAAAGATCCGGATAAAAAGAAAGAAATCAAAAAGCAAATGGATGAAGTAAACAAGGAAGTAAAAGAATACTGGAAAGAAGTAGTCAGAAAACATCCGGGTACGCTCCTTGCCACTATTGTAAAGGCTTTGATAGAACCCGAAATTCCCGATTTCAAAATACCGGATACCGTAGCCAACAAAGATTCGATGCTGCAAGTAAAACGCTATTATTATGTAAAAAATCATTATTTCGACAACTTTGACCTTTCCGACCCGCGATTGTTGCTTTCTCCACTCTATTACAGGAGGGTAAACAATTATTTCACCAGATTGCTGGTACAAAATCCCGATACGATTATCAAAGAAGGACACAAGTTGATTGAAAAAGCCAGCGGTAGCAAG
>CAYMVE010000196.1:0-3080 GCA_964393715.1 uncultured Bacteroidales bacterium | reverse complement strand
GATAAGCATAATCGGCAATTTGTCCATCACCAAAGGCATACCATATCATCAGGTGGTCGGAATGCGCTATCTGCAGCCAAGCACTGTCATTCACCACAAATTCCGCCCCGCCGACAAGGCTATCCACATAAATCTGGCTCTTACCGGTTACCGTAGCTGTCATGGGCAAAATGGCAGAGGTCCACAACGAGTTGGTAATATCTACATGAGCCTGTTCAAAAAAATGACCGGCAACGGCTCCATTGACAAAATTCATAACGGTACCGTCTATGGAAAAATGTGCCGTTCCGCCCACTACCCATGAAAACTGCCCCTTATAAGCCATAGTAGCATAAAGTGCAGCTCCGGATACTTCAAACAATGTACTATCTATTAAGTACACATGAGCATTCAACAATACGGTATCCCGGAGATAAGCCTTGGCTTGCCCGTCCATCCAAACAATACCATATACATCCAAACGGGAAGCCTCCATACTAAAAACGGACGAGTCTTTCAGCACCAGCAATCCGGTTACCGTCAAGCGGGCATTATTTTGTAGCACCAAATGAGCACCATTCAGGAGGATTACCGAATCGTATTGAAAGGTTCCGTTTTCCAATACCATTTGTTCGTCCGGTTGCGTGTAACCAAGAATAAGCGAAGAAGCAAAACCCTTTGATATAAAAAAGGATAAAACCGTAAAAAATAAAAAAGTTCTCATAGTACAAATCGAAAAAAGTTAAAAGTTGTACAATATAAGCAATTTATGAAAAATAACCAAATAGGAAAGTCAGGTACCCTACCGGTAAATTAAGTACCAAGAGGAGTTCCGTTTATTTTTTAGGCATTCGTTCTCCAAAAATTATCGTCCCCAAACGCACCATGGTACTACCTTCGTCTATGGCAATTTTGTAATCACCGCTCATTCCCATAGACAATTCGTTGAAATATTCGTCGCCGGCAAAATAGGTGCTTTTTAATTCTTCATAAAGTTTTCGCACCTGCGAAAACTCAAACCGGATTTGTTCTCTGTCGTCGGTATGTGTAGCCATGGTCATGAGTCCCCGAAAACGAATATGCGGAAAAGCTTGCTTCCAATCGTTTGTTTCCAACTCTTTTAATAACTCATGCGGACGAAAACCAAATTTGGAGGCTTCTCGGGCAATATGGATTTCGAACAAACAATCGACTACCACTCCGGCTTTTGCAGCACGCTTATCAATTTCTTTGGCCAAAGCAAAATTATCAACGGAATGTATCATCGACACAAAAGGCACAATATACTTCACCTTGTTTTTTTGCAAATGGCCGATCATGTGCCATTCTATATCCGCCGGAAAACTTTGATGTTTGCGAACAAGTTCCTGCACAATGTTTTCTCCGAACAAACGATGTCCGGCATCGTATGCTTCTTGCAGTTTTTCATCAGGTTGTCGTTTCGATACGGCTATCAATTTCACATTTGCCGGCAGTTCGTTTTTCAATCTCAACAGTTTTTCCGCAATTGCTCCCATACCGATAAAAATTGTATGACAAAGAGAAAAAAGCCGGTTCACACCGGCTTCTTCTCTTTGACTATGCTTTCATGACCTGTTCTATTTCGTCTATTTCTTTGGGGATTCTTTTGCCCATTACTTCGCAACCGTTTTCCGTTATCAGCAAATCGTCTTCGATACGAATACCGCCAAAGTCTTTATATTTTTCCACTTCATCGTAGTTGATAAAGTCTTTATGCTTGCCGTCTTTTCGCCACAAATCAATCAGAGCCGGAATAAAATAAATCCCAGGTTCGTCAGTGAGCACATAGCCGGGTTCCAACTTTTTGGCTAACCGCAAATAAGCCAAACCAAACTGGTCGCTGCGTTTGACCGTATCGTCGTATCCTACATAATTTTCGCCCAGACCTTCCATATCATGCACATCGAGCCCCATCATGTGTCCGAGGCCATGCGGAAAAAACAAGGCATGTGCTCCGTTTGTCACAGCTTCATCCACATCTCCTTTCATGATACCCAAATCTTTCAGACCGCTTGCAATTACCTTGGCGGCTTCCAAATGCATATCCAGATACCTGACCCCCGGTTTAGAAAGTTCTATCACTCTTTTGTTAGCTTCCAGCACAATGGAATAAATTGCTTTTTGCCGTTCGTCAAACTGGCCGCTGACCGGAACGGTACGGGTAAAATCGGAAGCATACCCCATTTCCGTCTCTGCTCCGGCATCAGTCAGCAACATCTTTCCGGCTTGCAATATATTACCATGATAGTGGTTGTGCAAAATCTCCCCGTTTTGCGATAAAATAACGGGAAACGATATCCTGCCTCCATTCGCAATGGGGATAGCCTCTACGGCTGCCGCTATTTTCTGCTCGCTTACGCCGGGTTCGCACATCCGCATAGCCGTCACATGCATTTCGTAACCTATTTCTATGGCTTTTTCTATTTCGGCTATTTCGTACGAGTCTTTTACCGACCTCAATGCCACTACGGCCTTGATAAGTTCTTCCGATACATAATTTTTGTAATCGTCTTGCAACACCTCATTCAACAACACCACTTGTTCGCCCCGGTAAGGCGGTAAAATGTGAATTTGACGCCCCGCAGCCAAGGCTGTCCTTACCATATCGTACAAGAAAGCATAAGGTGCCGTATTGCTCACTCCGGCTTCCGCCGCCAACTCCCTCACCGAAGGTTGCGGCCCCATCCAAATAATATCGTCTATTTCAAAATCATCTCCCAACACCCAGTCTTTTCCTTCGTCAAAATCTATCACCCCAACAAAATGCGGACGGTTGATACCCAAAAAATACAAAAAATTGCTGTCTTGCCTGAAATGATATGGATTGGCCGGATAATTATATGCGGTGTATTCGTTACCTAAAAATATAGCCAAGCCGCTTTTTACTTTTTCTTTAAGTTTTGTTCGTCTGTTTATGTAAACTTCTTTCGGAAACATAATGTTATTTTTAGAATTCAAAAACCAAAGGTACACAAAATTTACGGAAGAGACTACCTTTAACAATTATTTTATCAATAGAATATCGCATATTTGGGCACAGTCATGGTCAAATATTAACAAAACCGGACAAACCTGAGTGG
>CAYMVE010000195.1:0-3129 GCA_964393715.1 uncultured Bacteroidales bacterium | reverse complement strand
CGTTTTCGGGATGTATTATTGGTAGTCGGCCTGGTATTTTGGTTCCTGCTGGTATTCACCCTCATACGAAAAGCAGCCAAAAACAACTCATTGGTAAGTACCATTATTTGGTCGGCATTTGCCATTGCCACGCTCTATATTGCAGGTATGATGCCTTTCAACAAAATACAACCTAATTTCACCATAGACGACTACTATCGATGGTGGGTGATTCACCTATGGGTAGAGCTGACCTTTGAGCTCTTTGCCGCTGGTGTGATTGCCTATATGACCGTTACTCTCGGACTTATTTCTTACAAAACAGCCGAAAGGGTTATGTTCTTCGAACTGTTTTTGGTAATGATGAGCGGTACTCTGGGAGTGGCACACCACTATTGGTGGCAAGGTCTGGACGAATATTGGATTGCTATGGGCGGTATTTTCTCCTCCCTTGAACCGCTACCGCTGGTACTGATGATGGTGGAAGCCATGAAAAACCAAAGGGAAAAAGCCCACTCCGGCGAAAGCTTCCCGTTCAAGGTTACCTTTATGTGGTTGGCCGGTAGTGCTTTCCTCAACTGGGTGGGTGCCGGATTTTTAGGTATGGTTATCAATACACCGACCATGAACTATTACGGACATGGCGAATACATCATCATGCCACACGGACATGTTGCCCTGTTAGGAGCATTCGGATACATATCCTTGGCCTTTATTTACATGACAGCCAGAACCAACTCCATAGCAAACGGATTGACATGGAACGAAAAATGGAGCAAATGGGGATTTTGGTTCTTGACCATCGGCGTACTGGTATATGCCATACCGTACCTGATAGTAGGATTCCACCAGTCGGCCGTAGCCTTCAACGAAGGGTATTATTTTGCCAGACTGCATGAAACCATTGCCGAAATGGACGGTTGGTTGTGGTTCCGATTGTTGCCGGATACCATGATGATTGTAGGTGGTGTAATTATTTTCATAGACTTGTTTGCGAAAATATATTTGGCCAAAAAACAAACAGCCGCCTAAAACCGATGTTTGAAAATCCATATACACAAAGGCTGTCCGATAAGTTTTCGGGCAGCCTTTTTTGATTGCGAAAGTTGCCGGTTTGAAAAAAACAATAATTTAAAGTATAGAATGTTTTGTTGGGGAGCAAACGACGGAAGGGAAAAATCAATTTATCACCTCTTCCAAAGTTCTTTCAGTTTCACATATTTTACAAAGGTAGCCACGGAAGATAAATAGCAAATAACAAAACCGTAATAGCCGTCCAAAAAACCTAATTTAATGAAGTAATCACGCACAAACTTCCAAACGGACTTATAAACCGCTTTAAACAACGAAGAGCGTTTGCCACGCTCAAAAGCTTCGGCGGCTCCTATATCGGTAAACTTATCTATCTGTTGCAAATGTTGCGATATGCTGTGGTACGAATAGTGCAGCAAATCCCCCTTGAGTTCTTTTATGGCAGGAGTTCTGTCAAACACTACTTTTTCGTGTAACATTCCTTCCCAACGCCCTTCGTTACGGAACCATATCCTGAGTTTTTTGTCGGGATACCAGCCGGAATGTCTTATCCATCGGCCGCAATAGTTGGTAAGGCGGGTTACCACAAATGCTTCTCCAGGTTTGGCCGTAGTCTTTACATTCAGGATGCTTTTTTCCAGCTCGGGCGAAACTACCTCATCCGCATCAATAGAAAATATCAGGTCGTTGGAAGCCAATGAATTGGCCCAATTTTTTTGAGCCGAATAGCCTTGCCATTCATGCTTGAAGAAACGCACTTTGTCAAATTCCAACGCTATCTTTTCCGTTTGGTCCGTGGAATAAGAATCGACAATCACAATTTCGTCCGCTATGTGTTGTAACGAACGAAGACAGCGTTTTATGTTCTGTTCTTCATTGTAGGTAATAATTACCGCAGTCAGTTTATTCATAATAATATACTCTTTTTACCCGAGGCGATATCGCCGTAATTATCTCGTAAGGTATGGTGCCGATACTTCGAGCCAAATCGGCTGCCGTATATTCTTTGCCGAAAATCGTTACTTCGTCGCCGGGTTGCACGCCAAGTCCCGTAACATCTATGGCCGTCATATCCATATTGATATTGCCCACGGTAGGCACCAATCGACCTTTGACCCACACTTTGCCGGTACCGTTTCCGAACCTGCGGTCGTATCCGTGAGCATATCCTATGGGGATGATGGCGATTTCCGTTTTTCCAGAAATTTTTCCTTTCCGGTTGTATCCTACCGTGGCGGGCGGTTCTATGGTTTTTACCTGCAATACTTTGGTAACCAGACTGCTTACATTTTCCAACTTATCGCTATCAATAGAAGCAAATCCATACAAGCCAATCCCCAAACGTACCATGTCAAAAGCATATTGAGGAAACCGTAAAATACCATGCGTATTCAACACATGTTTTATCAGACCGATGCCCAATAACCGTTCGAGGTCGGTGGCCACAGCCTCAAAAAGTTTTAGTTGCGAAAGCGTAAATTCGTCGTCGGAAGGATCATCAGCCGAAGCCAAATGCGAGAATACCGATTTTACCTTGATTTCCGGCATGGTTTCCAAGATTTCCGCCAATCGTCTCATATCTTCCGGTTCAAACCCCAAACGGTTCATCCCCGTATTCACTTTGATATGAACCGGGTATTCCGTAAGTCGTTGCCGTACTACTTCTTCATAAAAATTCCGTAGTACTTCGAAACTATAAATTTCCGGCTCCAAATTATATTCTATAATTTCCTCATAAGCAGATGGTTCCGGATTCATTACCATAACGGGCAAATATATATTAGCCTTCCGTAGTTCTATGCCTTCGTCGGCAAAAGCCACCCCCAGATAATCTACATTGTTGTATTGCAACAGGTTGGCTATCTCATAATTGCCGCTGCCATACGAAAAGGCTTTGACCATCACCATCATTTTAGTATTGGACGGCAGCCGGTTACGGAAAAACTTAAGATTATTGGTCAATGCGGTAAGGTTGATTTGCAAAACGGTTTCGTGTGTTTTGCGTTGCAATATTTTGCCGATTTTTTCAAACTTAAATTTGCGGGCTCCTTTCAGCAGGATGGCTTCATTTTCAAACTGGAACTTATCTATTTGGGCTAAAAAATCGTCCGTTGTTTT
>CAYMVE010000194.1:0-3297 GCA_964393715.1 uncultured Bacteroidales bacterium | reverse complement strand
TAACAATAACCGTTGCCCAAAGCAACAAAACGGTAAAAACACTAATTTTTTTCATGACAACTATATTTTAAGGTTAATAATTCTTCCCCGTACTTACCTCTTTTGAGAGATTGTCCCCAAAAGTTCGAAAAAACTTCCGCTAACAAATTTAATAAAATTTTTTATAATCGTACTCTTCTCACGCGTAAATGTAAAATAGAAACATCAATATTTTCAAAAATCCACTCCTCTTTTGATTTTTCTTGAAAGTACCCCAAAGACCATACTTCATAAAACCTATAACACCGCCAAAAACTTTCCAAACAAAAAGATTAAAATCCGGCCGTAGCACCGTTATTTTTTATTATTTAGTACCTTTGCAGGAAAACAAGGAAAAGTGAAAAACCAACTTAGACAACACCTTAAATATCGAATCTCCCACAAAGTAAGGCAATGGATACAGAAAAGAAGATTGGGCCGTTTAGGAAAGCATGTTTGGATAGACAAGCATGTAGCACTGATGCGTTATCCGGAAAACATATTCATTGACGACCATGTAGTACTGAAAGAAGGTGCCAAAATATGTGCGTGTAACAAAAACGCCATCATTAAGATAGGTAAAAATACTACCGTCGGATACTACGATTTCTTTTTTGCATCCGAAAAAATCATTATCGGGGATGATTGCCTCATAGCCCCTTTTGTGTACGTTGTGGACAGCAACCACAAAGCGGAACGCAACCGGAAAATCAACCAACAGCCCAACGAAACCGCCCCTATCATCATAGGAAACGATGTATGGATAGCCTCCAATGTAACCATACTCAAAGGCGTAACCATAGGAGACGGAGCCGTAATAGCCGCCAATTCGGTAGTAAATAAAGATGTGGAACCCTACACCATAGTAGGAGGCACCCCCGCCAAAAAAATAGGAGAACGAAAATGAAAAAAACAGGTATCATTATTCTGTGTCGTTACAACTCGACCCGGCTGCCCGGAAAAATCCTCAAAGAAATAGACGGACAACCCGTACTGCAACATATAGTAAACAAAATAAGACAAGTAGTTCCCCAAGAAAACATCATAATTGCCACCTCGGAAGAAAAAACGGATACCCCCATAGTGGAGTATTGCCACCAAACCGGATTAAATTATTACAGAGGTAGCCTGAACAATGTATCGTTACGATTTTTGGAAGCCGCTCAAAACAACCGGCTGGACTTTGCCGTCAGAATCAACGGAGACAACTTTTTTGTAAATTATCCGCTTCTTGACGAAATGATAAACATAGCCGTTACAAACGATTACGATTTTGTGTCCAATGTCAAAGGGAGAACCTTCCCCAAGGGAATGAGCATTGAAATAGTAAAAACCCAATTTTACAAACAAATGTATTCCCAATTCGAATCGGAAGGAGACTTCGAACATGTAACCATATACTTGTACCACAACGACGAAAAAATACCCAACAAGAAATACATATACAACCGATCCGTTCCCGAAGCGGCCGGCATACAACTGTCAATAGACACGCAAGAAGATTTCGACAGAACCATATACATTTATAGCCGGTTGAAAAACAAAGACATTTTCGACCTGAAAGAAATTTACAAACTATACAAAGAATTTTACCAAAACCATACGCAGTCATGAAAATATACAAAGGCAAATACGGTCCCGCCCTCATTGCAGAAATAGGCGGCAATCACGAAGGGAACTTTGAATATGCCCAAAAACTTACGGAACTGGCCATATCAACCAATGTGGATTATATAAAATTTCAAATTTATACCGGCGACACGCTGGTAAATCCGGTTGTAAATCCGGAGCGGAACAAGCACTTCAAAAAATTTGAATTGACCATAGACCAATACCTTGAATTAGCCCAAATGGTAAAAAATGCCGGCATCGGCTATACCGCTTCCATTTGGAGCGACACCCTGTTAGCCCCCTTTATTCCCTATCTGGACTTCGTCAAAATAGGCTCCGGCGATATGACCGCCTACCCGCTCATAGAAAAAATTGCTTCGTACAAAAAGCCCATAGTAATCTCTACCGGATTGGCCACGGAAGCAGAAGTAATAGACATGGTAAATTTCATACAATCACTCGATCCGGTGTACCGGCAAAAAGAATATTTGGCCGTATTACAATGTACTACCATGTACCCCATAAAAAACAGCGAAGCCAACCTCAATGTGATCAAACGCTTCAAACAATTGTTTGACATTACCGTAGGTTACTCGGACCACACCGAAGGGATGGACGCCCTGAAATACGCTTATGCCGCCGGTGCGGAAATCATGGAGTTTCATTTTACGGACAGTCGCGAAGGCAAACAGTTTCGTGATCACAAAGTATCTCTCACGCCGGAAGAAGTACGCATCTTGCAACAAGAACTGTTGAAAATAAAAGAATTGCTGGGCAATGAAACCAAAAAACCGCTTCCCACGGAAATAGAAACCGGACACATCCGATCGTTCCGTAAAGCCGTATATCCCGCCCAAGACATACCCAAAGGCGAAATCATCGGCAAAGAACACCTCGTTATCCTCAGACCCAACGAAGGAATAGACGCCAGAGATTATTACAAACTGATTGGGAAAAAAACCAAAGTTTCCTTAAAAAAATACCAACCGCTCAAATTCGATTTTTTTGAATAACCGTTTTTTACTAAATTTGCCATAATTGCAAATTTCAATTTTGCAACAGAGCAACTTTTAAGAGTTTTTTTCTGTCATAATAAAAAATATCGAACCATGAAAAAATTTGTGTTTATCGTATTATTTACAATTTTTTTTACACGCCACCTCCAGTCGCAACCTTTATCAGGCTTTTATACCATTGGTCCTTCACAAAATTATACCACCATCAATGATGCCATAAATGCTCTTATCAACAACGGAGTTTCCGGACCCGTAACTTTCATCATCTATAACGGCAATTATTACGAAGATATTTACCTACCGGAAATTAACGGAGCATCCGCCCAAAATACCATTACATTCAGACCCAAACCGGAAGACAGTACCTTGGTACATATCATCGGTTCGTCCAATTCCACAATAACACTCGACAGAGCCGATTACATCCGGTTCCGGTGGCTAACCATCGAAAACGCAAACAATCATGCGGTTTTCATACTGAACGGAGCCAACCATAACATAATAGCCAATTGCCAAATTATAGGCAACATCACCACTTCTACCGACATCTCGCATGCCTTGGTATATTCCCAAAGCACCTGCGACTCGTACAACACCATAGAATACACAAGATTCGAAGGCGGAAGTTACGGAATATATTGGCTCGGAGATT
>CAYMVE010000193.1:0-3337 GCA_964393715.1 uncultured Bacteroidales bacterium | reverse complement strand
AGAATAATTCCTACCCCAGCCGAAATCTTCGTAAACATACACTCCATTATACGGATAATAATAAGTGTGTTTGTTGTTTAGAATATTGTTTACGGCAAAGGTTATGTGGTAGTTGTTTCCAAGTTGCTTGGAAATATTGAAGTTCAGGTTATTGTTCGGTTTTTCATACACATCGGGGATACCTTTGGGATTTACAATTACCAATTTTTTGGCTTCATAAAAGTAAGTGAGATTAATACCTATCTTTTTTTGAGGATTTTTGTAGGACAATGTCAAATTTGCCACTATTGGAGGTTGTTCCGCCATTTGCCTATATGTATGATAGTTTTTTGAATAATATTGTTTGATGGCCAATTCTTTCGGATCCACTTTTACAAATGATTTTACATAAGTAAGATTCCCCGATAATTTGAAGTCTTTGAGAGCGTCTATAAAACTTAATTTCTTGGCAAATTCCAGTTCCACACCATATAAGAAGCCGTTTTCTACATTTCGCCAAGTGATTTCCGGATTTTGGGCTTCGGTATTAAAGGTTTTTTCTATGGGATTGGTCAGTGATTTGTAAAATGCACCTACGGAAAACAGTTCTCCGCTATTAAAATACTTTTCCGCTCTCAAATCAAAATTTGTGATATTGGTATTCAACAAATTCGGATTCCCCACGATTACATCTCCCGTTTGAGTTTCTATTACCAGTGGTGATTTTTCTCTAAATGACGGTCTGGCTATTGTTTTGCTAAATGATGCTCGAATGTTGGTTTGGTTGTTGGGCGAATAAGTCAAGTTGATACCGGGTAGTATGTCTAATGTGTTTAGAGTTCCTTTGAGGGCGGAATTGCTGTTGGTTGCTTCTTCGTTCAAATAGCTTTCTACCAACATGTCGGTTTTTTCCATTCTGATTCCTGCTCTGGCTTTTATTTTGTCGGATATTTTGATGTCTGTCAAAGCATAAGCCGCAAAGATATGTTGCTGTCCGTAATAACTGTTTCTCTGATCGTCTTTGGGAGAACCCTGCACTGCCAATCCGGTTGCCGCATCCACATTTTCAAAATATTCTTCCATGTTGTGGTAATAATGAGTCATATTTTGAGCGAACAATATTTTTTTCTGCATATAGTTACGGAATTTCAGGTTGTCGTTTACCCCAAACTTGAACGAGTTGGTATAGCCCAGTAAATCATAAGGTATGGATAGGTCTATCCTTTCCGTAGTTCCCAATTCTTCCATGTTTCGGTAAAATGTGGTAGGATAAGGATACAATGACTTATCTACATAATAGGTAGTGTCGCCGCTGTTATCTACATAGATGCTATTGGTGAGATAGCGGTTGTTGGGTTCGTTTTGCATGATGTATATGGTAGATTGTTGCCAACGGATTTTTATTTTGTCAAAGTTGTGGGTGCCTGACAATTGTGCTACGGAGAAATTACGGCTGTTAAAGCCTAAATATCTTCGTTCACCTAACAAGTCATTGCCGTTTAAGTTGTCTATATAACTCAAATGCCCTGCATCTTTTTCGCCTCTATGAGTATTTAGTATCAGCAAGTTGATATGACTGCTTGCCGAAAAGTCCATTCCGAAATTGCCCATAAGCGACCATATAGCATCTTGTTTGCCTACCGTGTAGGAATATGATTCTTTAAGAGGATTTAATTCTTCGTCACCGGGACTTACCAGATGGTAGCGTCCGTAAATGGCATTGTCGGTATATTTATATTCGTTGCTGTATAGCGCATTGATGGTATATCCGAACTTTTTACCAAACAATTTTTTCTTATTACTCACAGATAAAGAAATTTTGGAATTAAGCGGAGATGTTTTTTCTACCGGTAGCCATTCTTTTGAAAATGAGGCGGTTATTTGGTTTAGTAATTCATTGTTTTCGTATCTTGCGGGTATATATCCCGAAGCATTTACAGGCAGTTTACGGGAGCCGTCATCCATTCCCAACCAGTCGTATTTGCCTCCGTGGTAAGTTAGAAAATGCTTGTTAAGGTTGGCTTGCGGATTATAACCTGCTTCCAAAGCAAAAGTCAATGAATACTTATCTGGAATGCTTTTGGTTTTGATGTTCACCAATCCACCGGAGAAATCACCGGGCAGGTCGGGCGAAAAAGTTTTATACACTATCAGGTTGTCTATAATTGCCGTAGGAAACAAATCCATTTGCACATTGTTTCGTTCGGGGTCCATTGCCGGCACTTCCGCATTGTTTAATGTTGTTTTTATATACCTGTCGCTGAGACCTCTTATGTACACATACTTATCATCTACCACCGATACGCCGGTTACTTTTTTCAGTACCGATGCCGCAGAACCACCGCCTATTTTTTCTATTTGTTCGCGGGATATACCGTTTACCATGGTAACGGATTTCTTTTGAATAGCCACAATGGCATTTTCGGTATTTTCCACTCTTTTAGTGGCTACCCTTACGGTTTTCAAGACAACCTTGGAAGTGGAAAGCGAAAAGTTAATCTCTTTGGTTTCGCCGGGATTGATATGTGTCGTAACGGTTTGGTCTTGGTAGGACATCAGACTGCATTTTACCGTAATGTCTCCGGTTGGCACATTGTCTATGGTATAATTACCGTTAAAGTCCGTAATGGTTCCGATGGTGGTACCGGGAATATAAACATTGGCACCGGGAATGGTTTCTTTGGTTTTGGCATCTATTACCCGCCCCTTCAATTGTTGGGCATTAACCACTACACTTGATAGCAACAAAATGCCTAAATATAAAATTTTGACAATGTGTGATTTCCCGTTTTTCATGGTTTGGAATGTTTTATTGGCACTACAAAGAAAAGGACATAAACAAAGGGTAATGTTAAGCAAAAGTTAAATAAACATTAAATAAATGTTAAATTGTAAGTGCTTGTTTTTCAGGATACAAACATGGATTTCAGAACCTCCTGAGGCAAAAAAACTTTCAGTAATAGTGTCCAAAACTTTTTTACTGATCATGTAAAATGTTTATAATCAATATTCTATTTACTTTTGGCTTGACCCAAAAGTAACAAAAGGTCAAGACCGCAAATAAATTCCTTGTTTTTGAAAATGTTTCGCTACGCCGGATAAAAGAACTCGCACTTCTGCGAAGTGCTCAAACAGCTTTTATCCTGACGGCTCCGCTCCACACATAAAAACTTACGGAAGTAATTTGATGTCAAAAAACGCTCGTTGAATGCACCGTGCAATAATATCACTTGTGCCTCACGGTTTTTTTGGGGCACCCGCCCCACGAAATTTCCGCCGGAAAACTTTTCTGTTTGAACATGTAGCCGTAAGGCGGAATGTGAGTTTTAAAGTTTTCAGGAAATGAGTGGAGAGCGGG
>CAYMVE010000192.1:0-3383 GCA_964393715.1 uncultured Bacteroidales bacterium | reverse complement strand
GGTATCAAGCTCTTCCAACTTTTCAATAAATTCTAAAATCCTGTTCAAGTCACCTTTTATTTTTTCCGCTTCCTCTTCTCCAAACTCAAGTTTGGAAAGCTTGGCTATTTTTTTCAAAAGTTTATCGTCAATAATCATGGTAAAAAAGTTATTTTTGCACAAAAATAATGAAAAATATGGAAACTATTGTCAGCGGAATCAGACCCACGGGACATTTGCATTTGGGCAATTACTTCGGAGCGGTAAGAAACTTTGTAAAATTGCAAGAATCCAACCATTGCTATTTCTTTGTGGCAGATTATCACTCACTTACAACACACCCCGAAGCCGAAGATTTACAAGAAAAAGTAAAAACCGTAATCATAGAATTTTTGGCTGCCGGACTCGATCCCGAAAAAGCCACCTTGTACATACAAAGTGATGTGCCGGAAGTTACGGAATTGTACTTGTTACTAAATATGTTCGCTTACAAAGGCGAATTGGAACGCACGGCATCATTCAAAGAAAAAGCACGCAAACAGCCTAACAATGTCAATGCCGGCCTTCTCACTTATCCCGTACTAATGGCTGCCGATATACTAATACACAAAGCCACCAAGGTGCCGGTAGGAAAAGATCAGGAACAACACTTGGAAATGACCCGAAACTTTGCCAAAAGATTCAACCATTTTTATAAAACCGATATTTTTCCCGAGCCACAAGCCTATAATTTTGGAAACGACCTTGTAAAAGTACCCGGACTTGACGGTAGCGGCAAAATGGGCAAAAGCGATAACAACGGTATTTACTTGATAGATGAACCCAACACTATCCGGAAAAAAGTCATGCGAGCAGTTACCGATGCAGGACCGGAAAAAGACAAGCCAATGTCCGAAGGCGTAAAAAACCTATTTACCCTAATGGAACTTGTTTCATCACCGGAAACCGTAGAATTTTTCAAAGAACAATATTATAACTTGACCATTCGTTATGGTGATATGAAAAAACAACTGGCCGAAGACATGAACCAATTTATTGAGCCGATTCGCGAAAAAATAAAAGAATTGTCGGCCAATAAAGAATACATCGATAAAGTTTTGCGCATGGGAGCGGAAAAAGCCCAAGAATCCGCCCGAAAAACCATAAAAGAAGTAAGACAAGTCATCGGGTTTAATAACACATTGATATAACCATGAACATTTTTTTGATAACAGGGGTAAGCCGGGGAATAGGAAAAGCCCTTGCATTAAAAGCACTGGAAAGCCCGGAGAACAAGGTATTCGGTTTTTCTCGCACACAGCCGGAAATTTTTGACAGTAACTTTGAATGGTACCATACCGACTTGTCAAACATTGAGGAAATCAAACAGTTTGAATTTCCAGATATCCAAGATTACAATCCTTCAAAAATTATCCTTATCAACAATGCCGCTGTAATAGGCGACATCAATTTTTCCGGCAAAAAATCCGCCGACAAAATAATAAAGACCTACACCACTAATATTATTTCCGTCTCGGTACTGATAAATACTTTTATGAAAAATTTTTGCCAACACGACTCCGAAAAGCTTATCATCAATGTCAGTTCCGGCGCCGGAAGACACCCTATCGTATCATGGTCGGACTATTGTGCTACCAAATCAGCCATGGATATGCTTTCCGAAACCATAAAAGAAGAACTTTCGTTCGGGTCTTGTCCCGGTACTTCCATTTTTTCCGTAGCCCCCGGAATTGTAGATACTACCATGCAGGAAGAAATAAGAAAATCAGGTAAAGAAAAATTCCCATACCATAATACATTCGTTGAATACAAAAACTCAGGCGCATTGTGGACACCGGAATTTGTAGCGGAAAAGTTTTTTAAGCTCATTGACAATCCCGAAAATTTTGATAATACCATACTGGACATCAGAGACTTTTAACCCATGAACAACAAAATATTAGTTATATTTTTTTTCACACTGCTTCCACTAATTACTTTTTCCCAACCCGGAAAAGGGAGAGGCAAACATCGTAAACAACGGGAACAATACATCCAAACCGGCTATGCCTCCGGCGACTCGACCACTGTAAAGAAAAAATTCTTACACAGCAACATCCTATTGTTTTCCGGAGGCATTGGCGAAGATTATGCCCTATGCGATTTATCCGAAAGATTCGGGTTTAATACCAATCTCAACCTTTCTTTTCACTATTACACCCACAAAGGATTTTTGTTCGGATTAGAATTCAATTACATTTTCGGTCGCGACTTAAGAGGAGAATCCCTCCATCTGTTTGACCATATCAAAACCGCTAACGGTCAGATTATTAACATGTACGGAGAATACAGCCAGTATTATTTGGCCGAAAGAGGTTTTTTTGCAGGCCTAAAAACAGGCTACCTCCGGAAAATCGGCAAAAACAAAGCTCATAAAATTTTCTCCACGCTGTCGGCCGGATTTCTGCAACACAAAATATTCATTTCCGTGGACGGCAATAACACCCCTCAAATTCAAGGAGAATACGCCAAAGGTTACGACAGACTTACCAACGGTTGGGCAAGCAAACTGTTTGTCGGCTATGCATATTTGCCGGTATATTCGCCTATCAATTTTTATGCCGGGCTGGAATTTTATTATGCACACACCTACAACAGACGGGCCTTGAATTTTGATACGGGATTACAAGAAACAGCCCCCCGCAACGACTGCCTTATAGGCATAAACGCAGGTTGGTTTATCCCCATCTACAAACGGGATGTCAAAAAGTACTATTATGTATATTAAGCCAGCCGGTCAAAAAACAAACACTATCCCGACATCGCTTAGATTTCCAACTCAATCAACCGGGCATCCACCTGCTTGATTAGATTCAGTTTGTGCTCCAGTTCCTTGTGTTTTTCCGTTTCGCCTACCAGTTCCAAAAATACGAGCCCCGTTGGAGAACAATCGTCCAATACTCCGTCGTGAATCCCCAAGCGGGTTTTAATCAAACATCCCCAGCCTGTCAAAATTTTTTGAACCTTTTCCGCTGTATCATTTCTGTTGTCCAGATAAATAAGCATTACATTCTTTTTCATCTTTTTTTCTTTCAAAGAAAAAAGAAATTATCACGGCAAGAAATGATAAAAGTCAATTAAACACAAATGCCTATTACTGAAACATATATTTTTGACTGTCCCCAATATTTTTCCGGAAATAAAACGCCGGTTGAATGCACTACGCAATAATATAGCACTTGTGATTCACAATTTTCTTTGCCACCTTTCTTTTCTAAAAAGAAAGTGGGGAGTGGGAGCGGGCGGAAGCATCGTTTGGGAGCGTTTTCCTTGGTTTCACAAAAAATATTTTTTTAGATAAGCATTGCCTTTATCTATTTTTGTTACAGAGACAAAAAAGCGGGAAATCCTTTTCCGGAACTCCC
>CAYMVE010000191.1:2990-3403 GCA_964393715.1 uncultured Bacteroidales bacterium | reverse complement strand
ACCCTAATGAGTTTAACATTTTCTGCAGTAATAATTTTATTTTTCAGGTCATATTTGGCTTTGGGGGCTTTAAATTTCAAAGAATCCTGACGAGGATGAATGGATATAAATTCCGTACCTTCCAACTTCAAGTCCTCTATTTCGGTAGCACTCATCGCCGTCGTATCTACATTTTGTAATTTCTGAGCCAAAGCTTCTTTGCTGGCACTCAATTCAATGTCTTCTTGGTCCATATACCATGTAAACTGGTCCATGTAGCAAACATATTTGTTCTGAGGGAATTCAATCAACGAAGCATCTCCATTTGCTTTGAAAAGCCCTTTTCTTTCTACAAAGTCTATATGAGAGTTTACATTTTTTGTTTTGAAGGCAAATTCGCTTTCTTCCAATTCTTTCAGATTGAAGTCCGAAGT
>CAYMVE010000191.1:0-2980 GCA_964393715.1 uncultured Bacteroidales bacterium | reverse complement strand
CAAAATTATCCGAAAACAGTTGGGCTTTACTAAATTCCATTTTTCCATGACCACGCATTCCCGAAGGTGTCAGTAAGATTCCCCCTTTCAGGGTTGCCTGCTTATCCATCATTTGAAAATCCGATTGTGTAGTATAAGCATACAATTCATCTTCGTAAGGCAAATAATGAATTTTTATCTGATGGCCTAAAACCGAAGGGTATTCCGGGTGCCCTCCTTCCTGTTTGGTATTTACAAATTCCTTGGCCAGCGTGTTCATGGAATCCGGGAAAAACATAAAGTCATCCGAGGTGGTAGTAGATGTAAGGTATTCGAATCGCCCATCTCCCCTTAATCCTTGATTACTCAAATAAATTTTGCTAAAAAAGGTGGATTTCCCTCCATAGGTAGGTAACCCTTCCGGGCCTGTAGTTCTGTAAAAACCCAAAGAATAATCTTTTTGCACTCGCAACTCTTCATCGAAAGGTGGGAAAATACCGGCAGACACAAAATGACCTTTGAATTTTACGGATTCTTTGGAATACTCGCTCAGACTATCCATCTCGAACGGATAAATTTGGAAATAAAATTTGTCTCTCCGGTAAACCCCTCCAAAAATACGCTTGCTGTCGTAATATACAAAGGCATCTTCGGATGCCTTGAATATAGGATATTGCGGAAAATCCTTTTTCCGGACTCCCGATTTGTTTTGCGGATAATCTATCAATAATTCTCCGGAAGTATTCTCCAGTTTGTTTTTTAGAATAACCGGCAAAGGCATTCCGTTTTTCCCGACTTCATCACCCAATACTTGAATCTTAACATATCTTATGTCGGTAAGTCTGATTTTGAATACATCATAATAAAACTTAAAATTAGCTCCGACAAACAACATCTTACCGGCTCTTACTTTTCCGTCAAAATCAAAATCCCGATTACGCTTCATAATAATATCACCACCTTTGGGGAAAATAGCAACATCCTGCGAATCACTTAAAAAGATCTGAGTTACTCCATGTACTTTCAAAAAATTATTCAACAAGCTCAATTCGGCATTTTCGCCCTGTTTGACATTGGATACAATCTCAATGTCATCGTAATCTTTTTCTCCGGTACTGGCTTTCAAATAATCATATAATTTTTTTTCTACCACTACCATACCGGTCTCCATATCATAGCGGATAAAACCTTTGTATGCTATGTTCAACAAGTAATGTCGGGTATCGGGAATGGATAGTCGCATAAAATTGGCAAACTCGGTATCATAAAAAATATCGGAATGCATTTGGCGAGCAAAACGTCTTACCAAAACCAAAGGGTTGTTCATATCCATTACTTGCAAAGACATATAATCGCGCATACTGAAAAAATCCAACGATCGAAACTGGGCGAGCTTTTGAGTGGAACCGGCTACTACACCAAAATCCAACTTTGGTGTGCCGATATGCCATGTTATCTGATTCACATCCATGGAAATTTTGTGATAAGTATTAATGTAAGGAGCCCTTGTTAAACCTTTACCGTTACGTATAAACTGTACTTCTTTTCTGTCGTCATTATATTTGAAAATCAACGAAGGGTGATAAATTGAATCTTTTTTGATGTAAAACGACACTTCGGCATGTTGCGAGACAATATCCTTCGGTTTCAAAATAAACAAAACAGACCTCACTACAATTTTAAGCGTGTCTTTATAGTATAAATAAATTTTGGCTTTGTTGTGTTTGTCGCCACTACCGTGAATTTTGGAACCGACCAAAGACATTCCGCCTTGGTAATCAATCCCATTAAAAAGGTTTTTAATCACAAACAATTTCTGATACGAACTAAATTTCGGATAAGAAGGTGTTTTCTTTCCGGAAGTATGTACAATTTTATCTTCCAAATGCCCGCGAATAGGGTTGGAAAAGAACTTGGGATAAATCAACTCTACACTATCCGCCTGAAATGCGGATTTCTTTATAGAGAAAGTATAAGTTTTTAGTTTGGCATACAGCAAATCTTTAGGCATTTTGCACTTTTCCCATGTTACCATCCCGCCTGTACCGTACCATTGTTTTTTCAAAGGTTCATACACTCCGGAAGTGGAATATATGGTGGTACTGTCTCCTTTGGCATATCCTTTAAGATTAATGTTTTCGAAAAGCACCTGAAACTTCTTACCGTCATAAGAAAATTTATAGGTACCGTTTTCCGCTTTCCATGTAACGGATGCACTTTTCCACAAAATATTTTCGGTAACCAGATTATAGGTATTAACCACAAAAACATTGATTTTGTTCAAACTCATCCGTCTGGCAGCTACCAATTCCAACATGTATTTTTCCCATTGTTCATAATCTTCCTTGTCATGGTTGGTTTCGGCAAAGGCAATCAAAGTTTTGAATAAATTGTAGAAATGGGGAAAAGCCAAAGCCCTCTTTTTGGTCAAATAATCATTGGCAATTCTAAATATGTTTTCTTTGTTTTTCACATCATAATAACCCGACTCCTTAAGCACAGCGGTAAACTTCTCCAACAATTCTTTCGCTTCTTTTTTCTTCTCCCCTTTTACCATATAAGAGGTAACATCTTTCAGAAACTGATTCTCTTCCTGTGAAAAATGGGTAATGCGTTTTCCTTGAGCTTGTATTTGTGATACCCCGAAAACTGAAATCAATATTACCAAAAACCATCTTTTCATATTACAGAATATTCTATGGAATAAATAAATTTAACAATAACCGCTACCGGTAAAATTTCAACCGATAAAAGTAACAATAAAATGTGAACCAAAGGCATTTTACCAAAAACCATGAGTATAGCATAAATTATTTTGAGTAAATATAAAAAAAACAGAATTGCCAAAGCTAAAAAAAAGTAAAACTGTTCCCAATTTGCCGATAAAAAAGGATAAAACACGGAAGGCAACAACACTATAATTCCCCCACCTACTGACAATACCCAATCGGTATTGATAATCACTTGTGACTCAAACTTATGAAAAGTAAGAACACCAACA
>CAYMVE010000190.1:0-3442 GCA_964393715.1 uncultured Bacteroidales bacterium | reverse complement strand
ATAGACTTCGGACTTACCACATCAAAATATGTAAAACGCCAAAATATGGGAATCGACTTGTCCGGCTCATATATGAACCAAAACTTACAATCCGATACTTCCAATGTACTAAACCTGAATATTTCCCCTTTTATCTCGGTAATCGGAAAAATCTGGCGTATCAATGTAGGCGTTAATGTGGCCACCTACAAAGACTTCAAAGACAGCACGCAAACACTCTATTACTTTTTCCCGAAAGTACTGTTTCAATACAACATTATTGAAAACTTTATGATTCCGTATTTCGGAGTGGACGGCGGCCTCAATGTATATAACTATTCCAAAATTCTGGACGAAAATCCGTATGTAAAACCAAACCTGAAAGTAAAAAACGAAGAAAACCTCATCACCTTATTTGGCGGTATCAAAGGAAATTTTACCCGCAACTTCTTTTACGATGTAAATGTGAGATACGCAATAATAAACAACATGCACTTTTACATAAACGACACTACAACACCATTATACAACATGTTCGATGTAGTATATGACAATGTGGAACTACTTCGTTTTCACGGAGAAATCACATGGAAACAAAGCCATAAATTCAACCTGTTCCTGCGTGCCGATTATAACAAATACAACACATCGACATTGACCAAACCTTGGCAACGGCCGGAAATTTTTATAGCATTCACCCCACAATACCAACTCAAAAACAAAATATTCCTTAATGCAGATTTCTACTATGTGGACAAAATGTACGCTTACATAAAAGAGGGAAATATATGGAAACAACGACAGATAACACCTACTTACGAAATAAATTTTGCCACGGAATACAGATGGGCTAAAAACTTTTCGGCCTATATCAAATTTTACAACCTACTGGGCAAATATGAAATGTGGAACTACTATCCTACCATGGGATTCCACTTCAGGATGGGCGTAATATACATGTTGTAAGCCTGAAAAAACAAAAAGAACAATGCCTGTTACCAAAAAAATAATCTTTCCGTTGCTGTTAGCGGCAACCTTACTTGTAAAACCTGTTCATGCCCAACAACAAGACAGTAGCCAAATTACTCACCTGATACATGCATTCGTTTTGGATGAGTTCATGGATACCATTCCCGTAAAAATGGATACGGCACTGGACAACTTTTATATCTATAATCCGGCAACCGACTCGTTAAATCTCATGTCTCTGTGGTTGGGAAACATAGCCCAACCCGCCACTCCGGCATGGCAATTACCGCTAAACCCTCGTGGATATTTTGAAAAAGCCTACAATACCTATTTACAACAGTACGGAACACCGGAATATTATGACACCCATTCGTTCTTTACCAATCTATATTATTTCACCAACGGCTCCAAAGCAAACAATCTTCAATCAATAAATTTTTTACATACACAAAATATAAACCGGCATTGGAATTTTGCCACCCAATACAATTTGTTTGCATCCAACGGAATTTACGCCGCCCAAAAAAGCAAGTTCTCTTCGTTCGTTTTTACCACTTATTACCAACACAAACACCGGTACGCCATTGCATTGTCAGCCATAAACCGTCAATTCAAAAATTTTTACAACGGAGGTCTGAAATCTTTTGATTATTTCCATACAAATTTCGCTACCGTAAACTTTCCGGTAAATTTAACATCGGCAAGAATAAAGAACCGTTTCTTTGAATTTCATGTAAAACAAAAAATAAAACTTGTACACAAAATATACCTGCAGGTAAACTCATCCTATCTATTACAAAAATATTACCATACAGACAAGCCAAACGGCTTTTACCACCTATATACAGACTCAACCGAAACCAACGATTCCGCTTTATCATACACCCTATCCAACAGTGCAATGCTTGCTATAAAAATCGGGAAACTATCTTTTTTGGCCGGTTACACCCATAAACTATACAATTACAACATCAACGGCACCCGTCTTTACCCGTACGACGGCACTGCACAAACAATCGTAAAAATAAACGGAAAACACGGAGACAAGCTACAAGCAAGCGCTACATACCACCTATCCGGCTACTACGGCGGCGGGTACGAAATGAACGCCCAGTGGTACAAGCACCTATCATCCCAAATCCAGCTAAATACCACCCTGAACCATTTTGTATTATCCCCCTCACCATACTACAACATTATGAACTTCAACAACATAAAATATTCACAAACACTTGCCCCCGTACAAGCCACTATCACCAACGCCTCACTGAGTTTTGGTAAATTTACCTTTATTGCCCATGCTTCATGGTCATACAACACCATTCTATTTGACACTTTGGGCACACCATACAACCTGAAAAACAACTTGTTCCACACCTTTGCCGCTATAAAGTTTTCCACCGGCACAAAACATTTTGCCACCGATGCTACCATACTTTACCAAACAATAAACCGTGCAGCCGTATCGTTGCCACCGACAAACATATCCGCCTCCCTATTTTACAAAGGTTGGCTGGTAAAGAATGTATTGCGTTTGCAAACGGGAATAAGAGCATATTATTTTTCCGCTTTCAAACCTGCATGGTTTTATCCGGCTACTTCACAATTGGTTTATTCGTATGCTCCGGCAGCCAAGACATCTTATCCATTAACAGATTTATTTTTCAATTTCAAACTAAAACGGGCAAGACTCTTTTTCGTAATATCGCATGTAAACTATCAATTGTGGCCCGACACCGTAACATTTTACAATGTATACCCTTATCCGTGGCCTGTACGGACATTCAGATTCGGTATTTCGTGGAACTTTTACGATAGAAAATAAAACCCCTGTTCGTATGAGACTGGTAATACAACGAGTCAGTAAAGCATCGGTAAAAGTCGAAGGAAAAATCACAGGAGCCATAAACCAAGGCTTGCTAATACTGGTCGGCATTGAGGAAACAGATAATGACGCTGATATAGAATGGTTGAGCAAGAAAGTGGTAAACATGAGAATTTTCAACGACGAAAAAGGTATAATGAACCTATCGGTAAAAGACATAGACGGCCAAATACTGGTAGTTAGCCAATTTACCCTCCACGCCAACACCAAAAAAGGGAATCGCCCTTCATATATCAGAGCAGCCAAACCGGAAACCGCTATTCCTCTGTACGAAAAGTTTGTAAAAGCACTCTCGGAAAAAAACGGCAAACAAACCCAAACCGGCATTTTTGGTGCCCACATGGTAGTGGAACTGGTAAACGACGGCCCGGTTACCATAATAATGGATAGTAAACAAAGGGAATTTTGAAAACAGAAAAACTCATAACCATTAGGTTGTAATAGTAAAAAACTTGCCAAATAATTCGTATATTTGCCATAAATCATCAAATATGAAAAAACTTCCTATCGGCATACAAACATTCAGCGAAATAATAGAAAGTGGTTATACTTACGCAGACAAGACCCAAGAAGCCTACGAACTGATTACCCACTACAAGTATGTGTTTC
>CAYMVE010000189.1:0-3444 GCA_964393715.1 uncultured Bacteroidales bacterium | reverse complement strand
AAAGGTAACGACAGGGCCATCCACTTTCAGCGTAAAAGGAATTCTGTTCAAATCGCCGGCATTCAATACGCTTCTTTCCAAGGCTATTTCCCAAACCTTAGCCGTTTTTTTCTTTAAGTCGTCATTTTTTATCCAGTCCAGTTCTTCTTTCCAAAGTTTCAAAACTTCTGCATTCATAATTTCCGTTTTTTTAGAAAAAAGCCGCCTTTGGAGGCGGCTTTTAACAGGGTTATTTCAATTTTTCTATTATCGCATCTGTCATTTGATAGGTAGAAGCCGCACCTTTTTCCACTACATCGGGCGCTCCTTTCATTTTGAGCATATCATAAGTCCTTACCTTGCCTTCTTTAATTACTTCGGCAATGGCATTTCTAATCTTGGTAGCCTTATCATTTTCTCCGATATGGTCGAGCATCATGCAAGCCGCTTCTATCATAGCAATAGGATTTACAATAGGCGGATCAAATTCTGCGTATTTAGGTGCAGAGCCATGGGTCGGTTCAAATACGGCTACTTCATCGCCTATGTTGGCACTGGAAGCAAATCCAAGTCCGCCAACCAATCCGGCAAAAGCATCCGAAACGATGTCGCCAAACATATTGCCGGCAACAATTACTCCGTAATCTTCCGGATTTTTGGTAAGCCACATCATTTGTGCGTCTATGTTGGTGTTCCACAATTCTATTTCCGGATAATCTTTGGCCTGCATATCCTTAGCCATTTGATACATCATACCGGAAGTTTCGCGGATTACATTCGGCTTTTCGCAAACGGTAACGGATTTGTATCCGTATTTTTTGGCATATTCAAACGCCGCTCTTAATATTCTTTCCGTGGCTCTTTTGGTGAAAATTCTTGTAGATATTGCCAGTTCTTCTTTCGGAACATTGCCAAAATTCTTCACAAATTTGGGATGCGTCAAAAAGGCTTTGTAAACCTCTTCCGGCGGATTCGACCATTCTACACCGCCGTAAAGTCCTTCGGTGTTTTGACGAAAGACAACAACATCCACCTTGGGTTCCTCGATAGTATCGTTTTGTCCTCTTCTGATAAAGTTCAGCGGATTGCCTTCGTAAGTGCGACATGGTCTTATACTTACATCCAAATTGAACATTTGGCGTAGTCCTACAATAGGACTGGAATAAACATATCCTTTGCCTTGAAGCTCGGGTGCCAATTCTTTGGCCGCTTCTTCTTTGGGTTTTGAGGTTATGGCGCCAAAAAGTCCTATTTTATGCTTTTTAAGCAGTTCCACCGTTCTTTCCGGCAACGGGTTTCCTTCTTTTTTCCAAAATTCCCAACCGATATCGCCTTCAATATATTCGGCTTCAAATCCGGCAGCATCCAATACTCTGATGGCTTCTTCCAGTACAACCCTGCCGATGCCGTCACCCGGCATTTTTACTATTGTTCTTTTCATAACAAATTTGTGTTTTGGTTTATTGGGAGTCAAAAATATTAAAAAAAAATATTCGCAAGTTAGGAAATGCTATTTTTTCATTTTCTCTAATCTAAGCAAAAGAATAAAAGCAATTTTTTTCGTATCAGTCGGTGTTTTCTTTTTTCATTCGTTCCAGCAGTTCCGGGATTCGGGTAACATATACCAGTTCTTTCATTTTTTCGCGTGCCTCCTTGGCCGGAGAGCCGAAATAGGTTTTTCCACCTTCCAAACTACTGCTTACGCCGGATTGTCCCAGTACAACGGCACCATCTCCTATCGTCAAATCTTTTTGTACGCCTACTTGTCCCCAAAGGACTACATTATCCCCGATGGTCACGGCCCCGGCAACTCCTACCTGAGCGGCAAACAAACAGTTTTTCCCGATAACCGTATCGTGGCCTATTTGAATCAAATTGTCCAACTTGGTGCCTTTCCCGATTACAGTGTCTGCCGACACACCGCGATCTATGGTGCAATTGGCTCCGATTTCCACATCATCTTCTATAATAACTCTTCCGCCCGAAATCATTTTATGATAACCGTCCGCTCTTTTCTGAAAATAAAAAGCATCTGCGCCTATTACGGTACCAGAATGTATGATTACATTGTCTCCGATTATCACATCATGATACAGGGTCACATTGGCATGGATCACACAATTTTTCCCGATTTTCACATGTTCTCCGATAAACACGCCGGGTTGGATAACGGTACCTTCTCCTATTTCGGCACTGTCACTTATCCGGTCGGAAGCGGGCGAAAAGCGTGAAAATCTTTTCACTATGGAATTGTACGCTACAAAAGGGTCGGTATGATAAATCAAAGCCTTTCCTGCGGGCGGATCCATCTTGCGATTTATAATCACCACAGAAGCCGCAGAATTCAATGCTTTTTTGTAATACTTGGGATGATCTACAAAAGTAATATCACCCGGTTCCACCACATGAATTTCGTTGATACCCAGTATTTCAAAAGAGGCATCACCGATAGGTTCTCCACCTATCCATGATGCCACTTCTTTGAGAATGTACGGCTTGTCAAATTTCATTGCTTATTTTTTAACTCTTTCCACATAAGAAACATTGCGGGTATCTATCTTAACTTTATCGCCCGTATTCACAAACAACGGTACTTGAATTTCCAAGCCTGTTTCCGTTTTGGCGGGTTTCATGGCAGTAGATGATGCCGTATCTCCTTTGACACCCGGTTCCGTGTAAACGATTTCATGTACTACATGCGCAGGAAGTTCCACACTCAAAGGAATTTCTTTGTCGGCATGAAAAACAATCTGTACTTCCATACCCTCTTTTAGCAATAGCGGATTTTCTATAAAATGTTCTTCTATAAAGACTTGTTCGAAAGTTTCGGTATGCATAAACACATAAGCATGCTCGTCTTTGTACAAATATTGGTACGGACGGGTTTCCACTCTCACTACATCAATTTTGGCGCCCGAAGGGAAAGTGTTGTCTATTACCCTGCCGGTTGTAAGACTTTTCAGTTTTGTTCTTACAAAAGCGGCTCCTTTTCCCGGCTTAACATGTTGAAACTGAACAATTTGATAAGTGTCCCCTTTGAATTCTATACATAATCCGTTTCTGATATCTGCAGTTGTTGCCATAAATTTGTTTTTTTGAAGTTTTACAAATGCAAAGGTAAAGATTTTTTTTGTGCGTCGGCACTTCTCCGTTGTACGAATGTCACACCGGCACACATGCTTTGGTATGTGTGTCGAAAATTGCTTGGGATATTGCCACATCCCGGCGAATGGCTTCGGCAAGTTGTTGGGGCGAAGTAAATCGCTTTTCTGCTCTTATTCGCTTTATCAAATGCACCCTCAACTTTAAGCCGTACAGGTCTCCTGCAAAACCCGGAATATGAACTTCAAACGACGGCCTGTTTCCGATCCTTTTATCCGTTGTCGGATTAAAGCCTACATTTACTGCGGCAGGATAATATCGACCGTTTATACAAACATACGCTGCATAGACCCCCAATGCCGG
>CAYMVE010000188.1:607-3460 GCA_964393715.1 uncultured Bacteroidales bacterium | reverse complement strand
CTATAAAATGATACGGGAATATCACGCAACATTTGGTTATTTACAAGAATACGCAAAGCAAAAAGGCTGTGAAGTTGATTTTAAAGATATTGATTTAGAGTTTTACGAAGATTTTAAAATATTCCTTGAAAAAAAAGGTTTAGCGCTTAACACTGTCGGCAAAAAGATTACAGTTTTAAAAATATTCCTGAATGAGGCAACCGCCAGAGGAATAAACACAAATTTAAAGTACCAAAGCAGCCGTTTCAGGGCATTGTCAGAAGAAAGCGAAAGCATATACTTAACATCCGAGGAACTGGAAAAAATACAGGCACTTGATTTATCCGACAAACCTCGACTTGACAAAGTAAGGGACTTATTTTTGGTTGGTTGCTGGACTGGTTTAAGGTTTTCGGATTGGAGCAAGGTTAAGCCGGAAAACATAGAAAATGGTTTCATTACTCTAAAACAACAAAAAACCGGACAACCTGTTGTCATACCTATTCACCCAACAGTTAGCAAAATTCTTAACAAGTACAACGGCCAACTTCCTAAATTGATAACAAACCAAAGATTCAACGAATACCTCAAAGAGGTTGCAAGGTTGGCAGATTTCAAAGAGGGCATAACCAAGCACATCACCAAAGGCGGCAAAACGAAAACCATATTTAAAAACAAATGGGAACTGGTCACAACACACACCGCCCGCCGCTCTTTTGCTACCAACGCCTACAAACAAGGCATACCGTCAATTACAATAATGGCAATAACCGGACACCGTACGGAAACGGCCTTTTTAAAATACATTAAAGTAACCCCACAGGAACACGCCGAAAGAATGAGGGATTTTTGGTTGACTAATGGTAATCACTTAAAAATTGCAAAATGAAGAGATTGATACAATTAAAAGATGTTGATATAAGAAAAAAGGATTTTGATTCACGTGTAGAAAACTTTTATTCTGAAATGGTAAAGAAATTAAAAGCGTATCTTGGTAAATATTTTGATAACCATAGTTTTTACATTTATGAAGAGATAAGAATTGTAAGAATGATATTACAAGGAAAAACAAATATTAAAGATACATTTGGGAAATATCACGAATTTGTCAAGGATTCCAACAAGGCAATAAAATTATCACCAACTATTACAATAACAAATGATTTTATCGAAGATATGAGATATTACCTTCTAAATCTAAGAAACTCCCCTGCTATGATAGCCATTGAATACGAAAAAAACAACGGAGATATTCCAGTGACATATGTGTTTACCGAAGCATTAATAAGATACTTACAGTATCTAAAAGAATACAATTACAATCAAGAGAAAAACACAACACAAATGATGCCAGTAAGAAACAAACCATATAAAAGTTATACCCGTGCCATAGCAATTTACTTTAGGTTATTACAAATAAACAAAAGGATTGGTGGGCATCTCTCCAAAAATGATATTTTAAAACTTGTAGAGAATTGGAAAAACCCAAAAACAAACCAACCAATGGGGCAACAAAATTTTTATCAAGTATTTGCTACAGGTAAAAATGGAAATCGAGCGATTTCAGCGTTATCACAACAAGAGTTAAAAGAGTTATACCCTAAGGATTATGAATTTGCTTTAACCCTTTTAGATAACAAATAAAAAAAGTTACCATTATAGTAACCGGTAACCGTATGGTAACCATTATTTATTTTAATTCTTTTGCTGCCTGAAAATATTAAAAAGGTAGCAAATGAATATAGAAGCATTACAACAAAACCCCGAACTCGCAAAAGACATAACTTTGCGTATAAAAGGTAGTGATTTAATAGACTTTGCCCAAACGTTGGTAAAACAAACCGCACTTGAAGTTGAGGCAAAAGTAAAAGCCGAAAACAAGCCAGATGAACTTTTGACACGCCAAGAAGTAGCAAAAATGTTAGGAGTTACTTTAACAACCCTTTTTCATTGGAACAACAAAGGTATTTTGCCGACTATCAAAATAGGCAACAAAGTACGATACAGACGTTCGGACGTTGAAAAAGCATTGCAAAAATGAAAATACCAAAGCACACGATATTAACCTTTGAGCGCTCGGAAACCGCCCCAAACACCTATAACTTAAAAGGGCAGGGCTTTGTGAATTTCGTTTATGTTACTATAAAAAAACCATATTCGCCAAAAATGATAAATTTAGGAGCAAGATACATATTAACCGGATACGACCAAAACTGTAATAAAACCCTGTTTACAGGACTTTTTAGCAGAGGAAAGGGAATTTATACCGGCGACCATTATACGCCGCAGAAATCAATAAAAAATCACCTGATAATTGTTAAAAAGACCCCAAAAGGCTTTATAATGCACTATTTTGATAACATCCCGAAAATCCCAAGACGCAACCTCTTTAAAGGAATATGAAAAAAAACACTTACATATCACCCGAATTAGTGACAAATGCCGGCAATCAAAAGGCAATGATATTTTTCTTTTTCCTGAAATCAAAATACCAGAAATCCGTATTTTATAACTATAAACCGGAAAGAATAGCACAAATAACCGGCATAAGCGTTAACACCGTACGAAAATATGTCAGTTGGCTACAAAGACAAGGGTATATCACCAAGCCTAATGGTAATCTTTCGTTGCGGTCAATAAGAAAAATCACTGATAATAGACATTATATTTTAGTGGATTCAGTGCCTTGGACAAATTGGAAACAATTTACGAACAGAGTTTATGCAGGAATATTGAAATGGAATAATAAAAAACAAGCGTTTCACTATAATGGGAAACGCTTTGTTTCGGGAAAACACAAAGAGTATTGTAATGTTCGTGCTTTCCTTAATTACATAAAGAATTACGGCAAAGATACGAAAGAAACCGAAACAT
>CAYMVE010000188.1:0-597 GCA_964393715.1 uncultured Bacteroidales bacterium | reverse complement strand
GAAACATTGCGTCCCATAAATAGTGTAAGGCAAGTCGCAAAATTGTTCAATAAATCCACAGGTTGGGCAAACAATTTATTAAACCGATTGCAACAAATGGGTTACATAAAACTAAAGCAAAAAACAGTGTTTTTGAATTATGGGTATGTACCACCTAAATTTTGCGAAAAGGGTTATGTTTATTTCAATCCCAAACGAAAAGGTATGATTTTACACCAAGGAACACAAATAAAGTTTAATTATTAAAGGTTTAATTATTAGAAAATTAACCAAAAAATGGACAAACTTAAAGAGTATATAATAAATCTATTGTTCCGGAAAATGCAAGGAAAAATAAGGAACAGAAACAATAACCTATTGTATATTAACAAAATAATCACATCAGATATGCCAAAAATGCACAAAATCGGACAAATCCGGACAAAATCAAAAACAAGAGCGAACACCCCCTTACAGGAAACAGTATTTAAATAAAACTTACAGTTATGGCAAATTATAGCAAAATTACAGGCTTAACACCTCAACAGGAAAAGGCCGCCGCATTATTGGCAGGCGGCAAAACTATGACGGAAACGGCAAAAGAAGTTAATATTAAAC
>CAYMVE010000187.1:0-3469 GCA_964393715.1 uncultured Bacteroidales bacterium | reverse complement strand
TGAAAGAAGTAAAGGCTTGTTCTTTTGAGAGAATATATTTTTCGCGAGGTAGTGATGCCGATATTTATCGGGAACGAAAGAATCTGGGTTATTATTTGACGGAAAAAGTATTGGAAGCAGTTGATTTTGATTTGGAAAATACGGTTTTTTCTTATGTGCCCAACACCGCGGAGGTGGCATTTCTGGGCTTGGTAAAAGGAGTGGAAGACCATTTGAAAGCCGAAAAGAAAAAAAGGTTGATAGAAAACAAAGATATTATCACGGAAGATCTGATAAATGATATAATGAACACCAAGCCGAGAGTGGAAAAAATAGCCATAAAGGACGCCAAGTTAAGGACTTTTATTTCTCAAGACGAAGGACGGGACGATTTGGTGGCGCATGTGTACGATATTACTTATCATTCTATCAAGCCGTACCGTGACAATATCGTAATTGTGGATGATTCTATCGTGCGCGGTACTACGCTTAAACAGAGTATTTTACGCATATTGGACCGGTTGCATCCCAAAACCATCGTGGTTGTGTCGTCCGCTCCCCAAATCAGATATCCCGATTGTTACGGAATAGATATGGCCAGACTGGATAATTTGGTGGCTTTCAGGGCGGCCATAGAGTTGCTCAAAGAACATGGTAAAGGCGACATTATAAGCAAAGTATATAAGTTGTGTAAGGAACAAGACAATCTGCCGAAAGAAGAAGTGGTAAATCATGTGAAAATGATATACGAGCCTTTTACGGACGATCAGATTTCGGAAAAAATTGCCGAGTTGTTAAGACCGGAAGATATAGAAGCCGATGTGAAAATCGTGTATCAAACGGTTGAAAATTTACACAAGGCGATTCCCAATCATACGGGAGACTGGTATTTTACCGGCGATTATCCTACTCCGGGAGGTAACAAGGTGGTAAACAGAGCATACATCAATTTTATAGAAAAAAGAAAAGTAAGAGCGTACTGATAAAAATCATTTTCCGAACAAAATCAAAAACGATAAATTGATTTCAAAAAAATAATCAAACGATGAGTGATCCAATAATAGAACGGGTAGAAGATTTTGCATTAAGCCAAAAAGACAGACCCAAAGCCGAGTTTTCGGAAGTGGGTATAGTAGGATGTGGTACTACCGGGCAGAAACTTGCCATAATGATAGCCAGCCGCGGAATAGAAGTGGTGTTTATTGAACTGAACGAAGAAAAAATAAAACAGGCTTTGCGTGAGATAGATGCCGAACTGGAAAACAAGGTGAGAAGGTGGGGAATTACTCCGAGCGAAAAAAGGGCTATTATGTCCCGTATCAGAGGAACTTTGGAGTATGCCGATTTGAAGAATTGCGATTTGGTGATAGAATCGATTTTATCTACCAATAGGGAGCATGCCCGCGAAATCCGGAAAGAAGTTTTTCAAAAGATAGAGGAACATGTTTCGCCGACTACCATTATTGCAACCAATTCCACTACTATTGCCATTACGGAGCTTGCCGCCGTGTTGAAACATAAAGACAGGTGTATCAGTATGCATATATCTACGGCGTCGCCCGATGCCTCTCTGGTTGAGGTGGTTAGGAGTATGTACACGACGGAAAAAACTTGCCGTGAAGTACAAAAATTTGCCATTTTGATAGGAAAACATTTTGTAAGGGTAGCCGAATCTCCGGGGCTTATCTCGGTAAGGTTGTTTGCTCCTATGATCAACGAAGCATGCGATATTTTGCTGGAAAGAGTAGCTGATATGGAAAAAATAGATTTTGCCGCTAAAAAAAGTATGAACCTGTTTTACGGACCTTTTGAAATGGCTGATAAAATAGGTATTGACAGAGTGGTAAGATGGTTGGACAATATGTACGAGGAATTTGGAGATTTGAGATATAAGGCTTCTCCTATTTTGAGGCGTTTGAATCGTGCGCATCATTTCGGTAGAAAAAGCGGTATAGGATTTTACAGATACGATGAAAACGGAAAAAAAATAGAACCCGCTTTGGATAAATTTATTTTTTAGCAAAAATATTAAAATGAGAAAATTATGAAAGTATTGGTGTTGAATTGTGGAAGCTCCTCCATAAAGTATCAGTTTTATGATATGAAGACCACCGAGGTAAAGGCAAAAGGAGTGGTTGAAAAAATAGGGATAAAAGGTTCTCAAATAAAACATACTACCGAAAACGGTCAAGTGGTGTTGTTCAAGGGAGATATCATAGACCATCAAAGCGGAATAGAATATCTGTTGGGTGTGTTGAAAAGTGAGCGGTATGGTTGTATAAGCGATTTGAAAGAGATAGATGCCGTAGGGCATAGAGTGGTGCATGGTGCCGAAAAATTCAAGGATAGCGTATTGATAAATGACGAAGTGATTGAAGAGTTGGAAAAATGTGTGGATTTGGCGCCTTTGCATAATCCTTCCAACTTGAAGGGCATTTATGCCATGCAAGCGCTTTTGCCGGAGGTACCGCAGGTGGCTGTGTTCGATACGGCTTTTCACCAAACGATGCCCGATTATGCCTACAATTATGCCATACCTTATTCATTGTACGAGACTTATGGTATAAGAAGGTACGGTTTTCACGGTACCAGTCACAAATATGTTTCAAAAAGAGCGTGCGAAATACTTGGGGTGGCATACGAAAGCCAAAAGATTATTACCTGTCATTTGGGTAACGGATCGTCCGTTGCCGCCATTAAGTATGGTAAAAGTGTTGATACTTCCATGGGAATGACGCCCGTTGAAGGATTGATAATGGGCACCAGATCCGGAGATTTGGATTTGGGGGTCTATAACTTTATTATGGAAAAAGAAGAATTGACAAGGAATGTGGCTTATACTTTGGTGAACAAGCATAGCGGAATGCTGGGAGTTTCGGGTATTTCTTCCGATTTGCGAGAAATAGAAGTTGCGGCTCAAAAGGGCGAATATAGGGCACAACTGGCATTGAACATGTTTGATTACAGAGTGAAAAAATACATTGGTGCTTATGCCGCAGCCATGAATGGTGTGGATATTTTGGTCTTTACCGGAGGTATCGGTGAAAACGGTGATGAGCGTAGATGGGGGATTGCCGGAGAATTGCAATATTTGGGTATTGACATAGATAAAGAAAAAAATAGTGGTTTGAGAGGGAAAGAAGCCGTTATATCTTCCGGAAATTCCCGGGTTACGGTTATGGTAGTACCTACCAATGAGGAACTCGTGATTGCACAGGATACGGTGCATATTCTTTCCGGAAGGAACGAATGAGTATAAATCTATGCTCCTAAAATAAGGTGAAAGTGCTCCGGTTGTATTTTAGTTGATAGTACCCTAAATGTTTTATGCTTTTGAGTATTTGGTGCATTCTGGGGGGCACAAATATTAGAATGGGAGGTAAGAGTGGATACTCCTGCCTGATTTTGTTATTTTTTTTGATAGGGTGTAGTAATTTTTTTTTGTTTGTTTGAAAAAGTTGGAGTAATTTTGTCAAAAAAATAAAAACCA
>CAYMVE010000186.1:0-3512 GCA_964393715.1 uncultured Bacteroidales bacterium | reverse complement strand
CTTTGCCGATGGTCCGTAGGAAAAGCGTAATTTTGCAAGGAAAATTATAACCGATGATAACCAAAATTACCGTAGTACTTGTGCTTTCCGCTTTCTTTTCCGGTATGGAAATCGCCTATATCTCAGCTAATAAATTCCGTGCCGAGTTAGATAGCAAATTGCACAAATTTTCCGCATCCGTCGTATCCAAATTACTCAAAAACCCTTCGCAGTACATTTCTACCATGCTTATCGGAAACAACATTGTGTTGGTCTTGTACGGTATTTTTATGGCCGATTTGCTCAATCCCGTGTTGGCCCGTTATACCACCTCGCAAGTGCTGCTTATGATCTCCGAAACGGTTATTTCGACATTTATCATTCTGATATTTGCCGAATATTTGCCCAAAGTGGTTTTCGTATCCAGTCCCAATTTTTTTCTGAGGCTGTTTGCTGTTCCAGTGTACGGTTTTTATGTAGTGCTATATCCCATAGCCCGCTTTACCATTTTTGTTTCCGACGCGGTATTAAAAATGTTTGGAATCAATAGATCCGAGTCTTCCAAAAATTTTACATTCGGAAAAATCGATTTGGACCATTTTCTGGACGATGTAAAAGATAATGAAACGGAAAGCAATGAATTACAGTATTTTAAGAAAGCGATGGACCTGTCCGAAATCAAGTTGAGAGAATGTATCATTCCCCGTACGGAAATAGTTGCCGTAGAAGTAAGCGAACCCATCGAAAAAGCAAAAGAATTGTTTATCGAATCCGGACATTCCAAAATATTGGTGTACCAAGAAAACATAGACCACATAATAGGATATGTACATGCGTTGGATATGTTTAAAAAGCCTTCGAGCATTAAAGAAGTCCTGCATTCGATAATTATTGTACCGGAAACAATGTCGGCTCAAGATTTGCTCACCGAATTTATGGAAAAGAGAAAGGATATTGCGGTAGTAGTGGACGAATTTGGCGGAACGGCAGGCATTATTTCTATGGAAGACCTACTTGAGGAGTTTATAGGTGAAATAGAAGACGAGTACGACGATCCGGAATATGTAGAAAAAAAGATTAGTAACAACAAATACATTTTTTCCGGCAGACTGGAAATAGACTATCTCAACGAAAAATACCATTTGGATATTCCGGTGTCAGACGAATACGAAACCCTTGCCGGTTTTATTCTGGAACACCACAACGACATTCCCAAAGTGAACGACGAAATAACCATTGGTAAATTCCGAATAAAAATCCTCGGTTCTACCAACATGAAAATAGAAAAAGTAGGTCTTGAAATTATAGAAACCAAAGAAAATGGCTAAAAAAAACAAAACCAATAAGATTGAGTTTGAAAAGTTGCCGCCCAGTGCCGTTGAAATAGAAAATGCCGTCTTGGGTATTATCTTTTTGGATGCGGAAACCATGCACGAATCGGTAGAAATTATTCCTTCGCCGGATGTGTTTTACAATGACAAAAACCGTATCATATATACCGTGATGTTGGAGCTGTTTAAGCAAAACGAACCGGTGGATTTGCTTACGGTACGGACCCGTTTGGACGAAAAAGGGTTGTTGGAACAAATAGGAGGAGCATCCTATTTGGTTTCGTTGCAAAGCACGGTAAGTTCAACCGCTTATTTTGAGTATTACGCCAAAATAATTACCCAAAAGTACTTGCAGCGGGAACTGATTCGGGCTGCCAATGAGATATTGGAAAATGCTTACGACGAAGATGCCGATGTAGCCGATTTGCTCAACGAGTCGGAAAAACTGCTTTTCAACATTTCGGAAGGTCAGCTGAAACAACAAACCGATCCGGTCAATAAAATCCTGGAGCAAGTAATTCTTGATGTGGAACATGCCGCCCAGAACCAAAACGATTTGATTGGTGTACCCTCCGGCTATACTGCCTTGGATGCCCTTACCAACGGCTGGCAAGGTGGCAATTTGATTATTATTGCTGCCCGCCCCTCAATGGGAAAAACGGCTTTTGCCCTGAATATTATGCGAAATGCCGCTGTCGATTACGGATTTCCCGTAGCCATTTTTTCGCTGGAAATGGAAAAAAAAGAGTTGGTAAGGCGATTGGTAGCATCTGAAGCCCATATTGACAGTCGAAAATTGATGACCGGCGATCTTTCGGAAGACGACTGGAAACAATTGAACAGCAGGATAGAAAACCTTTCCAAAGCTCCCATCTACATAAACGATTCCAGTTTGAGTGTGTTCGAACTTCGTGCGTTGGCCAGAAGGCTGAAAAAACGCTACGATATCAAAATGTTGATTATAGACTACCTCCAGTTGATGAACGCCGATAATGTCCGAAAATCCGTCAACCGGGAACAAGAGGTCAGCATCATATCCCGGTCGTTGAAAACTCTGGCAAAAGAACTGGATATTCCTATAATAGCTTTGTCGCAGTTGAACCGGGAACTTGAAAAGCGTAGCGGAGTACATAAAAGACCGCAATTATCCGATTTGCGTGAGTCCGGAGCCATTGAGCAAGATGCCGACATGGTATTGTTTATTCACCGTCCCGAGCGATTGGGAATTACCGAGATAGACGGAGAATCTACCGAGGGATTGGCCGAAATCATTATTGCCAAAAACCGTAACGGAGTAACCGATACGGTTAAATTGAGATTTGTAGGTAAATATACCCAGTTTACGGATTGGGACGACGATGAATTACCGTTTAATGAAGAAAGCAGTCTCATATTACCTTCTCGTGCCAACGAAGATGCCGACGGCGTACCGCCCGATTTTTTGAATGATATCAATACTGATGATGCCGGAATGATGCCGCCGGATTTGAGTGGAATGGACGATGCCCCGTTTTAAAATTATTTTGCCATGAAAAAATTGTTTTTTTTGATACTGCTTCTGCTTACCCTGTTTGTCCAAGCCTCATCCGTCCTTATTCCTATGGATGAGGAGCAACGAAACCACTTAAAGGCTTATGGAATAGCCTATTGGACCCTGCAAAACGGTGTGGAAATAAAATGGTTGTTGAATTACCGGGGCGGTTCGTTTCTGATTCCATACCATAAAGAAGTGGTGGACGAATGTATGATAAGAGGGGTGTCGTACGAAATAATTGCCGATGCCAAAGTGCAATCCATCCTTGCATATATTGCCCGTCCGGATGTGAATATGGATGCCGTAAAATTGGAAGTAGCCCCGAAAATAGCCGTTTATTCCCCTAAAAACAAACAGCCCTGGGACGATGCGGTTACTTTGGTGCTTACCTATGCGCAGATACCGTACGATGTAATCTATGACGGCGATATTATTGAAGGGAAGTTGGACAATTACGACTGGTTGCATTTGCACCATGAAGACTTTACCGGTCAATACGGAAAATTTTATGCGGCTTATCATAATACACCGTGGTACCAAAATGAGGTAAAAACACAAGAAGCCATAGCTCGCAAATACGGATTCAAAAAAGTATCGAAATTAAAGCTGTTTGTAGCGGAAAAAATCAAGGACTTTGTATCCCGCGGTGGTTATTTGTTTGCTATGTG
>CAYMVE010000185.1:0-3538 GCA_964393715.1 uncultured Bacteroidales bacterium | reverse complement strand
AAACCTTCTCCCAACAATTCACCCATAAAGCTCCGATGTGCGGTTCTGGGCTTTTTAAAATACTTGCATTACCGCATCAATAATTTTGGCAGAAACATCTTCGACGCCCAATATATTACCGCCGGCATCATAGCACACCACGGGCTTAAAATCGTCAAAAAGCGTCAGCACTTCCCGGTACATGGCATATACACTTTCCTGAAAAGAAAAATCCGCTTCATGAATATCTTTTTTGCCACTCAAATACTTCCTTTGCTCGTTCAAAGCCCTTTCTTTCAAGTTATTTTTGACAAACTCAAACGGCACATCCAAATACAAATTCAAATCGGGCTTCGGAATCTTAAAATATCCGTATTCTACCTCCAATATCCAATTCATAAACTCTTTGCGTGCCGCTTTATCGGCAATCTTAACACTCTGATAAGCAATATTGGAATATACATACCTGTCGGCAAGTACCACATATCCTTCTTGCAGCCACCTTTCTATCTTATGCTTGGCATTGTTTCTATCACCTGCATACAACAAGGCAACCAAATACGGATGTACTTCATTGATGCTACCAAGCTCACCTCTCAAAAATTTGGTTATCAATTCACCAAACACAGGCGAATGGTAATCGGGGAAATGGATAAACCGGGTTTTAACACCTTGTTGCGAAAAATAGTGGATGAGATTTTCAATTTGTGTAGTTTTCCCGGACCCATCAAGTCCTTCTATTACAATGAATTTCATAATATGACTTTTTATTTCATTCCTCGCATTTTCTTAATCCTGTGATAAGCCTCGTTTACTTTCTTAAATTTATCTTCGGCTGCTTTACGCATTTTTTCGTCTAAATACGACAACTTATCCGGATGATATTTCATAGCCATCTTTCTGTATGCTTTTTTCACTTCTTCGTCCGTAGCATCAGGAGTAATGCCCAGAATTTTATAAGGTGTTTCTTCGGAATAATCCTTCTCTCTGACAAACATGGAAGCAATAGACTCGAAATCCACAGACGACACACCTATATTCAAAGCTATCCTCTTAATTAAATCATATTCTCTGGGATCGACAAATCCGTCGGAAGCCGCCAAACCAAATAAGAAATGGAGCAATTGCAACCGTGAACTATAATTCATATTCATTTTGATGGACTCGGAAACTTCATCCACCGGAATATTCTTTTTGGTCAAATCCCGCAACACCAACAACATCTCTTTGGCTTTGGACGCTCCGAAATTATCTACCAGAAACTTTTTGACATAATCCAATTCACTACGCAAAATACGCCCGTCGGCTTTCATCAGTGCAGCGATAAGCACCAACAAAGCGGCTCCGAACTCTCCCTGCCTTATCTTCGATTTGTCAGTAGTCTTTTCCGGGTCAATATCAAAAAGACTCCCCAATGCAAAGCCCAAAATACCGCCTATCGGGCCAAAAAACAACCATCCTAAACCTCCCGCTATCCATTTTTTATACGACATGATATGCTATTTTTTGGAATATTTCTGTTATTTGAGGCAAAATTAATCGGTTGCCGGACTTCTCCAACACAAAATCAGCAAATCTTATTCTCTCTTCATCCGGCATTTGATGACGGATTCTTTGCCTGACTTCCTCCTCCGACAGCCCGTCACGCTCCACCACCCTTCTTATGCGTACCGCTTCGGGTGCCGTTACTACCACAATATAATCCATATCCTTATAAGTTCCGCTCTCAATCAGCAAAGCGGATTCTTTCACAAGCAATCGGCTTCCGGCATGCTCCTGTACCCACAAATCAAAATCTTTTTTGACCGCCGAATGCACTATGCTTTCCAAAGCTTTTTTCAAATCCATATCCGAAAAAATCTTTTCCGCTACATACTTCCTGTTCAAATTACCGTCAGACCAATAGGCATCATCACCGAGCAGGTTTATTATTTGTTCTTTTATTCCGGGTTTTATCATCAATTCTTTGGCTCTGATATCGGAATAATACACGGGAATGTCCAAATGTTCCAATATTCCGGCAATAAAAGATTTTCCACTTCCTATACTTCCCGTAAGTCCCAACAACATATTACGGCAATTTTGAAATGATTTGCTTGGCCAATGCTCCGAAATGCAGCCGGATGATTTCCCGTATATTGTTTTCGGAAGAAGAAAAGTTTTCAAGAGCCACACCGGTAACCAACTGCTTTCCTTTGTTGTCGAACAAAGAATAATGCAACTGAATTTGACGCAAATGTTCGGTACCGTTATGGTATGGAGACGAAAAATCCTCTTTTATATCCATTTCGTTGATAACCAGAACTTTTGAAACTCCCAATTCTCGACACAACTTGGCAAATTCATGCTTGGAATTTACTTTGGAACTGATAAATTGACCGTCCGGACTCCCTACCATACTAACAACTTCTCCGTCTTTTTCACCTTTCGGGGGATTATTCTCCATCTTACTGGAAGCTCCGCCACACAACCTTAATCTTTTGGCTTTCTTTTTCGATTTGACTTTTTCCCCGTAAAAATCAAGCAGTGCGCGCACCTGCAATTTGACATCACTGTTTCTCGATGCGGTAGTAACTCCTCCGGGTGATACAAACTTTCTACCGCCTTCCTTTTGAATGGCGGCAACAATACCGTTTTCAAACTCCCGAATCATTTCACTATACGAAACCCCACTTACTTTCAACATCTTGGCAGCTGCTTCGTTGTAAAACATCCTGTCTCCAAACGGTACTATCAGTATGTTTCCACCCTGAGCATGCAATCCGAAGGTCAAAAACCAAAAACCTACGAAAATCAAAATCAGTTTTTTCATTTTCCACTTATCAATTTGAAAATATCGTTACCATTGGCATACAATACCAACAATAGCAAAATAATAAGCCCCACCAATTGGGCTTTTTCCAAAAATTTATCACTCGGTTTCCTACCGGTAATCATTTCGTACAAAGTAAACATTACATGTCCACCGTCCAATCCGGGAATCGGCAACAAGTTCAGCACCGCCAACATAATGGACAAAAAGGCGGTAAGATTCCAAAATGCATTCCAATCCCAAACGCCCGGAAAAATTTTCCCTATGGTTATAAAACCACCTACCGACTTATAGGCTTCTGTTTCGGGATTGAATATCAACTTCAATTGCTTCAAATACGAAGAAAAAATCTTAACGGTTTTTTGGGCACCGGCCGGTATTGCTTCCCACAAAGAATAATCTACATGTTTTAGCTCAAAATACTTTGACAAATCCATATCCAAAGCCACACCAATCATACCTTGCTCATTAACTTGTACAGGAACGGTAAGCGTGTCGCCATTCCTTACCACCGTAAGTTCTACGGAGCGACCTTTGTTCTTATTAAGATATTGCTTCACTTCGTCAATAAAAACGGCTTTTATTCCATTTACGGCTATCACTTTATCACCGGGTTTGATTCCTGCTTTGGCTGCATTACCGGTATCGGGCACCATGGCAATTACAAAGGGAATCCGCGGAGTAATCAGAGCGGGATCTTGCAAAATATGTTTCAATTCGGAATCCTTTATTTCTATATCTACTTTT
>CAYMVE010000184.1:0-3557 GCA_964393715.1 uncultured Bacteroidales bacterium | reverse complement strand
ACGGATGCTTTGCCCTGTCCGATACGATAGCAGTAAGCATAGACAGTTTTCCGTCCGGCAATTTGTTCTTACACGACGACACCTCACTTTGCGTAGGAGTCAATTTGTACTGTGAAAATCCGCTTGCCCGCACTTTTTTATGGAGTACAGGCGACACTACGGAATATACAATGGTACAGGATAGCGGAACATACACACTGACAGCCACCGACACACTGGGATGCTTTGACAACGATACCATCACGGTATATACCCACGGAGTAGCCCCGGTTATAGACTTCCAATGGCAAAATCACTGCCTACACGACACCGTCCATTTTATAAACCAATCCCAACTAACTGACACCTCCGTATTTACACAATTCGTATGGACCGGTCAAGGTCTCTTTTCGGATACTGCTACCACATTCTCATTCGTATTTCCCGATACCGGCACCTATACCGTAACATTAGAAGGTTATACTTCGGCCCATTGTTACAACAAATTATCAAAAGACATCACCATCTATCCCCTGCCCGCTATCATTTGGCCGCAGCCCCATGCTTGCCAGCATCAAGCACTCACCTTGTCTCCCGGTATCACATCTCCGGCTCCTGTTTATCAATACTTATGGACCATAGACGATACCATACACAATACCGCATTCCCATTGGACTTTACATTTTCCACTGAAGGCATACACCACCTTACACTTACCGTAACGGATACCAATCAATGTACCATCACCCGGGACACCGACCTGTATGTTTACCCCACGCCGGAAGCCGGATTTTTTGCCACTTCGCTTTGCACCAACACTCCCGTATTGTTTTACGACACCTCTTTTACATCACCGTTCAACCCCATAATATCGTATCTCTGGGACTTCGGCGACACCCAGACCTCTACGCAACACAACCCGCAACATACTTTCGGCCAAGCCGGCACCTTCAATGTAACGCTGACTGTAAAAGGAATAAACGGCTGCTCCGATGCCACCACCCAATCACTAACTGTTCACCAAGCACCCGAATTGACTTTGCATGCCGATACTTTTTGCCAAAACACACTACAAGTCCTTCATGCAGTCTCTACCAATACCGTTTATGTTGCAAGTACAAAATGGTTGATAGATTCGCTCTTTTACTCAAACGACACCATTTTGCAAGTTGTCTTTACCGATACCGGCACACATACCATTTCTGTAATCGGAAGTTCCGCTTGGGGATGTTCCGACACAGCCTCCGTTTCTGCGAAAGTACATCCGCAGCCCGATGCTACTTTTGTGCTTGACAATTACACTCCTTACGAAGACTTCGGCATTACGGCCACAGCACTTGACACCTCTTACCCGTGTTACATGTGGTACGAATGTTCGGAATATCCGGAATGTAACGAAACAGGCAATTACGAATGTTCGGATGATTACAAAACAACCTGGCAAGTAGTGTCCGGAGACACCGTCATTGTGTTGGTGGTAAAAAACGATTTTGGTTGTACCGATACTTTTGTACAATCTTTCAAGGTAATTCCTTACCAATACACTCCCTTACGCATCGATTCGGTTTTTTATACTTTTGACGGTAATAAATTGAAAATCGGCACCATTGTAAAAAACGAAGGCACTGTTCCGCTATCCGGGTTCACCTTAATATGTTCGGTAGAAGGAAACAGGATTATCTCGGAAACATTTGACAACATCATTGTCGGAATGTACGAAAGCAAAAGAGTGGACTTCAGCAGCGGAATATTTATGAAAGATGCACCGCCAAATGTGTGCGTAGATCTATACGGAGGACCCAATAATGACCACTGGGACAGAAAATGCACCGCACACAACAAAGACCGTTTCTCTCTCATTTCAACACATCCGGTACCTGCCGGCAATACGCTGTTCCTCGAATATTATGACAAAACAGGGCAAAATGCAACTATTCGCCTTATTACGGAAGACGGTCGCACGGTAATGACACAAAATGTAACACTCAACAAAGGATACGGAAGCATCACAATGGATGTATCCTATTTGAAAAAAGGAATTTATTTGTTGAAAATAAACACAGCCCATTCTTTGATAATCAAAAAGATAATAAAACAATAACCCAACTAGCAAAATCCAAAGGAATGAAAAAATTGTTTTTTTCTTTTGTTATGTTATTACCGTTGTTTTTGCTGGCTTCCCATCCGGTTCATATATCGGTAACCAACATTACCCTGTCCGGCAAAGTATTTACCATACAAACCAAAATGTTCAAAAACGATTTTCAAGATGCTATAACCCAAAATCTCCGGCATACCATAAATCCCGCTCAACTATCCAAACCGGACCAAAAAGTCATAGAACAATACATGCACACACATCTTTATTTTATTATAAACTCCCAAAAAGTGGACAAGTACAAAATTGACAAAATAAAATTTGACGAAGCTTCCGTTTACTTGTCCTTCAAAATCAAAGTCCCGAAAGTTGAAGGCAATATAATCCTGCACAATTCACTTCTTACAGACCTATTTGCCGACCAGAAAAATCTGGTAATCATAAAAATGAAAAATTACGAAAAAGGATTTACATTTACGGCAAAAAACAAGGAAATCAAACTCGAACAGGCACCATGACCATAACTTTGATACAAATAGGAAAAACCTTTTTCGACTACATCGACCAAGGCGTCAATGACTATACAAAACGCATCAACAAATATGTACAGTTCAACATTGAGACCTACTCGCTTCCCGCCAAATTCTCAAAACTTCCGCCACAGGTTTTGAAGGAAAAGGAATCGGAATTATTATTGGCTCTGATGAATAAGTTCAATTATGTGATATTGTTGGATGAGCGGGGCAAATCTTTTTCTTCCGAAGCCTTTGCACGCAAACTGAACGAAATCATGATAGCCGGCTACAAAAAAGTGGCTTTTGTGATAGGAGGCGCCTATGGAGTAACCGATGCCGTAAAACAAAAAAGTAACCTTGTCCTGTCCCTGTCGCCCATGACCTTCTCGCATCAATTAGTCAGACTGGTATTTGCCGAACAAATATACCGGGCATTTACAATCATAAACAACGAAAAGTATCATCATTAATCCGCAACCTATCCGGTTAGCAAAACATACAAACCACTAACAAAAAAACCTGCATATAAAAGAACAACCTTACGGCTGTTTTTTGATCGGCAAAAGCAAAATAAAGCAACGCTACAGGAAACAATCCCCAAAATACATATCCCAGCATATTTTCTCCCGGATAATGATAAACGGAAAACACCACATAAACCGCACCTAAATTCAACAGGTACCAAACAAACAAGGCTTTTGCAATAGGTACTCCGGTTTTCAAATCACGAATCAAGGCTGCTAAAAACAATACCATAGCAATCAAGGAATAAATCAACACCAACAGCTTGATGCCGGTAACAAAACTTAACAAACCGACAACAACTATTCCTAAAACGGCCCAAGATTTCAACGATAAATTGACCTTCATAGCAAAAGTATATTGATTGTCATGCAAAAATACACCAAAATTTTAAGACCGTTGCATCAAAGCCACATAAAGCCACCAAAAAGTCTAAAAAAGT
>CAYMVE010000183.1:0-3654 GCA_964393715.1 uncultured Bacteroidales bacterium | reverse complement strand
AGGATCGTACAAATAGCCATATTGAAAATATTGCCCGACGGCACCCGAAAAACATTAAATGAACTGGTAAATCCCGAAATGGAAATACCTGCCCGAGCATCAGCTATACACGGGATAACCAATGAAATGGTAAAAGATAAACCGACCTTCAAAGAGATTGCACACAAAGTGGTAGCTTTTATAAAAGATTGCGATATAGCCGGTTATAATTCTACGAAGTTTGATATTCCCATGTTGGCGGAAGAACTGATGAGAGCCGATGTAGAATTTGATTTCAGCAAAGTACGTTTTGTCGATGTGCAAACCATATATCACAAAAAAGAACCGCGTACCTTGTCTGCGGCGTACAAGTTTTATTGCAACAAAGATTTGGAAAATGCCCATAATGCCATGGCGGATGTAGAAGCTACCTACGAAGTGTTATTGTCGCAACTGGATAAATACGATGATTTGGAAAACAATGTCGAATTCCTTTCTGCATATACAACGAGAAAAAAGAATGCTGATTTTGCCGGTTTTATTGTTTATGACGAAGATGGGGATGAAGTGTTCAATTTTGGCAAATACAAAGGAAAAAAGGTAGAAGAAGTACTTGAAAAAGATACCGGATACTACGGATGGATAAAAAATGCCGATTTCCCCGAATATACCAAAAGAGTGGTAGATAGAATAAAATTGAGAAATTCCGGTAAACTTCAAAAATGAGGATTATCATTCTCGAGAAGACGGATTCTACTAACGATTATGCCAAAAGATTGCTGGGGAGTGCCCAAAGGCAGCTGCCTTTTGCCGTAGTAGCCAAGTATCAAACCAAAGGTAAAGGAAGACAAGGAGGCAATTGGGACTCCGAATACGGAAAGAATGTGCTTTTGACGGTAGCTTGTTATTACCACTACGATAATGTAACCTTAAATAAATTGGTGGCGCTTGCGGCCGTAAATGTTTTGAAAAATATCTTTCCTTCCATCGATTTCCGGATTAAATGGCCCAATGATATTTTGGCTAAAAAAAAGAAAATAGCCGGTATCCTGATTGAGAGAGTTAAATCTACTTACATAGTGGGGATAGGTATCAATACCAACCAAACGGAATTTAAAGAGCTGCCTAATGCCACATCTATTAAAAATATCACAGGTTTTGATGTTGATAATGAGGAGGTAGTGAGGAGTTTTGTCCGGATGATTGAATATTGGTCGTCTAAACTTCCTAAGCCGGCCATTCACATGATGTATGAGGATCTACTTATTGGTATCGGACAATATGTTAGGGTGGATATCAACGGCAGAATTTATAAAGTGAGGATAAAGGAGGTAAATTTTTACGGACAATTAGTGGTGGTTACTTCCAATGGAAAGCAAATGAATTTGTGGCCGGGGAAAGCCAAAATACTTTACGGATAAATTGAAGTAAATATGATTTTACCGGTTTTTGTGTACCTTTGCAAAAAACGACATACATTATGATTGTTATAACAGGAGCAGCAGGATTCATCGGGAGTTATACGGCACGGTTTCTTAATGATAACGGGTATTTTGATTTGGTGCTGGTAGATGACTTTACCCGAAAAGACAAGGAAAGGAATTATACCGGACTTAAATATTCCGGACTTGTGGATAGAGAAACCTTTTTCGATTGGATAGATGCGCATCACAGACAGATAGAATTTATTGTACATCTTGGGGCACGCACCGATACCACGGAGTTTGACCAAAAGATTTTTGACAAACTAAATTTGAACTACTCCAAGCAAGTGTGGCAAAAGTGTGTAGCGTACGGTTTGCCCCTCATTTATGCTTCTTCGGCAGCTACTTATGGTGCCGGTGAATACGGATATGACGACAGCGAAGAACTGGTATTCAAATTACAGCCGTTGAATCCTTACGGTGTGTCTAAAAACGAGTTTGATAAATGGGCGGTATCACAAGCGGAAAAGCCGTTCTTCTGGGCAGGATTGAAATTTTTCAATGTATATGGACCTAACGAATATCATAAGGGGCGGATGGCATCTGTCATTTTTCATGCTTTTCATCAAATTAGAGAAACGGGAAAAGTCCGTTTGTTCAGGTCTCATCGTCCTGACTACAAAGACGGTGAGCAATTGCGGGATTTTATTTATGTGCATGATGTAGCCAAAATCATTTTGTTTTTGATGGAGAATCGCCCCCAATCGGGTATTTTCAATGTGGGAACAGGAAAGGCTCGTACTTTTCTGGATTTGGCCAAAAGTACTTTTGAGGCAATGGGACGACAACCCGATATTAAATTTATTGATATGCCGGAAGACATCCGGGATAAATATCAATACTTTACCGAAGCCAAAACGGATAAAATTCTTGCAGCCGGATATACCGGCGGATTTCATTCTTTGGAGGAAGGGGTAAAAGATTATGTGCAAAATTATTTGATCCCGGAATTCGGGCATACCGGCAACAACGGCTAGAAAATTCAATTTGTTGAAATTATTGTTTGTGGGGAATCTTTTTCATTTCTTTCCAAAGTGGAAAACATTGTGTGTGTTATCCACAAAGAGGCATCAATGCCCTATTTGTACTATTTGGTCGGCTATTTTTTCGGCTTCGTTCCGGTCGTGTGTAACATAAACAATGGTAGTGCCCAGCTCACTTTTTATTTTTAGCAAGTAGTCCAGAATCATACTTTTCAAATCCGGGTCCAGGCCGGTAAGCGGTTCGTCCATGAGCAGAATATGCGGCGTCAATACTATGGAGCGTGCCAATGCCAACAATTGTTTTTGTCCTCCGGATAGTTCGGAAGGGTAACGATTTTCAAGCCCGTTAAGTTTGAAAAATCCAAGGGTGTCGGCTACTTTTCGGGCAACATTGCCGACTTTGTTTTCTTTCAACACGAATTCCAGGTGTTTCTTTACCGTAAAGTCCGGCCAAAGTGCCAAATCCTGAAAAATGAAGCCGATGTTTCGTTTGTGGGGCGGTACGATAATTTTTCCGTTTGCAGATACCGTTTCACGGTTGATTTGCACTTCTCCCTTTTGCGGTATTTCCAGTCCGGCTATTAGTCTTAATACGGTTGTTTTTCCGCTGCCCGATTTCCCAAGCAAGGTAGTTATGCCTTGTGGTATGGTTAGGTTGAAGTTGTTGAGAATCAATTTTTTATTGTATCCGAAGCTTATGTTTTTTAGAGTTATCATTGGGGTACACAATTTTTATTATGGCTAACAAAATAATGAAAATCAGCGATTCGACAAGGGGAATGGATAGATTTAGAGCCCGGGACATGGGGAGGGAGGCATTAGCCATGAGCGTAAAAACTTTTGCTGTAACCGGTTGTTGTCCGGGAGGATACAGCATGATGGACAGGGTAGTTTCCGAGAAGTTTAGTGCCCAAAGTATCATAAAAGACACCATAACGGTGCGGCGTAACCTGCGAAGCAAGATTGAGCGGATAAATGCGGTATCACTGACGCCGCTGATTTTGGAAACTTCGTATTGATGGTACGGAATTTGGGAAGTGGCATCGCTTATTATTTTTAGAGTTACAAATGTATATTTGGCAGTAAGTCCCAATACCAAAGGCAGTAGAGTGTTGTACCAAGCGGAAAAAGGACCTGCATTGAAAAAATAAATAATGGAAAGCCCTATGGTAACCGAAGGTACGGCAAACACAAACAAAGACAAATAA
>CAYMVE010000182.1:0-3799 GCA_964393715.1 uncultured Bacteroidales bacterium | reverse complement strand
ACCCCGCAAACAGCGGCATCTGCCGGACTCAGGTACCGTTCGCCCAAATTCTGGTTTGCCGGATTTAATGCCAATTATTACGATGATAGTTATATCGTAATAAATCCGGAAAGACGAACGGAAACCGCAGTGGATAATCTCTTGCCAACCGACCCGCAATGGGAACAAATGTTGAGCCAAGAAAAGTTTCCGTCATTTTATACCATTGATTTATACGCCGGCAAATCATGGAGAATCATGAAAAAATACTATTTTGCCATAAATTTGAGTGTAAACAATCTGTTGAATGCTACGGACAACAAAATCGGAGGGTATGAACAATACCGTTACAACATCAACAATATGAATAAATTTCCGCCCAAATATTATTACATGTACGGAACAACATATTTTCTTAATTTGAATTTTAGATTTTAATAAAAAATAAAGTATTATGAAAAAGGGATTTTATTTGCTGATTATAGCCATTATTTTGGGACTTAACGGATGCGTGGACAGGAAGTACGATACGCCCCCCGTTCCGGAAATGCCAACCGGAAGTGTTTTGGCTATCAGTGATTTGTATCAAATCTATGCCGATAGCGGAAGATATACATTTACGGAAGATTATTCGGTGTATGCCGTAGTATCAATGGCTGAGGAATCCGGTAATTTGTATAAAAATGTGTATGTTCAGGATAATGAAAAGGGAATTGATCTCCATTTGTTAAGTGCCGGAGGGCTTTATCAAGGAGATTCCATTAGAATTTGTCTGAAAGGACTGGTTTTGGATAATTACAGAGGGACCATGCAATTGGATTCCGTAGATGTGGACAAAAACATTGTAAAACAAGCCACGGATATAGAAGTACAACCCATAGAAGTAAACTCACTAAGTCAGTTGAATGACGACATGCTTTGTAAACTTATTAAATTGAATAATGTACAATTTATCTTTTCGGATACCAACAAAACTTTTGCCGATGCGGTAAATCGTGTTTCCAAAAATCGCACATTGGAAGACTGCGATGGCAATCAACTGATAGTCAGGACTAGCGGATATGCCAACTTTGCAGGATACAGTGTCCCTGATGGTAACGGTTCTCTTGTGGGGATTTTTTCCAAATATGACCCCGATTATCAGCTTTACATAAGGTCTTATAGTGAAGTGCACATGGACGGAGACAGATGTGGCGGAGTCGTTTATTTGTACAAGGATTTTTCCGATAACAATTTGACTTCCGGGGGCTGGGCCAACATCAATGTCACGGGAACAGTAAACTGGGAAGTTTCCAGTTACGGAAATCCCGCTCCTTGTGCGGCAATTAGTAATTACAGCGGTGGTTCGCATATTGCTTGTGAAACTTGGTTGGTTTCTCCGGCTATTGATTTGAGTGCTGCCACCAGTCCCGTATTGAACTTTGATAATGCTTATAATTATTCGGGAGATCCGCTTAAAGTATATGTTTCGACAGACTATGACGGAAGCGGTGATGTGAGTGGAGCAACTTGGACCGAACTTTCTTTCAATGCTTCCTTGGGTAGCTTTGCTTGGACAAGTTCGGGAGATGTTGATTTGAGTGCTTATAAAAATGCCAATGTATATATTGCATTCAAATATACCGGAACAAGTGCGGCCGGAAGTACTTGGGAAATAGATAATATAGAAATTAAAGAAGCAGAATAAAATAAATAAATGTTAAACTAAAAAAATCGAAAGTTATGAAAAGAATAGTACTTTTAACAATTGCCTTAATGATAGGGGTGGCAACCTATGCACAAGTGGTAAGTACCAGCTTTGAAAACTGGACGGGAAACCTTCCGGACGGTTGGATGGGAAATAAAACAAGTATTGAAGCCGACAGTGTAATACAAGTAACCACAGGTGCTTATGATGGTTCTTATGCCGTAGAACTGGTGAATACCGAAAGTTCACACAAAAGATTTACAACACAACCGGTTACGGTGACAGGAGGACAAGATTATGAAATAAGTTTTTGGGTAAAAGGACAAGGTGACATCAGAACTGCATTATTTGATACTACTTGGGGAGCTTACAATAATTACATAACGGTAAATGCTACCGAATGGACACATTATACCCAAATAGTATCTGCCGCAGCAAATAGTGATTCCGCCGAATTTATTTTCTCGGTAAGAAATACAGTCGGTCCTAATCATTTGCAACTTGACAGTGTAACTATTTCAGTTGCTAATCTAACTATTGATACGGTATCCATTCATGATATTCAATACACAACCGATGCTTCCGGAGATTCTCCCTATTTGGGACAAATTATTTATACCGGTGGTATTGTAACGGCAGCAGGTAATGGCTCTTATTTTATTCAAAGCGGTTCCGGTGCATGGAACGGAATATATGTGTATGACAATACGAATACACCGGCAGTAGGTGATAGCATTATCATAAAATGTACGGTAGATGAATATTACAATTTGACAGAATTGAAGAGTATTACTTCTTTCCAAGTGGTTTCTTCCGGTAATGCTTTGCCGACTCCGGTTGTGCTTGCCACTACCGATGTAAATGACGAAGCTTATGAAGGTGTATTGGTGAGAGTGGAAAATGCCGAATGTACACAAGCTCCGAATAACTATGGCGAATGGATTGTAAATGACGGATCCGGAGATGCTATGGTAAAAAACATGTACACAACTTACAATGCTACCGTAGGCCAGCATTATAATATAACCGGACCTGTTTATTTTTCTTACGGCAATTATAAGATATTACCAAGAGATACAGATGATGTGGAAGTAGTAACGGCAACGGAAGAATTGGATATGGTAAATAACATCAAATTGTATCCGGTTCCGGTGACTTCCTATCTTAACATTGAAGCCGATGCAATCATTTCAACTGTGGAAGTGTATAGCATGAATGGCCAATTGGCCGGCCGATATACCGTAAATGCCAAAAACGGTACATTATACGGATTGCAATCCGGTAGTTATATCGTAAGAATCAACACGGCAAAAGGTTCCGTTGAAAAGAAAATTACGGTTAAATAATAAAAAAACATAAGCAAACTCTTTGTGAAGCCGCCTCGGGTTTGGGGCGGCTTTTTGTTATGATTTTTTTTGTAATTTTGTATCTTTAATGCCATTAATAGTTGTTTATGAAACCCTTTTTTATCCGCATACTGTTTTTACTTCTTATATTTCCGGCTTTTTCTCAAAGTAGCAAAGAAGGCTATTTGTCCGTAATGGGTAAAGTTCGTATTGATAAAGATCCCGTTCCGGGGGCTTTTATTAAAGTTTACGACGGTAGCAATCTTTTAATGGAAAAAAAATCAGACGGTGCCGGAAAGTTCAAAATAAAGTTGCCTTTGAATAAAATCATTATTCTTGAAGTTGGAAAAAAAGGATTGGTAACCAAAAAAATAAAGTTTGACACTCATGTGCCGGAAACCGGTTTTTATTGGACTTATAATTTTACCGTGGAATTGTTTATGTATGTCGATGGGTTGGATATTTCTCCGTTGAATCAGCCTGTGACTGTGGTGAAGTATAATAAAGAGTATGATGAGTTTGAATATGATCAGGCTTATACCAATCTGATGCGGGATAAGTTGAAAAATATGATGGAGCAGTTGGAAACGCTCAAAAAGAAAAAATTTAATGAATTAATTGCCAAGGGAGATAAATTGTGTGACGAAGGAAAATATGATGAGGCTATAGATGCTTATGAGACAGCCATAGATTATGACCCGTATAATTACTTGCCGGATAATAAGATAGAAAGTTGTGAAAGAAAACGAGGGCAAGGTGATAAAATTGAGAAAGAGTATAAACGTTT
>CAYMVE010000181.1:0-3817 GCA_964393715.1 uncultured Bacteroidales bacterium | reverse complement strand
TTATACTATCTTTGTCCGAAACCAAAAACAATAGTATTTATGAAAAAGATTACAGGAATGATGATGCTTGCCGGCTTATTGTTTGTGGCGGCATGCAACAACCAATCGGAAAACAAAACGGAACCCCAAGATTCCACAGTGGTGGCTGCCGATACTGCAAATGCCGATACCATGGAAGTTACCGAAGTAACTTTTGCTACGCTTACGGATTCTGCAGCATTGGCACTTAGCGGCAAAGTGGTGAAGATCAAAGGTACGGTCGATCATGTATGCAAGCACGGAGGGAAAAGAATGGTAGTGGTAGGCACCAATCCCGACGAGAGGATACGAGTGGAAGCCGGTGATCATCCGCCTTTCGATGCAGATTTGTCCGGTGCCGATGTAGAAGTAACCGGTACTTTGCACACAGAAAAAATAGACAGTACTTATTTGGCCGACTGGGAAAACGAATTGAAACAAAAAGCCGAAGAAGGCGTGCAAGAAACCGGTAAAAAACACATCGAAGGTGCCCATGTAGAAGGAGAAGAGCATGAAGGTGACCATGAAGACGCAGAAAACATCGAACAGCAACTGCAACAAATTCAAAAATTGCGTCAGATGATAGCCAACAATGGCAAAGGTTACATAGTTTCCAAATACATGGAACTGATAGAATACCGTAAAATCAACTAAATTTTTCTATCCAAGTCAAATCCGGCAGCCTTTGGGTACCTGCCGGATTTAGGTATATTTCATGTAACATTTCCCGTTCAAAAGTCTCCAATATTTTTAGTTTGTGGTCCTTTTACAGAATTTTTTGTGCGGTTGTTCGTTATTATATTTCAATAACCTTTATCTTTGTTGTTTGCAAAAATTACCCGGATTTGTAATGAATGTTTTGAAAATTAGATATATACTGTCAGGTGTCATTCTCTTATTGTTGGTTTCATGCAGCGATTATCAGAAATTGCTCAAAAGCAGCGACTACAATCTTAAATACGAAAAAGCCGTAGAATATTACAAAAAAAAGGATTTTGACCGTGCCATAACACTTTTTCAAGAACTTACCACCGTTTTCAGAGGAAGTGAAAAGGCCGAAGAGGTAGATTATTATTATGCTTATTGCACTTATTATACGGGTGATATTTTATTAGCGGCGTATTATTTCGATAAGTTTTACAAAACCTATCCGCTCAGTAAGCATGCCGAAGAATGCGAATTTATGGCGGCTTATTGCCTGTACGAATATTCTCCGTCTCCGAATCTGGATCAAACTTATACCAACAAAGCCATTGACCACTTGCATCTGTTCCTGACGCATTATCCGGAGTCGGCACTCAAAGACTCTGCGGTGCATCTCATAGACAAGCTTACACTGAAATTGCAAACCAAAGCCTATCACAATGCAAGTTTGTACCTCAAAATCGGCCATTACAAAGCTGCCATAGTGGCACTTAATAATGTGTTGGAAGATTATCCCGGTACACCTTACAGGGAAGATATTTTGTTCGATATTTTGAAATCCGGCATTTTATTGGCAAAAAACAGTGTGGAAAGCAAAAAGTACAAACGCTACAACAACACAATAGAGTACTATTACAATCTGGTGGACCAATTCCCGGATACCAAATATCTGAAAGAAGCAAAACGCATTTACAAAGAAGCCATGAACTTTATTGAAAAAAGCGATAAACCTAAAAAATCATAACAATTATGGTAGAATTTAAAAAAACCAAAGGAATCCCTTCAACGACGGTAACAAGAAATGTACATGATTTGGACCGCCAAACCGGCAATATTTATCAGTCTGTAATGGTTATTGCCAAAAGGTCGAACCAAATAGCGGTGGAAATGAAAGAAGAACTCGAAAAAAAACTGGAAGAGTTTTCTTCTTACACGGACAATTTGGAAGAAGTTTTTGAAAATCAGGAACAAATTGAAATATCGAAGTTCTACGAAAAATTGCCCAAACCCGTATTGTACGCAACGGAAGAATTTTTACGCGGCGAACTCGAGTTTGAAATCCCCGAGGAAAATAACGAACAATAATGCCTTTGCCGGGTGAACATGCTCAAAGGTAAAAAAATACTACTGGGAGTAAGCGGCAGCATCGCCGCTTATAAAACTCCAATACTTGTCCGGTTGCTGAAAAAAGAAGGAGCCGAAGTAAAGGTGGTTATGACGGAGTTTGCCAAAAATATCGTAACACCGCTTACTTTGGCAACGGTGTCACAAAATCCCGTATATACTTCGTTCTTTGACCCGGAAACAGGCGAATGGCATAGCCATGTAGATTTGGCTTTATGGTGTGACTTGTTCCTTATTGCTCCCGCCTCGGCCAATACGCTGGCAAAAATGGCTGCCGGAATGGCTGATAACCTGTTGGTTGCTATTTATCTGGCTGCAAAGTCCCCGGTAATGATTGCCCCGGCCATGGATGTGGATATGTTTCATCACCCGGCCACACAAAACAATATCAATATACTAAAAAGCAGAGCCAACCATATTGTGTTGGATACGGAAGAAGGCGAACTGGCCAGTGGTCTTACGGGGAAAGGAAGAATGCCCGAACCCGAAACTTTATTGGAGCATGTAAAATCTTTTTTTCAAAAAAAAAACTCGCTGAAAGGGAAGACCTTTTTGGTAACAGCCGGTCCTACCTACGAAAAAATAGATCCGGTCAGATTTATCGGCAATTTTTCTTCGGGCAAAATGGGATATGCTATTGCTGAAGTTTTGGCCGATAGAGGGGCTTCCGTAATCCTTGTAAGCGGACCGGTTTATTTGCCTGAGCCGGTAAGCCCTAATATTTCGCTTGTCCAAGTTACATCGGCGTTGGAAATGTTTGATGCCGTGCACAATGTTTTTACTAATGTGGACGGAGCCATATTTGCTGCAGCTGTGGCAGATTACAGACCGGCAAATTTTAGCAATGGAAAGATAAAGCGCGAAAAAAATACCGATATATCTCTGAATCTTGTAAACAATCCCGATATAGCCGCAGAAATAGGCAAACAAAAAAGACCGCATCAAATAACGGTCGGCTTTGCTCTGGAAACTTCCGATATGATAGAAAACGCTACCCAAAAACTGTATGCGAAAAATTTGGACTTCATAGTGCTTAATTCTCCTAACGAAAAAGGTGCCGGCTTCGGAACGGATACCAACAAAATAACCATAATAGACAAACACAATAATATCGTTCGATACGAGTTAAAAACCAAAAAGGAAGTTGCCGAAGACATTATCGATTATTTGGAAAAATTCATTAAAAAATGAAAAAACTGTTTTTTATCATATCGTTTTTCTTGGTTTTTGCCACCGTATCTTCTTCCCAAGAATTGAATTGCCGCGTGCAAGTAAATGCTTCACAGATACAAGGTGTGAGCAAAAAGGTCTTTCAGGACATGCAAAAAGACATCTTCGAATTTATGAACAACACCAAATGGACACAGTATAAATTCGGCACCGAAGAACGAATAGAATGTACCATGTATATCACTATAAATCAGGCTGTATCAATAGATGAATTTAATGCAAGCATACAGGTGCAATCCGTAAGACCCGTGTATAATTCCAATTACAAAACCATGCTTTTTAACTTCAAAGACAACAATTTTCAGTTTCAATATACCCAATTTCAACCGCTCCAGTTTAACGAAAATACGGCTAATCCCAATTTGGTAGCCGTTTTAGCATATTATGCCTACATTATTCTGGGTTATGATTTTGACTCGTTTTCCTTATTGGGGGGGACGGAGTTTTTCAAAAAGCCGAAAAAATAGTGAATAACATGCAGGGCGCCAAAGAAAAAGGCTGGAAAGCCTTTGAAGGAACC
>CAYMVE010000180.1:0-3834 GCA_964393715.1 uncultured Bacteroidales bacterium | reverse complement strand
GCATTAAAAACCAATGCACAAATTTTAGCGGAATCGTATGTACACGGGCCTATGATAGGTTCCGTAACCGACAGCTCGACCTCTGTGATATTCGTAGTAAAAAAAGGTAATGAAAGCCATCATTTTCATGTAGCCTTAAAAAATGTAAATACCGGAAATTTATTGCAGGCATCTGGTACCAAAGAATTTTGTATGGATGATACCTGTATTTATACATTTGTTTTTGAAAATCTGATTCCTGACAATCGTTACTATGCTATCCTATATAAAGACAACATACCCTTCGACAGCACCCGAACCGCTGTCAGAGTACCCGAAAACGGGTATCACGATTTTTCTTTCATCATTGGGAGCGGGGCATACTTGTACCATCACACCTATTCTGACTTTGCCACAAAGGAACACATCTATGCCACCATGGCACAAGAGAATGTGGATTTTATATTGTGGTTAGGAGACAACATTTATTTACCGTATCAAAACTTGATAGATTCAACGGTATTTCATCAATATTTATTCTACAAAACCGAAAGTAGCGATAGAAACTATTTTCTCAAACATTTCTTTCATTTGGGGATATGGGATGATCATGATTATAGTTATGATAACGGCAACAAAGATTTTTTCAATAAAACATTTACCTCTAAAATGTACAAAACGTTTTGGCCACACTCAGGTTATTTAAGCCAATCGGGCGAAGACGATACACGCGGAATTTACAGATATGAAGATTGTGATTTTATCATGACGGATTCCCGTTGGTATAAAACTCGATATACCAACTATGGAAAAACTCAAATGGATTGGATAAAAGAACAACTTTTGACCTCAACAGCTACTTTTAAATTTTTATTGCTATCTACAGCCACCTTATATCCTTGGCATTACACATCACCCAGTCATGAAACCTCAGCATGGGAAACAGGAGAACGCGATGAATTGTTAAATTTCATATATGAGCATAATATTTCAGGTGTAATAATCCTTTCAGGCGACAAACACAATTCTTACTTTGCCAAATACCAACCGGATTGTAAAAATTCGTATCCGGTATATGAATTTATGAGTTCGGCATTTACTTCGCACGAAAACACAGGTACTTATTCCCATTATGCAGATATCCTTACCCAGTTTTCACAAAACTCATACGGAATTATCGAGATATCCGGACCTCAGGGAAACAGAACATGTACCATGACGGCAAAAGACAGAGACGGAAATGTAATTTACACCTTGGCTATCAATGAAAACGAATTAAAAGAATCTAGTACACCGGACATCAATCCAGATAATAGAATCATTGCCCAATATGATTTTGCAGGGAATGCCAATGATATTACAGGCAATGGATATAATGCCACCGTAAATGGTCCCCAGTTATCAATAGATCGTTGGGGAACCTTGAACAATTCCTATATTTTCACTTCTTACCCCAATACAATAGATTTTCCCAATACCCTTTTAGATGGTAGAAACGATTTCTCCATTTCATTTTGGATGAAAGCCGACACCAACGATGTTGGAATCCTATCCGCTTCTTCTTCTTCTATTGGAAATGAAATTCTTGTCTATTACGGAAGTACCAAAAAGATATCATTTAACATCAAAGATGTAGCCGTCTATACGGTAGATACCATACGACTGCACGAGTGGTACAATGTAATAGTAACCCGTAACGGAACAACAGGAGAAGCACGCATATATATAAACGGAGAACTAAAAGGAAGAAAGACACTGCCAACAGGTGCTGTTGAAGTGGTAAATAATGCCTTTTTGATTGGAAACGACCAAGACGGCGGTGGCGGAGGAAATTTGGATGAAAATCAGCAATATAAAGGGATACTTGACGATTTCACATTCTACGACACCGTATTGTGTGAATTTCAAGCAAAAGCTATTTATGAAGAAGGACTTAAACAAATATTATCTGCGGATAATGACTCCGTTTGCTATCCTGAAGATGTGGACTTTATCGTACATGGAGCTTCAAACGGACAATATAAATGGTATAAAACCAAAGAAGGAAATTCTTTAATTAGCGAAACAGATTCCATATTTAGCACCCACCTTAACGAAACTCATACCTATTGGGTTTCTGTAGATAATGGTTGGACGGAAACAAAACGAACTCCGGTAACAATAACCGTAGCTCCTCCAATATACACGGATATAGACTCATTAACTTACCCACACGGACTTTCGTTCTGGATGCCTATAGAAGGCAACGCCATTGATGTTACAGGAAATTATACGGGCATAGTAGTAAACGGTCCGCAATTGGTAACCGGATATTTAGGAAATCCTAATGGAGCTTTCCATTTTGCCAACTACCCCGATCTGATAGAAATGCCGTCCGAAATATTAGACGAAGCGGAAGAATTGACAATTTCCTTTTGGCTTAGAACTACCGGTTCCAGCGACGGTATTTTTTCAGCAGCCAGTAGCGAATATGGAAACGAATTGCTAATTTATATCAATCCGGACGGAACTCTTGAAATAACGATGAACAATAAAACAAGAAATTACACTTATCCCGTAATAAATGACGGTCAATGGCATCATGTTATATTTACTACCGAATGTAAAAATGGAACAGGGAACCTATATGTGGATGGTGAAAAGGCAATAAACGCCAATCAATATCTATTACCTGGAGAACTGGAAGTGCCCCAAGGGGCATTCATAATCGGGAACGACCAAGATACCCCCGGAGGAGGAGGATTGGATGCCAACCAACAATTTGTCGGAGACATAGACGACATAAAAATATATCGTAGAGCATTAACTTACGATGAAGTAATGAGTCTGTTCAATGGGGAATTCACTTATAAAAAACCGTTTGTATTTCATGTGTCTTCCAATCAAGTATGTCAAGGATCAGAAGTAATTATAACAATGACTCCCGTTCAACAAAATGTGACTTACTTGTTAGCAGATGAAAACCTACAACCTGTTGCTATTGGAACAGTTAGTAACGATACTGCATATTTCACTTTCGTTCCGCAAGCAAGTGGAGATTTCCATATTATCGGACACAACGACTACCAATGTAGCGAACAGTTCTCTACCGTTTTTCACATTGATGTGGAAACCGTAACCACACCGCAAATTTTACAAAATTTAGACACACTGTGTGCTTCCGTTACAGCCAATTCTTATAATTGGTACCTAAACGACTCGTTGCTTCCGTATCACCAACAATGTATTGTTGCCACCCAATCAGGAACTTATAGAGTGGTTGCCGTATCCGGACAAGGATGTAGCTCGGACACATCCGATGAATATAATTTTATTTATTCCGGATATAACAGTATAAGCAATTCGGGAGACATAGCAGTTTATCCGATACCCGCGACTCATAAGATTTTTGTAGAAAGCAAAGACATCATTAATAAAATTACATTATTAGATATTTATGGCAAACCCGTTTTGTCAGCACAAGTAGGTAAGAACAAAACTTCCATAAATATATCTACCTTAAACTCCGGAATATTTATTCTCAAAATAGAGACCCAGACAGGGAAACTTTCATTTAAAAGATTCACCAAATTGTAAAAACAAGAAAATAAGAAGGCTGCCTAATAAAGTTTCGGGCAGCCTCGTTTTTCACATTACAAATCCTTTTCAAATCTATAAAATATACTTATTTTTTTATTTTTGACCATGTTTTTTTTTGTAGATACCAAAATTTTGTTTACTTTTGCTAAAAATAGCAAAAAAATTGGGTTATGAAAAAAATACTATTTTTTACAAGTTTAGCATTGTTACTACATTTTTATGGAAGAGGGCAAAATTTTCTGATTAGTGACGACAGTTCTTATACCTCTTTTTCTT
>CAYMVE010000179.1:0-3849 GCA_964393715.1 uncultured Bacteroidales bacterium | reverse complement strand
TATCTCCGGAATATTACGGAAGGTATCCGCACGAACTTTCCGGAGGACAACGGCAAAGAATAGTCATTGCAAGGGCATTAGCCGTAGAACCGGAATTTATTATATGCGACGAAGCTGTTTCGGCATTAGATGTTTCCGTACAAGCCCAAATATTAAACCTCTTGAATGAGTTGAAAGAAAAATATAATTTGACCTACCTGTTTATATCACACGATATCTCGGTTATCAAATACTTTTCCGACAGGATAGCCGTAATGAAAGACGGGGAAATAGAAGAAATAGGGTTTTCCGACGATATTTACTTCAATCCGCAATCTCCTTACACAAAAGAACTCTGGAATAGCGTTTTTGAGATATAAAAAAGGAGGATATCTTTACCAGACATCCTCCTCATCAAAACAAGTCTTATGAAAAAACTACTCGTTATCTTCTTTTTTTTCTTCAGTTTTTTCAGCCTTAGGTTCTTCCTGTTTTGTTTCGGCTGTAGGAGTTTCGTTGGTTTGAGCAGGTGCTTGTTCCGTAGTTTTCTTTTTACCGCCTCCTCTTCTTACTCTTTTCTTTTTGGTGGTTTTTGCCTTAGTGTAGGTTTCGTTAAAGTCCACCAATTCAATCATACACATCTCGGCAGCATCTCCCAATCGGTTTCCTAACTTTATAATCCTGGTGTATCCACCCGGTCTATCTCCTACTTTGGCACTAACTTCCCTGAACAATTCTTTTACGGCCTCTTTGTCTTGGAGATACCTGAATACTGTTCTTCTCGAGTGCGTTGTATCGTCTTTAGCCTTTGTTATCAACGGTTCAACAAAAGATCGCAAAGCCTTTGCTTTGGCAACGGTTGTTGTTATCCTCTTATGCATGATAAGAGAATTGGCCATATTTCTGAGCATTGCCTTTCTATGCGCACTCTTTCTACCTAAATGATTAAATTTTTTTCCGTGTCTCATCGCTTATTCTTTATCTAATTTATACTTAGAAACATCCATTCCGTACGACAACTTATAATTTTTCAGCAAGTTGTCTATTTCTGTCAAAGATTTCTTTCCGAAATTCCTGAATTTCAACAAATCTTCCCTCTTATACTGCACAAGATCACCCAATGTATTTACATCAGCCGCCTTCAAACAATTCAAAGCTCTTACCGACAGATTCAATTCACCCAATTGTGTTTTGAGTATTTGCCTTACTTTTAAGGCTTCTTCATCAAAGTTTTCAATATCGTCTTTATTATCCATTTCAATCGTAATCTTATCATCCGAAAACAGCATAAAATGCTGAATAAGGATTTTAGCAGCTTCTTTCAAAGCATCTTTGGGTGAAACGGAACCATCGGTATGAATCTCGATAAACAACTTTTCATACTTCAACTCTTCCTTGATTCTCAGAGGTTCAACCGTGTACTTTACATTTCTGATAGGAGTAAAAGAAGAAGAAATAGGAATAATATCCACATCATCTTCTTCTATCCTTTTGGCATTTTCTTCTGCCGTTACATATCCCCGGCCTTTGTTAATATTGATTTGCATTTGAAGTTTCACCTTGGGATCCAAATGACAAATTTCCACTTCGGGGTTCAGCACCTCAAAACCTCTGATAAATTCTTGCAAATCACCGGCTTTTAACACTTCCTTTCCGGTAATTACAATATTTACTTTTTCCGAATCGTGTCCTTCTATCGTACTTTTAAATCTGATTTGCTTTAAGTTAAGGAGAATGTTTACAACATCTTCTACAACGCCTTTAATTGTAGAAAATTCATGATGCACACCTTCTATTTTCACATGAGTAATTGCATAACCTTCGAGGGAGGAAATTAATACCCTTCTTATAGAATTACCAATGGTAATACCAAAGTCAGGTTCAAGGGGACTGAATTCGAATTTACCGTAAAATTCGTCCCCTTCTATCATATAAACTTTGTTTGGCTTTTTGAATTCTAATAGTGCCATAGTATCTTATTTAGAATAAAGTTCTACAATTAATTGTTCTTTAATGTTCTCAGGTATTTCGGATCTTTCCGGATAATTTGTAAATTCTCCTTCCATGGTATCGTCATTCCAAGTTAACCAAGAATATTTCGAGGCTCTTCCCGAGCGCAAAGCTTCGGTAATCACTTCCAATGATTTTGATTTTTCCCTTACCGAAATCTTATCTCCCGGCTTAAGCAAATAAGAAGGAATGTTCACGACCTCCCCATTTACGCATATATGACGGTGATTCACCAACTGGCGAGCCTGAGCTCTAGTGTTGGCTATACCCAGCCTATAAACTACATTATCTAATCTGGATTCCAACAATTGCAATAACACTTCACCGGTAACACCATGACTTCTGGTAGCTTTTTCAAACAAATTCTTAAACTGTCTTTCAAGCACCCCGTATGTATATTTCGCTTTTTGCTTTTCTTTCAGCTGGATACCATATTCGGACACTTTTCTTCTTCTGTTCAAACCATGTTGTCCGGGAGGATATTTTTTTCTTTCGTAATATTTATCGTAACCGTAAATAGGTTCTCCCAGCTTTCTGGCTATTTTTGTTCTCGGTCCTCTATATCTTGCCATATCTCTACTTTTTTAATTTTATCAAAATTATACCCTTCTTCTTTTTGGTGGACGACATCCGTTATGAGGTAACGGAGTAACATCGATAATTTCTTTTATTCTGATGCCTACATTGGCAATCGTCCTAATTGCAGATTCTCTACCTGCACCGGGACCCGATACATACAATTTCACTTCCCTCAGTCCCAAGTCGTAAGCTTCTTTCGCTGCTTCTTCGGCCGCTACTTGTGCAGCATAAGGCGTATTCTTCTTTGAACCTCTAAATCCTTTCTTACCTGCTGATGACCAAGAAATTACTTCTCCGTTTGCATTGGTCATCGTCACAATAATATTGTTGAACGAAGTGGTGATATGAGCTTGTCCAACAGGTTCAATTTTAACTTTTTTCTTCCTGGTTCTTGTTGTTTTCTTTGCCATACTCCTCTAATTATTTTATTTCTTAACAGCTTTTTTCTTGTTTGCAACGGTTTTTCTTTTACCTTTTCTAGTTCTTGCATTGTTTTTGGTAGATTGTCCTCTAACGGGTAATCCTATTCTGTGTCTGATGCCTCTGTAACAACCAATATCTTTCAATCGTTTGATGTTCATTTGAACTTCCGAACGGAGTTCCCCTTCAATTTTGTAATTGGATATTGCGTTTCGAACAGCATTAATTTGCTCGTCTGTCCAATCTTTTACTTTTAATGTTTCATCTACGCCGGCTTCTTTCAAAATCTTTTTAGCCGTTGTCCTTCCTATTCCGTAAATATAAGTAAGTGCTACAAAACCTCTTTTGTTGTCCGGAATATCAACACCTGCTATTCTTGCCATAAATCATTCTTTTTTAGAGTTGCAAAATTAAATAATTTTACCCTTGTCTTTGTTTATACCTGGGATTTTTTTTGTTAATGACATAAAGTCTTCCTTTTCTTTTTACGATCTTGCAGTCAGCGCTGCGTTTCTTGATAGATGCTCTCACTTTCATTTTCTTCAATTTTTTATTTGTACCTATAAACAATCCTTCCTTTTGTCAAATCGTAAGGTGATATTTCAACCTTAACTTTGTCTCCGGGCAAAATTCTGATGTAATTCATTCTCATCTTGCCGGATATGTGAGCAGTAATCACATGTCCGTTTTCCAATTGGACCCGGAACATTGCATTCGACAATGCTTCGATTATTGTACCGTCTTGTTCTATTGCCGGTTGTTTTGCCATAATTATTTTTTATTTTTTAGAACTTCTTCTATAATTGAAAAATCTGACAGAATAATCGGTTCTCCGTCAGTTATTGCAATAGAATGCTCATA
>CAYMVE010000178.1:0-3853 GCA_964393715.1 uncultured Bacteroidales bacterium | reverse complement strand
AAAATAAAAAAGATAAACCGGCCAAAGAAAAGAAAACCGAAAAAGTAACCGCTACCGGCAAAAAAACTCCGGTACGCAAAAAAAGAAAACCGGCTGATAAAAAAGCCGATGAAACCAAAAACGAAGAAGTAAAAGCGGAAGTGGCGGAACAAACAACAGAAAATACAGAAAATAACCAAGAAAAATAATTGAAACCATGGCATACAAAGTAACAACAGCAGATATACAAAAGTTAAGAAAAGCAACGGGTGCGGGAATGATGGATTGTAAAAACGCACTCATCGAAGCAGACGGAGATTTTGACAAGGCTGTGGAAATCATCCGAAAAAAAGGGAAAGCCATAGCCAATAAAAGAGCCGATAGAGAAGCAAAAGAAGGTGTGGTGTTTACCAAAGTTGTCAATGACGGTAAACTCGGGGCAATGATTGCCTTGAATTGTGAAACCGATTTTGTGGCTAAAACCGAAAAGTTCATGGATTTTGCCAAAAAAATCCTTGACGCCGCAATAGAAACCGATGCAAAAAATGCAGAGGAAGTAAAACAAATCAAAGTGGACGGCGTAACGGTGCAAGAACTTATCAATGAACAAATTGGTGTAATTGGCGAAAAAATCGATATCCCGTTTTATGTAAAAGATGAAGCGGAATATATCGAATCTTATGTACACATGAATAACAAGCTTGCTTCGTTGGTACTGTTTAACAAAAAACCGGCCGACCTCCAAATAGGAAAAGACATTTGCATGCAAGTAGTAGCCATGAATCCGGTAGCTTTGGACAAAAACGATGTACCGGAAGATATTAAGGAAAAAGAACTTGAAATTGCCAGAGAACAAGCAAGAAACGAAGGAAAGCCGGATAATATCATTGAAAAAATTGCAATGGGAAGGTTGAACAAGTTTTACCAAGAAGCAACCCTTCTCAACCAACAATTTATAAAAGATCATAAAAAGTCAGTAAAAGACTATATCCAAGAAAACGATAAAGATCTGCAAGTAATCAAATTTTACAGGTTCTCGCTTGCAGACTAACGGATAGATATCCTTCGAGATTACAAGAAAGCCGTCAAGCCGAAAAGCTGACGGCTTTTTTATTCCCCTTCCTAATTATTATTTCTTCAAAGTTTGAGCAAAAGACCTTTTATTGGACAATTCTGTTGTAAAAGGCATCTATATTGGTGCTTACGGTAAAAACATTCGAAGCTCCGGCCATGTGATACAAAGCCCTACCGTAGCTCAAATAAAATTTGGAAATCTTTATGCCAGCTCCAATGGAAAAACCTACGAGTCCCGGATGTGTTTCCAGTTTTAGTTCTTGGCGTCTTCTATAATTATATCCTGCCGAAATATAAAAGTTCTTGAATGGGACAAACTCCACACCGATAACCACATGACGCATAAATTTATCGGCAAAATCAAGTATTTTACTTTCTTTCTTTTGCACAACGGCATCTCCCAAATAGGTAATAGTATCTTCATCGTAACGAAGCGGTACATCGTATGTCAAATCGAATTTTTCCAAATGTGTGTAAGTAAGGCTTATTCTGAACGGAGCATGTTTGACTTTTTTGGTGATGCCCACTTGCCAATCGAAAGGCAAAGGTTCGCGAGGTTTGTTCTTGTTGTACTTCATTAATTCCATTCCTGCATTTTTCAAAACCAATCCCACCGTAACTTTTCGTGCCCGATTGCGGTAAGTGGCTCCGAAGTCGAAAGCAAGGCCGGATGCTTTGTAATAAATATAGTCGGAATAAATGAATTTGGAAGTAACTCCGACGGTAAAGTTGGAGTCCAGCTGGCGGGAATAGGACAGGTTTACAGACCAGTCGGAAGGCGTAAATGTGCCGTACCGATAACCTAATTCGTCGGCTATTTGGAATTCTCCGTAATTAAAATAATATATACCCAATCCAAATGTTCCTATATTTTTGAAATGCTTGGCATAACCGGAATAATAAAAATTGATATCGCTTACATAATTGATGTAGTTCAATACGATATTGCCGGTCATTGAGGAATCAAGGAGCGCCGGATTGTGAAAAACCGTACTGAAATCACTAGCGCCCAAACTTACATTTTCTCCTCCCAAAGACGCTATTCGTGCACTGTTGGTGATGGTTACGAATTGGAATATGGAACTACCTCCAATCTGAGATTGTGCAAATAGTGTTATGGTCAGAAAAATATGGAATGTCAGGATTTTTTTCACGCTGCAAATTTTATACAAAAACGCAAAATATTATTTTTTATTTTATCGGGTGCTAATTTAATCGAAATACAGGAAATAATATGCTTCCACATTATCCAAATAAGCCCCGTCAAATCCTGCATCAATAATTTTTTTAATGTAAGAGTCGTTATTGCCGTAAATAATTTCTTGCCAATCTTTTTTCCAGAATTTTACCCAAATCTCGTCGTCGTAACCCTCATAAGGTTTTTTGAGCCATGAGGGATGATGCAGTCGCCAATCGTCTTGCCAATAATAACGATACTTTTCGGCAGCACCAATATTGATGTACGATATCACAAGCCGCCTTGCTCCGTTTGTTTTGTATTTCAATTCGTTGATTTCCGCATAAGTAAAGGGGGTTTCGTTAAAAAACAAATCCATGATTATCAAGTCAAAATCATACTTTTTCAGGGTATCCAGCAATTGTCTTTTAGTAGCAAAATTATCGTAATTTATCAGATACAAATAATTCGTTACATCATTAAGGGAATACACATTGTCCGGATTTATATTGTGAACGGAGTCGGGAATTTCGGTGTAGTAATAATTTTGGGAACCGCGGACAAAACAAATAAAACCTTGCTCTTCATTTTTTTGGTAAGCCACGGATATTTGTGAAGAGTCTTTCACATATTCTGAGACAAATACCGGTTTGTAGCGTCCCAATGTTTGCAACATATTTATTCTATCGTTATCGGGTGCATAAGTGCCGTTGTAAAACAGCTCTTCAATTCCAAATCCATCTATGGCATTGAGGTAGGAGTTGTCTATGCCTTCATCCGGAGATAAATCTTTGAATGCCAATTCCGGACCGTTTTGCGGAATAACAATAAAATGGGGATTATATTTTTTAGCGTATGAAGATATGTCTTCTACAAATTCCCGCATTTTGACTGCCGCCCGATCCGACAGTTTTTCTTTGGAGCAAGAAAGGAAAAACAAGGCCGCCATCCCAAAGACAGCAGCCTTTATGTAAAGTGCTTTTAATGGCATTTATTCTCTATTTAGAGATAATAGGTCGATGAATAATCGTACCGTTTTCCAAGGTGATTTCCAGTATGTAAGTACCAGCCGGATATTTCCAATCTATATGCACCAATTGGCTTGCTGCGTTTTTTCGTATTGCCAACAGCATTCCTTGGAGATTAAAAATCTTAATGGAGCGAATAGGCACTTGACTTTTTACAAATAATTTTTCTCGTACAGGTGTAGGATAAATTTCCACACCGGAAACCGCCAATCCTTTGTTGCCAACAAGCTCAATAAAATGGCATGAAGAAGAATCCATACAAGTACCGTCGTCCACCCATACACCGTAATAGCCGGAGTGGTCGGCTGTGTATGATTGTCCGTTGGCATTGGGTATGTCATATAGGTTGCCATTGACACATTCAAACCATGCATAGGAGCCACCGGCATAATTTGCGGTTAAGGTCGCACCGTTTACCGATACGGATGTATCAACGGTATGAACGGTTAAGTTGGTCTGTATAATGGAATCACAACCGGTAGTTGTAGTCAGATAGCTTGTGTGCTGGGTAGCTTGGATAATTGTTTCGCTGGTGTTGTCCGGAAAAGTATAAATGGTTCCGTAACACACTTCATCATCTTCCGCAACATTATAG
>CAYMVE010000177.1:0-3878 GCA_964393715.1 uncultured Bacteroidales bacterium | reverse complement strand
GGGCGGATAATAATTATAGCGGCACATGGGGAACATCTTTTGCTTCGCCGCAAGTAGCGGCATTGGCGGCTTTGGTGCTGGAATATTACGGAGATACGCTCAATCCTTGGCAAATAAAAGCTATCATAAAAAATACCGCACGCAACATTGATACCGTGGGGAACAATTCCGCTTATGCCGGAATGTTGGGAAAAGGACTTATCGACATGTATGCGGCACTTACCGATAGCCTGAAACCCGGTATTTTTGCAGAGGATATTTCGGTTCGCACTCCACATTATGACACCGACTCTGCCATTTATGCCGGCGACACGGTTTATTTTTCCCTGAACATTACCAATTATTTGGCGCCCGCTTCCGGTTTGCGTATTGTGATGAGTTCCGCTAATGAGTATGTTACGATGCTCGATACCGTTTATAATGCCGGCTATGTGGGACAATATGAACAAGTAAATACCGGATATGTTTTTTCTGCCGTTGTCCATGACGACATTCCTTTTGACAGGATAGCGGATGTGAAGTTTGAGTTTGTCGATACGGCCAGCCATTACCATGATTTTGTTTACAAGCGTATTTTTGTCAATCCTTCTTATTTGGATATTGCACCCAATAACATAAGGACGACTCTTACTTCGTATGGCAAAAACGGATTTAACAATTTGGCACCCACGCAGGGGATCGGTTTTATGTACAAAAATTATCAGGAAAGCCTTTATTATGAGAGCGGATACCTGTTGGCTGTTCCCGGGAAAGTGTGCGATGCCGTCAGAGGTAACAAGGATTTTGAGGTGGTGGATAAAACGGACAGTATTCCCGTTGAAGAGACCTTACATCACTTTGTGTCAAAGTTCGACGATTCAAGGGCGGATACCAACCGTTTGGGTGTGAAGATTCGACAAGATGTTTACGGGTTTGACACTCCGGCATTGTACAACAGTTTGTTGTATAAGCTTACCATAACAAATGATACGGTAATTACACTTGACAGCTTGTTTTTCGGAATTTTTACCGATTGGGACATATACGATTATTCGCATAATTTTTCGGATTATGATGCCGGTAGAAAGCTGGCTTATTCGTATTATGAAGGTTCAGAAAAAATTTATGCGGGAATTAAGTTCTTCGGCAATGTTGAGGTGCATTGTTATTCTTTTGATAACATTACCAATGCCGAAAATCAGATAGTAATTGCCGACGGTTATAGCAAGCAGGAGAAGTTTCAAAGTATGATAAGCGACAGGTATCAGGCAGGCGGCAGCTCCGGACATGATGTGGCACAAACCGTTTCGGCCGGTCCGTTTACGATTGTGCCGAGTGATACGCTTGAAATTTGGTTTGCCTACATTGCGGCCAACAGTTTGCAAGATTTGCAAACCGAAGCCGACAGCCTTATGACCGTGTTTGACCAAATGACACAGTATAACGGCTTGGTACCTTACTGCGACGATATTGTTATTTATCCTAATCCGGTGTCGGGAATTTTACATGTAAAAGGAGATTTTGACAAAGTGTATATTTATGACGGCAACGGAAAGTTGGTGGCAACTTCTGCCCAACACGTAATAGACTTGACAAATTTGCCTGCCGGAACTTATTTAGTTAAGGTAAAAGGGCGTAGTATGGTAAGCAAGATTTTTAAGTTTGTGAAACAATAAAGTTGTTTTTGAATTATGGCCGGTTATTCTTTATCATTGTAGTCGTCTTGTCCGGTTAGGGCTTTGTCTGTCAACTCCGGCGAAATTTCTTTTTTAGGCTTTATCCCTGCTTTTTGTTTTACTAATTCGGCTAACCGGATAACATTGCCCTTTCCGCTTGTTAATTTGTTTTCGGCTTTGTCAAACGCTTCTTGGGCTTTTTGCAATGATTTGCCAATTTCTTCAAAATCTTCCGTGAAGCCTCTTACTTTATTGTACAAACTTTCTGCTGCTTTGACCACATCTTCTATGTTTTTGGTCTGTCTTTCCAAACGCCAGCTGCTTTCTATGGCTCTTAACGATACTAACAAGGTAGCCGGCGAAACGAGAACCACTCTTTTCTTGAAAGCATATTCAAACAATCCGGGTTCTTTTTCCAATGCCAACATCAAAGCGTTTTCAATAGGTACGAACATGAAAATAAAATCGAGCGTATTTACACCTTTAAGGTTTTCATATTTTTTGTCTGCCAGCGTATCAATATGGTTTTTAATGGCCTGTATGTGAGATTTAATGTATGTATCTTCCTCGGTGTTAATGTATTCCTGATAAGCCACCAATGAAGTTTTGGCATCAATTATCACATCGCGATGATTCGGCAAGTGTACAATTACATCGGGACGATAAGTTTTGTCTTTTTCGTCTTTTAGAGCTACTTCCCTTTCGTATTCCCGTCCTTTTTCGAGTCCGCTTAATTCCAAGACTCTTTCCAAAATTATTTCCCCCCAATTGCCTTGTGTTTTTTTATCGCCTTTCAAGGCTTTGGTCAAATTTTCTGCATCGGTAGATAATTTTATACTCAATTCTTTCAGGTTTTTTAGTTCGTTTTCCAAGGCACCGAGTTTTTCTCTTTCTTCCCGGTTCAGAGATTCTATTTTTTCTCTAAAATCTTTCATTTGAAGTTTTAACGGATCCAGTATTTGAGCCAAATTTTCTTTGGAAGTACGGGTCATTTTTTCTTTGGTGGCTTCCAGTATTTCATTGGCCAGATTTTCGAAAGTTTCTTTTAATTTCTCTTCACTTTTTTTCAGCAGCTCCATTTTTTCTTCAAAAGATTTTTCGTAATCTTCCAATTTTGTTTTTAGTTCCCGGTTTTCCACCGATAGTTGGGTAATGTTTTCCGACAACTGCTTTTTTTCTGCTTCCCATTTTGCTTTTTCGGATTCCGTTTCCTTTACTTTGGCTTCCAGATGGTTAGTTTTTTCTTGCAGGGCAACCGATTCTTTTTCGGCTTTTTCTCTCAAATTTCTTTCCGTTTCCGCTTTTTCCGCCCATTCATTAAGTTGGCTTTTCAGTTCTTCGTACAGAAGTTGGTATTTGGCCAATTCGTCTTTTTCGTTTCGCAAACTGGCTATTTCTTCTTGCAATTTTCTTTTGGTTCTACCGTTGATTACTTGGACAAGCAATATATACACGAAAAGCGCTCCCGCTACAAAATACATGGTCACCATAAGTCTAATTTTTATGCAAAGTTAAGAAATAATTACGAGAGTTGCAAGTATTTTGAGGCCAATAACTCCGATTTATTCGAAAAACGGTTGCATGGCATCCGTCAGAATCTTTGGCGGACGTACGGGACGGCCGGTTTCCCTGTCGGCAAAAGTCATCAGCGTATATCCCTCATTCAGTTTAACACCTTCTTCATTGGTTATCTCGTAATAAAACATGATTTTTGCCGTAGGCATTTCTTTTACCGTTACTTTGACAGTAATCAAATCGTCGTATTTAGCCGGCTTGTAATATCTGAGGTGCATTTCCACTACGGGCATTATGATTCCCATATCTTCCAATTGCCTGTAACTAACACCTAATTTACGCATCAGGTCGGTTCTGGATACCTCGTAGTATGCGGCATAGTGTCCGTAATAAGCGTATCTCATTTGGTCCGTTTCGCTGTATCTTACTCTTATTTTACTTTCGCTTGTAAGCATAGTACGGTTTGTTTTTTTTACAAAGGTACAAGAAAATGAAATGATAGGAAGCGTTGCGTAATATTTTTCCTTTTTGTATCAAATGCTATTCCCAATACTTTTCAATATAAGAAAGAAGTCCCGATGCGGTGATTTGCTTTTGGGGTTAACGTTTTGCGGGTATGCGAAGCCCGTAAGGGTTTGGGTGAGCGTAAGCGAGCCACATATCCGCCTGTTAGCAGACCCGAGGGGCGAGCCTGCGATAGCAGGCGAA
>CAYMVE010000176.1:0-3899 GCA_964393715.1 uncultured Bacteroidales bacterium | reverse complement strand
GGCAATAGCCATCTGCATCCCCATAGCCAAAGCCATTTCTTTTCCTTTGAACCAACGCACTACGGCTTTGGACACGGTAATACCAATGGCTTCGGTACCTACCCCGAAAATAGCAAATCCAACTGAAGACCAAAATACTTGCGTTTTAAGTCCTAATATGGTAGCTCCTTCCGGAAAAGTTGTGGAAACCGCCCAATAATTTATGGCTGTTCCTAAAAACATGACCAGTGTTGCACCCAATCCGGTTTTTCTTACACCTAACTTGTCCAAAATGATTCCGCTGAGAATCAGCATGAACAAAAATACATTGAACCATCCGTAAGCCGATGTATAAGTACCGAAATCGCTACTGTTCCAGCCCAAAATACTTTCGAGCATCGGTTTGATTGCCGATAAGGCATAATTAAAATAGTACGCTCCGAAAATAGATAACGAGGCCAACACTAAGGCCGTCCATCTCATAAAGGTACTTTCTCTTAAACTTTTAGCTTCCATTCTCTATGATTTTAGTTTTTTAATCCTTTTCTTAAAATTCACCCCAAAAGTACAAAATATTATTTTTGTATTCCGTCTTTGGCAACATTTTTTGAGTTTCTACCACATCACAAACACGGAAAACCAAACCAAGACACTAACAATCAGCAAGTAAGGTATTGAATATTTGTGAAACACTCCCCACACTTCCCTGCTGCCTTCCAGTCTCAATGCTATAATATTGGCCAACGAACCGATAACAATACCGTTGCCGCCAACATTAACGCCATAAGCAATATACTTGGTAAAACTACTGAAACCCGATGCGAAAATAGCGGCAGGCACATTGCTTACTACTTGCGATAGCATTAAACTGCTCCAATAGGTGCTTGCTTTTCCGTTAAACAACGAAGATGCGTATTTCCTTACTGAATCAATATCTCCAAGCAATTTGAAATCGATGAACATAATGATAATCAGCACTATTATTGTCCAATCAGAAATTTTTAAGACGAACGGATAAAACAAAAACATCGTAACCAAGACAATCAATAGTCCTGTAAAATGAATACCGTATTCGTTTGTTAGCAGAAAAACCGTTATGAGCAATAAGGCTGTTGCAAACAATTTGAGGTCAAAAGTCCGATATGCTTCCAAAGATTTGTTAACGACAATATTTTTTCCGGAGAAAACAAAAAATGCAAATATCATCAACACACTTAATGAAATCAAAAAAGGCAGCAACATCATTTCTACAAAATCAAAGAAGCCGATGGATGACAAATTCCACAAAAACATATTTTGAGGATTTCCTACCGGAGAAAGCATGGAGCCGGCATTTACGGCCATTGCTTCAAATATCACCAATTTTACGGTATCGTTGGCAATAATCTGTCTTATTGCCAAAGTAAACGGAACAATGATAAACAGTGTGATGTCGTTGGTTAAAAACATGGAAAGCAGTGCCGTTACCATAATAAGGAAAAGAGCCAGCGTTCTTTCGGTTCTTATTCTTGTTACAAATACGGAAGCAATAAGGGAAAAAAATCCCGATGCTTTGAAAGTTTCCGTAATAACAAGCATGCCGGCAAGCAAAACGATAGTATCCCAATCCACATATTGGGGAATATGAGCAGCATAGCCGGGATTTAGCACCACCAAAATCAAAAACAATACGGAAAATACGGCCAAAATTTTATTATGCCGGTACAAATCTACCAGTTTGTATATGTTTTTCCGCATAATCAGATATGAATGGCTTCTCCTTCCGCCTGAGCTGCCGCTTCCATAATAGCCTCACTCATAGTAGGATGTGGATGTATTGACTTGATAATATCGTGTGAGCGGGCTTTGAGTTTTTTAGCCAAAACCAGTTCCGATATCATATCCGTAGCTCCTTCTCCTATAATATGTGCCCCTATAAGTGTGTCGGTATCTTTATCGAAAATCAATTTTACAAAGCCCTCTAACACGCCGTATGCCGAAGCTTTTCCCAACGCAGAAAAAGGGAATTTTCCCACTTTTATATCCGCTCCCATTTCCCGGGCTTTCGATTCCGTAATTCCGACCGAAGCGATTTCCGGTTCCGAAAAAATACCGGAAGGCACATTGGAATAATCCAATGGAGTCACATTCAACCCTGCTATTTTCTCTACGCAAACAATGCCTTCTGCTGAGGCAACATGTGCCAATGCCGGCGTATTGATAACATCGCCAATGGCATAAATATGGTCCACGGAAGTTTTGTAAAATTCATTTACCTTTATTTTTCCTCTTTCTACCTCAATGCCGACATTTTCCAACCCGATATTTTCAATGTTGGCGGTAACTCCGGCAGAGGATAAAACGATTTCCGCTTCTTTTACCTTATGGCCATCCGGAGTTTCAATGGTAACTTTACAATTTTCGCCGGAAGTATCGACGGCAACTACTTTACCCGAAGTAATTACTTCTATCTTACGCTTTTTCATTACGGCCGCAAGTGTATTCGAGACTTCTTCGTCTTCAAGGGGAACCACTCTGGGCAAAAATTCCACTACGGTTACCTTGGTACCCAAAGAGGAATAGAAAAAGGCCATTTCGGTACCGATAGCTCCGGAACCTATAATAAGCATGCTTTCCGGCAATTTTTCCGGAGTGAGGGCTTTACGATAACTGATAATCTTTTTTTCGTCAATCTTAATGCCCGGTAATTCTTTCGGTCTTGCTCCCGTTGCAATAATTATGTTAGAGGTTTCTATTGTCTTGTTTCCGTCTTGGGTTTCGACCGTAACCCTGCCCTTTCCAGCTATTTTCCCATATCCTTTTATTACCTCTACCCCGTTTTTTTTGAACAAAAATTCTATGCCTTTGCTCATTTTGGAGGCAACGCGGCGACTTCTTGATATTATTTTGGAAAAATCAAAACTAATGTCTCCTTCCGGCTTGATACCGAATTGTTTGGCAGATTTAAACGAATGATACAAATGAGAGGACTTCAAGAGTGCTTTGGTCGGAATACATCCCCAATTAAGGCAAACGCCTCCCAAGTCGGCTTTTTCCACCACCAACACTTTCATATTAAGTTGGGACGCTCTGATAGCCGCAACATAGCCTGCCGGTCCGCTTCCGAGAAAAACAATATCGTATTTCATAGACTGTTACTTTTTTAGTTTATGGCTATTTCCATATCGTGTGATTCGAAAATATGCACTTCCGCATTATCTGGACACGACTCCAGCAATTCGGCAATTGTCTTGTTCATAACGGGATGTACCAAATCCGGAGCCATATCGTTTAACGGTAAAAGGACAAATTTTCTGGAATGCAACAAAGGATGAGGAATGGTAAGCACTTCGGTATTTATTATTTCATCTTCATAAAAAAGAATATCTATGTCAATCACCCGGCTTTCATAAATCTTTCTATTCGGCACATTTTGCCTTCCGTTTTGAGACTCGTATGTTTTTATAGTTTTTAACAATTCATCCGGCTGCAAATCGGTTTCCACACAAATTGCTTGATTTAAAAACCATGTTTCTTCGTCCGGCATTTTCCATGGTTCGGTTTCATACACCTTAGATTCTGCAGTAATCCCACCTATTTTATTGATGATGAAATTTTTGGCAAGTAATAAATTTTGTGCCCGGTTTCCCATGTTGCTACCCAACAGTAAATAAGTTTTCATAACCAACAAATCCTTGAAATTTTGGTCAAACTTACAAAAAAATGTATTTGGTCTTTCAAAATCACGGTAGTTTTTCAACCAAACCGTACACCAAAGGATTTCCTTTTCTTACTTTAAGGGCAAAATTATCAATCAGAAGCATGCGTTTGCTTTTGTTCCAGATATAGGTTTTGAACATCAAACTGTCATATTCCAAATAGATATCGGAAAGTTTGACGCTACTTATTAGATTTATTCTTGTGAAAGGAAGGGGGTCTGC
>CAYMVE010000175.1:0-3908 GCA_964393715.1 uncultured Bacteroidales bacterium | reverse complement strand
AATCCGGCGTTTTTCAGGCTTTCCAAAAACTCTTTTACTTCTTTTTCGGTTTTTATGTTGTCGGACAATACGGCTTCTATGTTGTGTTTCTCACCATTGCCGTCGATAACTTCAAATATGGCTGTAAGCTTAAAAAACGATTCCGGGGTAAATTTCTCAATTTCTTCTTCGCGTTCCACAATAAGTCTTACCGCTACCGATTGTACTCTACCGGCCGATAATGCGGGTTTAACTTTTTTCCATAGTAGCGGACTCAATTCGTATCCTACCAGCCGGTCGAGTATTCTTCTGGCTTGTTGAGCGTTTACCAAATTGTAATTTATCGAACGCGGGTTTTCAATGGCTTCTTTAATGGCATTTTGGGTGATTTCGTGAAAGGCTATTCTTTTGGTTTTGCTTTCGTCCAGTTTCAAAGTATCCAACAAATGCCAAGCGATGGCTTCTCCTTCACGGTCTTCATCGGTAGCCAGCCATACGGTCTTGTGCGACCGGGCAAGTTTTTTCAGTTCCGAGACTACTTTTTGTTTTTCTTTAGGCACTTCGTATTTGGGTTCGAAATTGTTTTTTATATCTACACTTAACTCTTTGGGGGATAGGTCTCTAATGTGTCCGAAACTGGATTTGACTTCAAAGTCTTTTCCAAGGAATTTTTGTATGGTTTTTGCTTTGGAGGGGGACTCGACTATCACAAGGTTTTCTTTAAGTTTTTCTTTCATGGTTCAAAAAATTTTGACAGACAAAAGTATAAAAAAAATGAATGTGGATGAAAAAGCGGTTTTTGTTGCGTTACATCTTAAAATAGGGAAGTAAAACTTGATTTTTAATGAAAAGATAAAAAAAATCACTCCAAGCAAAAGAAACTATTTTTGCCAAGGTCTTTCCTATTAAGAGAAATAAGTTTTCAAGAAAAAATAAACGAGTTGCTTTCTTCCGGAGAGTGGAAAATAATCATAAAAACAAAAAATGTGCTTTTGTTGCAAAAAATATCCGTTAAATAATTTCCTTAATAATATACAGCGGCCTTTTTTTCTGTTCTTCGAACATGTACCCGATATACAGCCCTATTATACCGAGCACAAAAAACAATATGGAAAACATAAATGAACTTAAAACCACCAAAGTCGTGTATCCCGGCGGTGTTTGCTCCAAAAACTTCATGATAAGGGAATAGATACCAACTGCCAGCGAGAACAAGCCGAAAAAAACCCCCAAAAACAAACTGAAATACAAGGGCATTTTCGAATAAGAAATTACGGCTTCTATGGATAATTTAACCAATTTTTTCGGGCTATAAGTGCTTTCCCCTTTGACCCTTTCTTCTGCAACATATTCCACATAATCTTTTTCAAAGCCGAGGTTTTGTATGATGCCTCTTATGAATATGTTTCGTTCCGTAAAGCGACTTATCAAAATGTCTTTAACATGCTTTCGCAAAAGGAAAAAGTCACTTACTCCTTCTTCAAACTTGAATGGAGAGATTTTGTTTATCAGTTTGTAAAATAACCTTGAAAAAAGGTTTTTGGATATGCCACCGTCTTTTCTTAGGATTCTTTTAGCTAATACGATGTCCAAATTTTGTTTTTCGGCTTTATCGACCATTTTTCGGACTACTTCCGGAGGATGTTGCAAGTCGGCATCCATGCATATTACCCATTCGCCTTCTGCATAGGTCATGCCGGCATACATAGCGGCCTCATGTCCGAAATTACGACTAAAATTTATGATTTTAATTTTTTCCGAAGGATATTTTTCTTTTATTGATTTTAAGAGGTTTATACTCCGGTCAGTACTTCCGTCGTTTATGAAAATGATTTCTTTGTCATACGGAATTTGTGCTACGATTTTGTCAAAAAGGGGCTTCAAATTGTGTGCTTCGTTGTAAACGGAAATTACCAAGCTGATCATCGGAAAGTATTTTATGCAAAAGTAATATTTAATTGCCAAATCAGATAAAAAATATTTGCTGATAAAAACCCTAATACAAATAAATCCATTAAAATTGCAAGTCGGTTTTTGAGGTTATGTTGACAAGAAGCGGAGTAAATATAAAGTTTGTAATTCATCACTTCGGTGCAATTTTGCTCCTTGAAGGGATCTTTATGATTTTGGACGATTTGATTTCTTTGTATTACGACCCGTTGCATGTTACTATTCTTTTGAGTTCCACTGTGGTTACTTTGGGGGCCGGCGGATTTTTCTTTTTGAGCACGAAAAATGCTACCCAAAGCTACTCCGACCGGGAAACATTTCTTATTGTAACCGGCGGGTGGGTGCTAATTTCTTTGTTTGGCACGCTTCCCTATCTTTTTACGGGATATATTCCTTCGTTTACCGATGCTTTTTTTGAGACGATGTCTGGTTTTACTACTACAGGTGCTTCTATCCTAAATAATATTGAAGGGTTGTCCAAAGGGGTGTTGTTTTGGCGTAGCGAAACGCATTGGATAGGCGGAATAGGTATTATTGTCATTTTTATCACCATATTCAACTTTATCAGTAATAATAATGTACATCAACTTTTTAGTTCCGAATTTTCCAATGTTACCGGCCAAAAATTGTTTCCAAAAGTCATTCAGGTAACCAAGGTGTTACTCATTATTTATGTGTCTTTTACGGTACTGGAAACCTATCTGCTGATGCAAGGCGGAATGAATTTTTTTGATAGTGTGTGTCATTCTTTCGGTACTATTGCCACAGGAGGCTTTTCTACCAAAAACAATAGTATAGAGGGTTTTTCTCCTTATATACAGTATGTAATTATGTTTTTTATGATGCTGTCCGGAGCTAATTTCAATTTATACATAGCGTTGTTTTCCAAAAGAAAAAATATTTTTAAGGATGAGGAATTACGCCTTTATTTGTTTTTTATCTTTCTGATAGGCAGTATTATTACGCTTATTTTGTTTTTTAAGATGCACTATGATTTTGAATATTCGTTCCGGACGGCATTCTTTCAGGTGATTTCCATTATAACGGCTACCGGATTTACTTCTACGGATTATTTACAATGGCCGGAATATGCTTGGATACTTCTTATCTTTCTGATGTTTATAGGGGCTTCGTCCTCTTCTACCGGAGGAGGTATCAAGGTGATACGGGTGCTGATTGCTGGTAAATACATTAAAAATTTGTTTAAAAAAGCTTCTCATCCTAATTTGGTTTCGGTTATAAAATACAATGGCAAACCTATTCCTTCGCAAGTTATCCGGCGGGTGCTTGCTTTTATTGTTTTGTATTTGCTCATTGCCATAGGAAGTGCGTTTCTGCTAATGGTGGATCATGTGAGTGCTACAACCTCTTTTGGTTCGGTGCTTACTTGTATGGGGGGAGTGGGACCCGGATTGGAACTGACCGGCCCGGCCAGCAACTTCCATGCTTTGCCTGATTTTAGCAAGTGGGTATTGGCTTTTGATATGCTCGTCGGACGATTGGAAATATTTTCCGTATTGGTAATTTTCGTTCCCGACTTTTGGAGGAGCTGATTTAAGGTTTTAACCAAATATACACGGCTTGTATGGCTAATGATTCGTCATCCGCTGATTGATTAACTTGTGCTTTAATATCTATTGTAAGATTAGATGCTGTATGAGGCATTTCCGATTTTATGAAAAGAGGTCCTTCGTCTGCCCACCCTTGGACACCACAAGGTGATAAGTTTGTGGATCTATGGAAGTTACTAGAACCATCTGATAACTGTAAATTCAATGTTTGCGCTACGGCTTTTGTCGCAAAATGATTGTCTATATATATCGAAACACTATCCAATCCGATTTCATCTGACTCATCCCAGCTGTCAATGCTCCACCATTGGATTTCTATCATTACCTTGCTATGGGGAGGTAATGCCGTAAAGGTTTTACTTAGCACACAGCCTGCACCACATTCATTATATCCACCGAGTAGCCATA
>CAYMVE010000174.1:0-3953 GCA_964393715.1 uncultured Bacteroidales bacterium | reverse complement strand
AACCAAATGCTACACGGCAAGCAATAGCGGAGGCCGATCTTATTTTTCACATGGATTACAACAGCATAGGACGCACGGGAAATCTGTCGGATTTCATTGCACAAAAAACAGAAGCGGTTTCGGTAATGATAGACCATCATCCGCACCCCGAAGCCATTGCCGATTTTTCTTATTCGTATCCGGGCAAAAGTTCTACTGCCGAAGTTCTTTATCATTTCTTACAACTTGCCGGTTACGAAACATTTATCGGACAAGAAGAAGCCACATGTATTTATGCAGGAATCATTACCGATACCGGTAATTTTGTCTTCAATTCTTCGGACTCCGGTCTTTTCAGAGTAGTTGCAGACTTGCTGGACAAAGGAATTGAAAAGGATCAAATTTACGCCAACATTTACTATAATTTTTCTTACGACCGGATGCGTCTTTTGGGATTTGCCCTGAGCGAACGAATGACTTATTGGCCGGAATACGAAACAGCATTTATACAACTGTACGATAAGGACTTAAAGCATTTTAGGCACCGCAAAGGAGACACGGAAAACATGGTAAACATGCTTTTTTACATAAAAGGAGTGAAGTTTGCCTTATTGCTGATTGAAAAGCCGGAATATATCAAAATTTCCATGCGGTCGCGAGGTGAATTCCCGGCTAATTATATTGCAGCGACCTATTTTAATGGAGGCGGACATTTGAATGCCGCAGGTGCCAAATGTTTTGCCTCAATGGACGAAACCGTAAAAAAACTAAGACATGTATTGGAGAATGACGAAAATATTAAAAAATATTTTTAGCCTGCTAATCATTCTAACCGTTTCGGTATCGTGTGGCAGTAACAAAACACGGAATAATAGCGAAAACTTCAATCCAACCCAATACAAAGAACCTTTGGAAAAAGCCAATAAATATTTGGTAAAAGAATATGCCCGCAGAATAAAAAACTATGTGGACAGACACGGTTGGAAAATGCAACAAACCCAAACAGGGCTTTGGTATGAAATCTATTATCATGGCAAGGGGAAAAAGGTGAAAACCGGGGACATTGTCGAGATAAATTACGATATATACCTGCTCGACGGGACTTTATGTTACAGTTCGGACAGTTTGGGACCCAAACAGTTTGTGGTAGGACACGGAGGCGTTGAATCGGGACTGGAAGAAGGCATACTCATGTTGCATCAAGGAGACAAAGCAAGGTTTATTATGCCACCGTATATGGCACACGGACTTTTGGGAGACGACAACAAAATACCTCCGTTAAGCATTATATTGTACTATGTAGAAGTGCTGAATGTGTATGAAAAGTAGCCTATTGAAAATACTGCCGGTATTTTTTCTAATACTCTTTTCGTGTAATACCACGGAACAAAAAAGCCGTTTTGAAGGTTATAAACAATTGGGAGACAAGCTGTTTTTCAAATACGAAGGACTACCGTCCGAATCGGTTTTCCCACACGAAGGAGATTTTCTAACCCTTCACCTCAAATATTCATTTTATCCGTTAGATAGTGTATTTTTCGAAGGAGTACGCAATTTCAGGCTTACCATCCCGGAAAACGACAATAGTATAGAACACGCTTTATTCCAATTGGGTAAAGGTGATAGTGCATCCTTGATTGTAGATGTCCGCAATTTTTTTGAAAAAGACTTGGACACCACCTTGCCTGCCTTTCTCGATAGTGTTGGATGGATGTTTATCAGACTGAAAATTATAGACATTGTGCCGCAACAAAAATTTATAGAACAAGTAAACCAAATGATGCAATGGATGCAAAAAATAAAACCCGGTAGTTTTTTGCTCGATACCTTTCTGAACAAGCTGGAATGGTTTGAAAAAAGAGGGGGAATCGTAAAAATTTTGGTGGATAGTGGCAATGGAAAAAAAATTGATTACGGCGATACAATATTTATAAATTACGAAGGTTATTTCTTTGACGGAAAGGTTTTTGACTCTACTTACAAGTCCAATCGTCCGTTAGGATTTGTGTACGGAACCGAAAAACAAGTAATAAAAGCATTTGACATTGTGCTGAAAAACATGGAAGAGAAAGAAAAAGCATTGTATATTATACCCCCGGAACTGGCTTTCGGCCCCAAAGGTGTAAAGGGGATTATACCTCCTTACGAGCCGGTAATTTTTTTGCTTGAAGTAGATAGTGTCAAAAAAAACATAAGCCTATGAAAAACAAAACATTGATGTGGGTAGTAGTGAATGCGGTAATTTTCGTTTTTTTCTTTGCATGCTCATCAAACCAAGATGATGGGTTTGAAGTTATAAACGGCATAAAAACCAAATTTTTCGTAAGAAACGAAGATGCTCCGAAGCCGGAGCCCGGAGACATTTTGTTGCTCAGACTCAGATATACCACCGAAAATGATTCAGTGATTTTCGATTCGGAAGAGATACCTACTTTCAAAATGAGGCTTAACAAATCAAATGCAAGAGTACCAACCATTGACGATGCTTTGGCCATACTTCATGTAGGCGACTCGGCAGAATTTATCATTGATGCGGAAAGCTTTTATGTGGTAACCAAAAGAAGTGAACTTCCCAAACAATTTAAAAGAGGTGATGTTTTGAAATTTTATGTCAAATTGGAAGACATACTCACCAAAGAAAAATATTTGAAAGAACAACAAGCCAAATTGAGAAAAAGCGAAAAAATGGAAGAATCGGAAATTAAAAGATATATCACCCTGTCAAATATTACCGTTAAACCCGATAGCAGCGGCATATACTACATTGAAAAAGAAAAAGGCAAAGGGCCGCATCCCGAACCCGGCGACAAGGTAACGGTACATTATGTAGCCACTTTCCTGAGCGGTCAACCTTTTGACAATTCCTACGAACGAGGCGAACCCTTTACTTTTACTTTTGGTGTAGGCGAAGTAATTCCAGGATGGGATATCGCTTTGAAAAAAATGCAAAAAGGTACCAAAGCAACCATTATTGTTCCTTCCAGACTGGCCTACGGCTCGGAAGGATATGGAAACATCATTCCACCATATACTCCTCTTATTTTTGACATCGAAGTATTAAAAATTGAAAAAAAGAAATAAGTTATGAAAAAATCGATTTTATTTACAGTTTTACTAAGTTTAAATTTTTTAATCATGGCACAAAACGACGAATTTAAAGATTTCAAAGAAACCGCCTCAGGTCTTAAATACAAGATTCTGGAACATGGCAAAGGTCCGAAAGCCAAGCCCGGCGATATTGTGGAAGTGCATTACAAGGGAATGTTTTTGGACGGAAAAGAATTTGACAATTCATACAAAAGGGGAAAGCCGATAAAATTTACCCTTGGACAAGGTCAAGTAATCAAAGGTTGGGACGAAGGAATTGCCTTGTTAAATGAAGGTGATAAGGCCATTTTTGTAATACCTCCTGAACTCGGCTACGGCAATCGTCAAGTAGGACCGATTCCGGCCAATTCAACTTTGAAGTTCGAGGTGGAGTTGGTCAAAGTAAAAGAACCTGTTAAGATAGAGCCTTATGATGTAAGCGGCAAAGATACCATAACCACGAAAAGCGGATTGAAATATATTGTAGTAAAGTCCAATCCCGACGGCAAACAACCGCAAAAAGGCCACAAAGTAAAAGTGCATTATACCGGCTACTTTGAAGACGGAAAAATCTTCGATTCTTCCTTACGCCGTGACGAACCTTTGGAATTTACCGTAGGTGTAGGACAAGTAATCAAAGGATGGGACGAAGGAGTTATGCTCATGCACGAAGGCGAAAAATATCGTTTTATCATCCCTTATCAATTGGGATATGGCGAAAGGGGTTACCCGGGCGTTATCCCGCCTAAATCCACTCTGATTTTTGATGTGGAATTATTAAAAGCGGAATAATAAGCCGCACCTAATCATCAATATAACAACAGCAACCGTATTCTTTGTGAGGCGGTTGTTGTTATATTGTTTCGAACCATAAAACCTTCTCCCAA
>CAYMVE010000173.1:0-4043 GCA_964393715.1 uncultured Bacteroidales bacterium | reverse complement strand
TCACTCATAAAACGCAATATGTGGTAGAACCTTCAAAATACATGTATTTGTTCTCGGGATTGAAATTTATAGGGTATTGGTAAGCAAAAATCTATTGGGACAGATATCCTAAATCGTAAAAAACTTAGCTTTGGGGGGGCATTTTCCTAAAATTGATTTAATTTGTGCCTGTGTAAAGGTGAAGTTTTTCCATAATTAATCTTTTTACGGTTGATAATGAAACCGGGATTATAAAATTTGACGGCTTTGCCTTTACATACTTTTTTGGATACAATACTGCAAATAAATCCTTATATTTGTCTAAACCAAAAATATATATGTCCGTCTTCAAATTGTTTACATACCGTCCCCAATCGTTGCATATAGCGTTGATATTGTTTGTGTCCGGATTATTTATTCCGGCTTATTATAAGATTTTGCCTTTGGCGGATACACCGGAAACAATACAAAAACACTATACCAAGGCCGTAGATATTCTAAAAAAAGCGGAACGGAAAATATTATTCGAGACGGATACACTGGCTTCGGATAACCTGTTTGCTGAAATCAACAATATTACAGAAGGTTTTAAGAGATACGGCATAGAATTTTTTGTGACCGAAAATAGCAAGATTCGTGTATGGACTACCAATGAATTGCCCGTTTCGGTTCCTCTACTTAAAAGCGACCGTAAGATATTGCATACTTCCGATGGTTCTTTGATAAGAAAAACCGTTTACCGTTGCGGTGATAAATGGCTGATTGGCTTGCTTGTGATAAAAAAAGGTTACCCCATAAAAAACGATTACCTTAGAGATAAGCCTAATTTGTACTTATTGGGTAGTTCGCAATATCAAATTGCGAATCACGGAATTCCGATAAAAGATCCCGACGGGAGTACTGCTTTTTATGTGCGTCCCGTAACACAGGGTATTCCTTCTCATACGGTATTGGTATCTTTGTTGTTCCTTTTTGGGGCTCTTGTGATTGTTGCAAGATATGTTACAACTCACCGTAGCGTTGTTTGGACATCTATTGTCGCCGTAAGTATTTTATTATTGTATTTTTTGTCTTTATGGTGGTGCAGTCGTATATCGCTACCGGTGTGGCAACCTTACATTTATTCGTCGGGATCGGCTTTTCCCAACATTTTTTCTGCATTGGTGTTTTCTCTGGCTATGTTGTTTGCTTCCTATATGATACCTTCAACCATTTCCGGTAAGGTGAGATTCGTTTTTACTATTGCCGGATATCCATTGTTGTTTGTTTTTACCTTCCGTTTTCTCGAATCGCTCATAATAGATTCCACGGTAAATTTTCGCATACACGAAATAACCTCATGGACACTTTATACAGCCATAATGGCGATGATTTTTTCTCTTACCATTGCCGCGGTTAGCCGGTTTGCCGTCTCTACTTTTCCTACTTTCGAAAACAAATTCCATTATGCCTCCGTTTTGTTTTCCGTTCCGGTTTTATATGGTTTGTTGCTTGTAAGTCATTATACATCAGCCGACAACATGTTTGCGGTTCTTATTTACCTGATTTTGTTGGCACTTTTGTTTTTTTACAAGACTACCGGCAATTCCGCCAAATTGATTCCGGGATTACTTGGATTGGCAATTGTTATTACGCTGTTTGTTACCTATTTTTCGAACCAAAAAGAAAAAAATATCAAAGAACTGTTGGTGACCAAATTGGTAGAAGAAAGAGATTTTGTGGCGGAGACGCTGGCTCGAGAAATAACTGCTCGGATAGAGAGGGATACCGCTTTGCAAGCCATATTGAACGATACTGCGGATGTGCCGGATATAAACCAAAATGTATCCGTTTTTTTGAGAAAAAACTATTTTTCGGGCTATTGGAACAATTATGATATACAAGTAACCTGTTGTACACCGGATTGTAACCTTGAAATACTCGGCGAAAACAAAACGGAAAATTGTTACAAATATTTTTCAACGCTTGCTTCCGATTTAGGTGCTTCTGTTGTTAAAGACAAGGTGTTTTTTCTAAACAACAACAACGGGCGAATAAGTTACCTTTTTATTCTCATGCCCGGTCGGCAAAAAGGGTGGAAAATTTTTGTGGAAGCCGATTCCAAACTGGTATCGATACGGCAGGGATATCCCGAACTTATGCTTAGTTATGGTATCAAGAAAAACAACTTGTTGTCGGAATTTAGTTATGCCAAATACAAAAACGGTCGACTTTATTCCCAATACGGTTCTTTTGCTTATCCGTTATCGGCCCAAGTGTTTGCTCATGCTGCCAATATGGTAGAAGTTTCTTTCGGCGGATACGAACATCTGGTTTATTTTGCCGGTAATAACACGCTTTTTGTGTTGAGTAACCGAGAAAAAGGATTCTGGGATTTCCTTCAATCACTGTCTTATATTTTTATCATTACGGTACTTTCATTTTTTGTTTTCGGTTTTACCGGTAAGGGGATGCCGGGATTTAAAACCAGTTTGAGGTTCCGGATACAATATACCATATTTGCCTTGTTGACGCTGTTTTTTTTGATAACGGCAATCATACTGATCTATACAACCAAAAACAATTTTGACAAATACCACCGGCATAATTTGGAAGAAAAGATGGAATCCATTATGTCGGAACTGACCGAAAAAGGTATCCCGGATAGTTACGATAAAACCGGCCTTACGAAATTTTTAAACCAGTTGTCGGAGATTTTTTATACCGATATTCATTTGTACGACACTTCCGGGACGCTACTTGCCACGAGCATACCGGTAATTTTTGACAAATACATTCAAGCACCGCTTATCAATCCGAAGGCTTATTATTATCTGAACAAAATACAAACATCACGATACATTCATAAAGAACATATAGGTCGCATGAGTTTCTTGTCGGCATATACTCCTTTGCTGAATCGATATAATATTCCGTCCATGTATGTAAATTTGCCTTATTTTACGAAGCAGACGGAAATGACCAAACAAGTGGCTACTACCATTACTTCAATCGTCAACATATTTGTTTTTTTGATAACCCTCTCTTTTATTTTTACGGTGATAATTGCGGAGAAAATTACCGTACCGTTAACTATTATTCGCAAACATCTTCAAGAAGTAAGGCTGGGAAACAAAAACAAAAAGATAACGCTGGATATGGGAACGGAACTTGGAGATTTGGTGAGAGAATACAATAAAATGATTGATAAATTGGAAGAAAGTGCTGAAATTCTTGCGCGAACGGAACGGGAAAGTGCTTGGCGGGAAATGGCCAGACAAGTGGCACACGACATCAAAAACCCTTTGACACCCATGAAGCTGAGCATACAATATTTGCAGCAAACTTGGGAAGATCACAAGGATAAAGACCTGAAAGAATTTATCGATAAAATTGCCAAAACCATTATAGAACAAATAGATACCATTACTTTTATTGCCAACGAATTTTCCAATTTTGCCAAAACACCTGACATAAAGCTTGAACCTGTACAGGTTCAAGAACATTTGGCCAATCTCATTACATTGTACGAAAATCATGAAAATTTCCAAATTGTATTTTCGTCGCAACTGCCTTCCGATACTGCGGTTTGTTTCGACCGACATTATTTTAATCGCGTAATTGGCAATATCATAAAAAATGCCGTACAATCCATTCCGCGTGAACGAAAAGGTGAGATAAAAATTGATGTAGTGGAAACGGAGCAAGAAAGGGTGTTGATAAGCATTGGCGACAATGGTGTCGGAATACCGAACGAAATTCGCGACAAAATTTTTTCGCCCAATTTTACTACCAAAGCCAGTGGGATGGGGCTCGGGCTTGCCATTGCCAAAAACCTGATAGATTTTGCTGGAGGGAGCATATACTTTGAAACTTCAAGTAAGGGAACTACCTTTTATGTAGAGTTCAAAAAGTGTGTATCATTTTATGGTGATTAGTCATGCCGAAAGTTTGTTGAAATACCAAAAAACTATTTCTCGTGTCCTTTTTTAAAATGAGTTTCCAAGTATAGGTCCGAAGTAAGCCGGATGTATTCGAGTGAGGGATGGCGTTGGTCGTTATATACACACAAAGTTTCCGAATAA
>CAYMVE010000172.1:0-4073 GCA_964393715.1 uncultured Bacteroidales bacterium | reverse complement strand
TCCCGGTTGGCATATAGAATGCTCCGTGATGAGTACCAAATATTTAGGCAAAAGGTTTGATATTCATGGCGGAGGAATGGACCTGATGTTTCCTCATCACGAATGCGAAATAGCTCAGAATGTAGCATCTACCGGTGAAGAAACCGTAAAATATTGGATGCACAATAATCTAATAACCATCGAAGGTCAAAAAATGAGCAAGTCGTTAGGTAATTTTATTACCTTATTTGAATTTTTTGAAGGAAATCATGCCAAACTGGATAAGGCTTACGAACCTATAACCATAAGATTTTTCATTCTTTCGGCACATTATCGCAGTACTTTGGATTTTTCTCTGGAAGGCTTGAAGGCGGCGGAAAAGAATTTGCAAAAGATATTCAAAGCTTATTTTTTGTTAAAGAAAATAGAACCGGCCGAAAAATCCGATGTGGACGCCAACGAATGGGAAAAGAAATTTTATGCTGCCCTCGACGACGATTTCAATACACCTGTTTTATTGGCACACCTTTATGAACTGCTGAAAGACATCAATAAAGCCTACAACAAGCAAATACTCATTGATAAAGATAATTTGGAAAAACTCAAAGCACTGTTTGCAGCAATTGTGTTTGATATACTGGGACTTACTTTGCCTCAAGATTTTATCAAGGCTGACGATAAGTTGACGGGAGAATTGATCAATCTCTTGTTGGAAGTGCGTCTCGAACTAAAGAAACGCAAACTGTACGACATGGCCGACAAAATCAGGAATGTGCTTACGGAAAAAGGTATTATTGTAAGAGATACCAAGGATGGTTTTGAGTGGGAATATAAAAATTAGAGGTGTTGGATAAATGAACCTCAAACTTTTTTTCAAAAAATTGCTCTCTTTGTTGTTTACCTTCCCTTATGAATGGCGAAGGATTGTAAGAGAAGTTGATAAGCAATACTTGTGGTTTTTGGGCTATGAAAGCCTTTGGGCCGGAGTAACCTTTTTTTTAGGGGCATTATGGGCTTTTGGCATTGATATGGGGATGAAGTTTTTGCTAATCAGAGCATGGGTGTTTGCTTCGGTTTTGTTTGTATATGTTTTGTTTTTGGCAAAAGTTTTTGGAATTATAGGAAATTATTACAATCTGAAAGTTAAAGGAGAATTGGCGGAACGCTTGGTGGTTTATGTATCCGGGTTTTATTTTGCCGGAATTTTTGCAGGAACCTTGTTGTCGCCCGAAAATTATTTTTTCATCTTGTTTGTGATGTCTTTTTTCAGCGGTTATTATTTTTCCGGTGTATTGTTAAAAAATTTTAAAAAAGACCTGTACGCACTTTTTGCCGGGATGGTACTATTTTTTTTTCATGTAATATCCTACTTTGTTTTTATCAATTTATTGGCAACCATTAAATAGAACTTCAAATGAAAGAGACTATAAAATCATTATCGGAGCAGTTTTATAACGAAACAAGGGAATATCGCAGATATATACACATGTATCCCGAATTGTCGTTTACCGAATTTCAAACAACGGAATTTATTATTGATGTGCTTTCCGGATTTGATGGAGTAGAGGTGTTCAGAGACTTTTCGGAGACCGGACTGGTGGCCAAAATAGAAGGAAAAAATCCCGGCAAGAAAAGTGTGGCTTTACGGGCTGATATAGATGCATTGCCCATAACCGAAACCAATGATATACCGTACAAGTCAAAAAATGAAGGTATTATGCACGCTTGTGGCCATGATGTGCATACCGCATCGTTATTGACGGCATGCCGCATGCTTTCCATGCTTAAAAATGAGTTTGAAGGTACGGTATGGTGTATTTTTCAACCGGCGGAGGAGAAACTTCCCGGCGGCGCCAAACAAATGCTGGATAATGGGCTATTTGAATTTATCCAGCCGGATTATGTTGTTGGCCAACATGTTATGCCTGATGTTGAAGCCGGAAAGGTAGGGATAAGGTCCGGAAATTTTATGGCTTCTACCGATGAAATTTATATCCGGTTACACGGCAAAGGTGGACATGCCGCATTACCATTCAAATTGAAAGATCCGGTAGTGGCACAAGCACAGCTTATGGTAGCCATGCAAACAGTGGTAAGCAGGGTTATACCTGCACATATTCCGTCGGTGCTGTCGTTTGGAAAAGTAATTGCCAATGGGGCTACGAACATTATTCCCGATGAAGTGCTCTTGGAAGGGACATTCAGAACAATGGACGAAAAGTGGCGAAAAATTGCTTTGGAGAAGGTGACCGATATAGCAGAAAAGGTGGCCTCGGTGAGCGGAGTACAAGCCGAAGTTAATATTGTAAACGGATATCCGGTTTTATATAATGATCCGGCAATTACCGAAAAATTCAGGCGTGTGGCCAGTGATTTTTTGGGCGAGCACAATGTGATTGATTTGGAAGTTAGAATGACGGCGGAAGATTTTGCCTATTATTCACACCAAGCTCCTTCATTGTTTTACAGGTTGGGAACGGGAAACCCGGATAAGCCCGAAACTTTGAATAGTCTGCATTCTTCCAATTTTAATGTAGATGAAGAAGTTATGAGATTTTCTCCGGCATTATTGGTCTTGTCGGCTGTAAGTATGGATAAATAATCAATAGGTCTAAATGCTTCTAAAAATAAAAAAGCCGCCCCGGAAAAGAGGCGGCTTTTTTTATGAGTATCGGATTTTGTTATTTGATACCTGCTATTTCTTCGAGCATGTCTGTGGTAAGTGATTTGGGTCTTTCTATCGGATATCCCAATGCTCTGTCCCAAACGATGTTTGAAAGAACACCTATTGCTCTACCTACTCCAAACAGAACCGTGTAGAAATCATATTCCCTTACGCCAAAATACCATTGTACCACGCCGGAATGTGCATCCACATTGGGCCAAGGATTTTTGGCCTTGCCTTGTTCTTGCAAAATAGGTGGAACTACTTCATAAAGCAGGTTTACATATTTGAACAGTAAATCGTCTTTCATGTATTTAAGGGCAAACTCTCTTTGAACTTGGTACCTCGGGTCTGTTTTTCTAAGAACGGCATGTCCGAATCCCGGGATAACTTGTCCAGAGTTGAGGGTATCCCATACAAATTTTTGCATTTCTTCTTTGGTGGGCAATTTGTTATCAAGTTTTTTCATTACCCCTTGTATCCATCTCAAAACTTCTTGGTTAGCTAATCCGTGTAACGGTCCTGCCAGTCCGTCGAGCATAGCGGATATGGCATAATAAGCGTCCGATAATGCGGATGCTACCAAATGTCCGGTGTGAGCCGAAACATTTCCGCTTTCATGGTCGGCATGAATGATAAAGTACATTCTTGCCACATCGTCGTAAGGAGCGTCAATTCCCATCATGTGGGCAAAGTTGCCTCCGAAATCCAAATTTTTGTCTTCGGGGATATGAATGTCTCCTTTGTATTTCATTCTGTAAATGTAAGCGGCAAGGGTAGGTAGCTTGGGAAGCAGGTTCAGGGCGTCTTTCAGCATATATTTCCAAGCTTCCATTTTGTTGAATCCTTCACGATAGAATTTGGCAAATTCCGACTCTCTTTGCATGGCAACCACGGCTGTGGCAAACATGGCCATAGGATGCGAATCGCGTGGCATGGCGCGCAATACATCAATAACATATTGTGGCAATTGTCGGTTTTGCTTAAAGAGTTCTACCAACTCGTCCACTTCTTCTTTGGTAGGTACATCGCCGGTAAGCAACAAATAAAACAATCCTTCTACATATGGGTATTCTTTACCTTCGGGTTTAGGAAGTTTGTCAAAAACTTCGGGTAAAGTCATACCTCTATATCTGATCCCTTCGTAGGGGTCAAGATACGAGATGTCGGTAACGAGTGATTTAATACCTCTCATTCCGCCGATAATTTGACGGATTTTTACTTCGTCCACTTTTACATCGCCGTATTCTTTTAACAATTTGGTTGTGCGTGGGCGATGTGCTTCGATTTTTTGTTCTAGTTTTTCAAATAATTTTATGGTATCCATAGCTGTATTGTTTTTTTGGTAAAAATATACATTTTTTTGAACTGCAAAATATTTATACAATTATTTTGATATTTTAATTAAAAAATTAATTAACGCCGACCT
>CAYMVE010000171.1:0-4090 GCA_964393715.1 uncultured Bacteroidales bacterium | reverse complement strand
ATTGTTGCCAAGTATCCGGTGCTTCGGTAACATTGGAAATAGCCGTGAAACTTGACGGATTATTATCCGTAGTGGAAACCATTACTTCAAACTCGTCGTTTCCCCAGCTTCCCGGTTTGGGAGACAATGCCCAAAAACTAAATGAAGAATTAGTTCCCAACTGTAATTTAGGAGAAATGAACCAATCGTCGCTTTGACTTCCATCTTGTGGACAAATTGCCATCCCTACTCTAACACCACTATGAGCCACATCGCCTACCGTATCTTCCCAGCAATCACTGGTATTAAATGCCATATAAGCAAATGCACTTTGTTCTCCTGGGAAATTACAATCATTACTTCCATAGGTAGCTTTTCCGTCTCCATCCACAGTAGTCCACGGATCAAAAGAGGTAGTATAGTCCGTACTGTTTTCAAAATCCCATGTAAACGGATAAGAGGTTACAATAAACTCGTCGTTTAATGTAGTGGCATTTCCCGTCAGTGGAGGAGTCAGATAACAAACTCCAGTAGTATCATTATACTCATAAACGGCAAAGTAATAAGTGGTAAGTGGACTTAGTCCGGTTACCGTAACACTACTAGCGGTTCCGCTGTACACCACATAATTTCCCGTACCGATTTGGTCGCCATTCCCAAAAGTTGCGTCAGCCGTATAAGTAGTTCCGTCCACCGGATCGCTATCAACAGCACTTCCTTCTTTTGCCAGCACAATCACTTTTAAACCATCACCATTGGTCCACGACAAATCTACAGAATAAGTATCCGCCACCGCTGTAAAATTAGAAGCTTGTACAGACGGAGGAGTACATTGAATGGCTTCCGTAGTACCGTTTCCCGTCAAAGCCGGAGTCAAATAACAAACACCGGATGTATCATTATACTCATACAAAGCAAAATAATAAGTGGTAGAAGGATTTAAGCCATCTATGGTAACCGATTGCCCGGTTCCGCTATATACCACATAATTTCCGGTACCGATTTGATCACCACTCCCGAAAGTAGCATTAGCCGTATAAGAAGTTCCGTTTACCGGATCACTATTTACCGCACTTCCTTCATGAGCCACTACCAATATTTTGGTTCCGTCTCCTCGTGTCCATGATAAATCAAGAGAAGAGCTTGTGGCCCCTGTTACTGCAAAGTTTGATGTCTGCGTGCTTGGTGTTACACAAGTATTCGAGCTCGTTGTTGAATTGATTTCCAAATCGTCTATCCACAACATAAACTTATCTACGGAAACATGATGGATCGCTACATATATTTCTTGATTATCGTAAGCACTCAAATCATAAGTAAATTGTTGCCAGGTATCCGGTGCTTCGGTAACATTGGAAATAGCCGTGAAACTTGAGGGATTATTATCCGTTGTAGATACTAACACTTCAAACTCGTCATTTCCCCAATTGCTCGGCTTGGGTGACAAAGCCCAGAAGCTAAACGAAGAATTAGTACCTAATTCCAGCTGTGGCGAAATGAACCAATCGTCGCTTTGACTTCCATCTCGTGGACAAATTGCCATCCCTACTCTAACACCACTATGAGCCACATCGCCTACCGTATCTTCCCAGCAATCACTGGTATTAAATGCCATATAAGCAAATGCACTTTGTTCTCCTGGGAAATTACAATCATTACTTCCATAGGTAGCTTTTCCGTCTCCATCCACAGTAGTCCACGGATCAAAAGAGGTGGTGTAATCCGTACTGTTTTCAAAATCCCATGTAAACGGATAGTTGTGTATAGGTGCCGCAGGAGTTGTTGCATTTGTAGTAACCCCCGGAGAATATTCGTCCGTAGGTAAATAAGACCAAGCTTTGTAATAATAAGTAGTTTGTTCTTGCAGTCCTGTGTGATTAAATGAAGTATTGGTTCCGTAATACAATACGGTACCGCCACCCGGAATAGCATCTCCGGGACTGTAAGTTGTTCCGTTGACCGGGGTTCCAAAAGTTCCGTCATCGGAATATGCCAATAAAACCGGATCTCCGTTATCATTTAAGTTCCAAGACACATCTATTTGATCATAAGCCACTGCTGTTGCCGAAAGATTGGTCGGATCGCCCAAATCTTGGAATTTAAAACCAATTATCCTTGTTGCCAAACTTGTAGAGGAGTTTACATATTGTCCTGTAAACCAAAATGTTTGGTCATCTGTAGGATCAATACTCATTTGGAAATAATCGCCCCAACGGTTTACATTGGTTTGAGCACCGGCACCATCTACAATCACTGTTTCGGGGATATCCAAAACGCCACTGGCATTAGCATGTTCCGCGGCAGATTGTCCGGCAAATCTCAATCCGGTATAAGTATTGGGACCGGCAATAGAATAAGCTATTGCAATTTCATGATTGGCATTCATAGAAATACTTCCCATCCAACGATTTTCTCCGTCCGGTGCATAAGTACCACTTTGACGGAGCGACCATCCCGAACCGGTATTGGTCAGTTCGTACCAACGCACACCGGCATGATCGGTACCGTCCACATCTACGGTATGGCATGCAACAATTACTTGTTCATTGCCAAAATTCCTATATTGTGCTCTATACATAAGGACAGTAGGAATTGCATCCAATTTTTGAGAAGTTCCTCTTTGTTCTATATCATCCATATAACTTGATGTATTGAATTGGGAATCAAAATCCGGAACCGTAATTACTTGTGTCCTTTGGAAGGTAGAATTTGACGGCGTATTCCAGTCCACATCCAGTTCAAAAATCCACAATTCATCTCCACCGTTTACACTTCCACCCCACGCATCGTCATTTATAGTAATAAACATTCCGGGTGCTCCGGATGGTGCCCACGGACCATCGTTATCCAAAGGTTGAAGTGTATGAAACCCACTAGCCGGGCGGTTTGGGTTATCAAAAGCTACCATTTGCGGATTACTTCCTCCGTTTAGCATAACATCTCTTTCAAATACATATATGTCATTACCATTACTGTTATTGTCCGCCATATAATAACCGTCTTGCCAAATTCCGAATTTTTCATAATCCGGCATATCATCCACATCAAAACTATAGGCATACCATTGACCGGTAGGATCATTACTAGCGGAAACCGCAACCAACATATAATCATTGCTACCCGAAACCGAAAACTCTACTGCCAACCATCTGTCAGCCTGTTCATCATACAAAATAAGCGGATCGCCATCATTGTTTTCCGAGCCGGCAACTCCATTGAATAATGTATTCATATCGTGCGGTCCAGTAACAAGATTTCCGTTCTTATCAAAAATAACATATACGCTATTTAATACTTGCATATAGTAATCAGGACCTGCCGTCCCGTTCACATCGGTAGGATAGCCACCACTACCCGCTTGTCCATCAAAATTGGCAACAATTATCGGATTCGCTTTGGCACCTGCAGGTATATTTTTTTGCCACACGGGGTCGGGACCATTGGGACGCGCATTGGCAGCATTCGGATAATTTCTTTCTCTCAGGCCTTCATTTCTTTCAAAATCTTCATTTTCCTGCATTCGTTCTCTCAATTCCTCTTCCGTCAAAGGTTGAAGTTCTCTTATCGGAACCGTTTTACCCAAAAAATGACCGGTTGTTACTTTGGTCGGATGAGCAATAGGATTCTCCATTGCTTTTCCGAGTGGTTGGGATAGTGTTGTAGATTGAGAAAAAACGAATAAACTTCCCACCACGAGAATCGTAAAAAACAGTAATCTTTTCATGGTATTTTAATTTTATTAGATGTCCGTAAAGTTACCACTTTAATTTTTTCCTAAGACTTTTTAACTGTCATTTTTGTTGCTTTTTTCATATGAATTCCATATAATTTTTTTGATACAAAAACAAGCATCTGAAAAACAGGACAGTAGTTCACTAATTTTTTGTTATAAAATAATCCGATATTGATTGGATAAGTTGTCTTCGGAGTGTATTTAAGTAAAACAATTTTGTTTACACTGTTGTTCGATAAAAACAGAAAATAATAGCTTTCAATTTTTAACACATTGATAATTAGCATCTATTTTTTCCAAGAGCACTATTTTCAAAAGTAAGCCCCCTAAAACAAAGAAGGTCTCATTAGCTCATCATAAGTTTTTTGCCAATCTTTC
>CAYMVE010000170.1:0-4225 GCA_964393715.1 uncultured Bacteroidales bacterium | reverse complement strand
AAAACTGCCCTGATGTTATCTTCCACGGTCAATTTTCTAAAAACCGAAGCTTCTTGTGGCAAATACCCTATTCCCATCTGGGCTCGTTTATACATAGGTAGTCTGGTTATTTCAGCGTTATCCAGAAAAATTTTTCCTTCGTTGGCTCTGATAAAGCCGACTATCATATAAAAAGTGGTAGTCTTTCCCGCACCATTAGGCCCAAGCAACCCAACAATTTCTCCTTGGTCAACTTCCAACGAAACATGATTAACTACCGTTCGCTTTTTATACCTTTTTACCAAATTTTCGGCTTTCAGTTTCATGATATTCCCTCCTTCAAAATATCGTGCAGGTGGATCATCCCCGTATAATGATCGTTATCGTCCACCACAATAAGTTGGGTGATGCTGTATGTTTCCATTATTTGTAAAGCGGCACTGGCCAGCATTTCTTGATGTATTTTTTTGGGATGAGGTGTCATAATATCCTCTGCTTTTACATCGGGATTAAATTTGCCGTGTTCCAGCATTCTTCTAATGTCTCCATCCGTAATAATGCCCAGTACATGTTTACCTCTATCGTCCACAATAGCCGTTGCTCCCATCCTTTTGCGAGAGATTTCCAAAATAACATCTTTAATTGGTGTTTTCCTAAACACTGCCGGAGGATGGTCATTCATAAGCAATTCCACTTTGTACAATAACTTTTTTCCCAAACTGCCTCCGGGATGAAACCGGGCAAAATCTTCGCTGGTAAATCCGTTCAAATCTATTAAGGCCGAGGCAATAGCATCTCCAGCTACCAGTTGTGCCGTTGTGCTTGCAGTCGGAGCTAAATTGTTGGGGCATGCTTCTTTTTCTACAGGCGTATGTATCACATAATCTGAATGACGAGCCAGAAAAGACGCTTTATTCGCAACAATGGCAATAATAATGTTTTTCAAGTCTTTTACCACGGCAAGCAAGGCTTTTATTTCCGGAGTGTTGCCGCTTTTTGAAATGAACAAAACAATATCGTCCGGTTGAATAATACCCAAATCTCCATGAATGGCTTCGGCAGCATGCATAAAAATAGCCGGTGTTCCGGTTGAATTGAAGGTTGCCGTTATTTTTCGCCCTATAATGGCACTTTTTCCTATACCGGTTACAATTATCCTACCTTTGGATTTGTAAATAGCCCAAACGGCCTCTGCAAATTCAGCATCGATCGTATCCGCCAGATTAACAATGGTAGCCGCTTCGTGCTCTATCGTCTTTTTAGCGGTAGCAATTATTTTTTTTATTTTTTCTTCCTTATCCATTTTTCATTCAAAATAGTTTATAATTTTGCTTTCCCTTTTTTCAAAAGGCTTGGTTTTGTTTACAAAATTACTCTTTTTTTAATGTAATTTTCGGTTTGTTGCCGAAAAAAAAACGAAACCAATATTGTCCATAAAAAAAATCGTTAAATTTGTTTTATCAAAACATAAATAAAATGGCAAACGCAAAAGAATTGGATTTACACGAACATTTGAAAAATTTTTTCGGATTTACATCATTCAAAGGTCAGCAAGAAGCAATCATAAAAAACCTGTTGAATGGAAAAGATACCTTTGTTTTGATGCCTACCGGTGGAGGAAAATCATTGTGCTATCAACTCCCGGCACTTATTTCGGAAGGTACGGCCATAGTCGTTTCCCCTCTTATTGCTTTGATGAAAAACCAAGTTGACCTCATAAGAGGTTTTTCTTTGGAAGACGGTATTGCACACTTCATAAATTCTTCTCTGAGGAAATCGGAGATAAACAAAGTCAAAGAAGATGTCCTTAACGGAAAAACCAAACTCCTGTACCTTGCACCGGAATCGTTGAACAAGTCCGAAAACATAGAATTTCTAAAAGATGTCAACATATCGTTTTATGCCATAGACGAGGCTCATTGTATTTCGGAATGGGGACATGACTTCAGACCGGAATACCGGAGAATAAGACCCATGATAGAAAGCATAAAACGAGCTCCTATTATAGCCCTTACTGCTACGGCAACTCCCAAAGTGCAGCACGACATATTAAAAAATTTGGGCATTGATAACGCTACTATTTTTAAGGATTCGTTCAATCGTCCCAACCTCTATTACGAAGTAAGGCTAAAGGACAACCCGGAAAAACAAATCATAAAGTTTATCAAAGAAAATCCGGGGAAATCGGGTATTATATACTGCATGAGTCGTAAAAAAGTGGAAGAACTGGCTCAAAAACTGCAAGTAAACGGAATAAAGGCTGTGCCTTATCATGCCGGAATGGATGCCAAAACTCGGAACAAGCACCAAGATATGTTTTTGATGGAAGAAGTGGAAGTAATTGTAGCCACCATTGCTTTCGGCATGGGAATAGACAAGCCGGATATACGGTATGTGATACACTACGACATGCCAAGAAGTTTGGAAGGATATTATCAGGAAACGGGAAGAGCCGGAAGAGACGGAGGCGAAGGAAAGTGTATTGCATTCTACAAGTACGATGATATTACAAAACTTGAAAAGTTTTTGCAAGGCAAATCGGCATCCGAACAGGAAATTGGACACCAACTCATATCCGAAGTGGTAGCATACGCGGAATCGGCGGTATGCCGTAGAAAACAATTGCTTCATTATTTTGGCGAAGAATACGAATCCGATTATTGTGGTAACTGCGACAACTGTTTGCATCCAAAGAAAAAATTTGAAGGAAAAGATTATGCCCATCTGGTATTGCGAACCGTACAAACCGTAAAAGAGAAATTTAAAGCCGAATACATTGCCAAAATACTGGTAGGTGAACTAACCAATACTATCAAACAATACAAACATCACCATCTGGAAATGTTTGGCGAAGGCAAAGAGGAGGGAGAAAAATTCTGGGTGGACATTATCCGCCAATGCTTAATACATAAGTTACTGGAAAAAGAAATCGTAAACTACGGCATTTTGAAACTCACCGACAAAGGTCGGGAATTCCTCAAAAAACCGTATTCTCTGACTTTCTATGAATTTCACAATTACGATGAATATGAAGAAGAAGCCGTAGAGGTATCCGGCGGAACTGCCGCCGTGGACGAAGTATTGTTTAATATGCTCAAAGATTTGAGAAAGGAAGTTGCCCAAGAACACGGTGTACCTCCTTATATTATTTTCCAAGATATTTCCTTGGAAGATATGTCTATCCACTATCCCATATCGTTGCAAGAACTCGAACAAATGACTGGCGTAGGCAAAGGGAAAGCCGAAAAATACGGTCAAAGGTTTATTGAAATCATTAAAAAATATGTAGAAGAAAACGAAATAGAACGCCCCCAAGACCTAATCATAAAATCATCTGTCCAGAAATCGGCCAAAAAAGTAAATATCATCAAAGGAATAGATCGAAAAATACCTTTGGAAGAAATTGCCGAAACGCTCGGGCTGGACTTTTATGAAATGCTGGACGAACTGGAAAGCATTGTGCTGAGCGGAACCAAAATAAATTTGGATTATTACATAGATGATGTAATAGAGGAAGAAAAACAAGAAGAACTGACCGCCTTCCTCAAAGACTTTGAAGGGGGAGGAGATCTCGACGAAGTACTTGACGAAGCATTTGAAGAATTCGGAGACTATTATTCCGAAGAAGAAATACGATTGATGCGTATCAAATTTATAGCTGATTTTGCCAATTAAAACAACCATGAAAATAACACCCATATCACACGGAACATTCAAGGTGGACGGAGGAGCCATGTTCGGACCGGTGCCCAAATCCATGTGGCACAAAAAATATCCTGCCGACGAAAACAATTTATGTACGCTTACCATGCGTTCACTTATCATTGAAACCGAAGACAAACTGGTACTGATAGATACCGGCATAGGGAACAAGCATAATGAAAAGTATTTGTCGTTTATTTATCCGGAACTCAATGATATAAAAAAACAAATCAAAGAAGCCGGTTATATGCCGGAAGATTTTACGGACATCATCGTAACCCATTTGCATTACGACCATGCGGGAGGTTGTACCTACCAAGACGAAAACGGAAATATTGCCCCGACCTTTCCGAATGCCCGGTATTGGCTGACACAAGCACAGTGGGACTTGATGCAAAATCCCAATCCACGCGAAAAATCCGCACTTTTCAAAGAAGACATCGTACCGGTATCCGAAGCCGGACTGCTGCAACTGATAGAAAAAGGTACGCAAATGTCCCACGAAATTACTTTGCTGATTTCCAACGGACATACCAAAGGGATG
>CAYMVE010000169.1:2451-4247 GCA_964393715.1 uncultured Bacteroidales bacterium | reverse complement strand
GGCGGACAATGGGCTGGCGCCCGTTTTGATAAAAAATACATTATATTTATAAGGAAAAATGTGAATCTATTAACGGACATTGTAGATGTTCGTTTAATGGAAAAAGAATGGACGGAACCGCAAGTAGATGAATCCGGAGAAGTCATTGGTGAAAAAACAAAAAAATCAAGGTATATTGTGATAGAAAAATCCGATTTAAAAAAGCCGCAAGGCTATATAACATATCGAAAGGAACACTACAAAACCACTTTAAAAGGTTTTGGACGTGATAGGAATTGGAGAGTAAATGAAGTACCTGAGGGTGTAGTAAAAATGCTATGTGTGGAAAATTATGCAAACTCAGGTCGTTTTGGAACTAATCATATATTATTTTGGCTACCCGAAAGGGATATGGACGAAAAAATCATTATGGGCGGAGTTAAATAATTTAGCATATAAAAAAAACTCGCTCATATCATTTGACAGATGGGCGGGTTTTTTTATTTTGCATTTAAAAAATAGAATATGGAAAAATTTATTGATCCGATGATAAGTAAAATAATCCAAAATAATTTGGATTTATTCCGCAAATTGAAAAAAAACGGAATAACATTCAATATTTCGGTTGAATATCTTAACGAAGGTTTATACAAAATTATTCTCATTATTGAGGAAAATGATAATTTTTTTATTGAACAATGGTCAGGTGATAAAAATGAAAATGTAGTATTTCATAATCACGGCACCATAGTTTTAAAATTTAAAAATGGGAAAAAGATAGAGGGTTTTTTTAATACCTCTATCGACGATTATCCTATATCTGATGATTTGAAAAAATCTTTATATAACGAATTTCCGGAACTATACGGAGAAGAATATCCGGAAATAATATCTGAGGACCTTACGGATAAAATAGGTCAGATCCTTACTTTTGCAATGCAGGACCAAAATTTGACTTGGGAACAATTAAAAGAAAAATGCGGTATTAATCCCCAACAATTGCAAACGGTCCTACGCGTTGGAAATACACCACGAAAAGATTATAGGATTTCCACCTTACTAAAAGTCGCGAATTGCTTGGGAGTGGAAATAAAAGCTTTTTATAAAAAAATTTCAACTGATATATTTTTATGAAATTTTTATTTGATTTTCGGACGCCGGAATTCCTCTTGGCGGAATTTCCGGTAAAAACAGGCACACCAAACGATAACCGGCTCTTTATCGTTCATAAGGGTGTCTCATTGATTGAAGTGATTTCTACTATTGACTTCCCGGAGATATTTCTCGATGAAAATACGCTATTCCGTGAATATTCCTACGGCCCGGAGAAGTATATTCTCGCATTTCACACAAACAATGCGGAATTTTTCGGGCTTACCGGTGAAGAATTGCTTGATAAGTCTTGGAATTGGTTCCGGGAATACCTTGAATGGGAAGATCGGAACATAGACAGATCGGATTATTCCAAGAATAATTAATTGCATCGGCTTCTAACGGCTTTTTTTGTCCTTTTTTTTTAGCATTTTTGCCCTGACATTTGCTATATGAATGTCAGGTTGCATATTGTCCGGAGCACGGATGAACTCACGGACCGGCAGTTGGCTAAGGTTGCCAAGGCCATATTTTCCGGTATGCGCGGGAAAACATTGACGATATATCTGTTCACCATCCTTGCTTTGCCTAAATTTTCGCTAATCAGGTTGTGGAAATTATTCATCATACTGACAAATGTTCCGGCGAGTAATTTGACCGAATTTGTCAGGTTTTTGTTTGAATCCGATTTTCGGAAATTTCCGGAAAGAATAAGAGCCGGGAGG
>CAYMVE010000169.1:0-2441 GCA_964393715.1 uncultured Bacteroidales bacterium | reverse complement strand
TCCGAAGCCGAAACTTACCAATATAACAATCGATGAGTTCTCATTTGCCGATTTATTCTACTACCAATGGACACGTGACAGATCCGATGAGCAGGCGTTGAACCGGTTGGTGTCGGTTCTTTACCGGCCGATGGCAGACAAGCATAATCCTACGGATGTCCGTGAGCCTTTTACGAAGGACCGTCTGCCGGAAATTGCCAAATATGTAAGTAAAATGAGTTTGGAAGCTCGCCAAGCGGTAGCGTTAGCATTCGGTGGTTCCCGTGATTACATTGCGTCTCTTTATCCGAATGTTTTTCCGAAATCAAAATCGAAAAAAAAAGTTCCGTATTCGCCATTCCGGAAGGTAATAGAGAGTATGGCAAGGAGTGAAAATCAGCCGTTTGGCAACTTTTATGAGACAAAAGATGCAAATGTGTATGATTTTCTGTCGATTTTGGATGCGGAAATTGCACACCAGAAGGAATTGGAACAAAAATTCAATAAATAATGACTGACAGGGTACTTACTTACGATAAAGTGATGCGGTATTTTGAACAACTCGTCGAGAAAAGTAACTATTTGACCGGGTTTGTCGGTTTCTCAGACCGGCAATTAACAGAGATAATCAACGGACATAGCGGATTGCAGGATTACAGCCTGATTTTGTTTGGTTATTCCGGCACTTTGGACGGCAATAAACAACGGACGTTGGCGAGCAGGACGATAAGTTTTGCCATATTGAAGCCGGTAAAATCCGATGATTTCGAGGAGCAATATGCAACCATCGGCGAGGCTGAACGCATCGGATTGCACGTGATGAGCCGTATCAATTACGATTCGCAATTGCCGGATCATTTTCTCTACAATTCCTTTGAAAAGGATAGCGTAAGATTTAACGAGGTAATGGCAAAAGACACGGATAATCTTTATGGAATGGAATTTCATTTTAGAGTTAAAAACAGCGAGCCGTTAACTATTAGCCCGTTTGAATGGGCGGATCTTAAAAATCTATGCAATGAGTGAAATATTGGATTACGGACCGGAGATTATCGATTTTTTAAAATGGAATTTTATCCCGGCCCGTCCGGGAGAAAAGGATGTTATGGCAATGAGTTTGTCCCAAATTTACGGTTTGATCTTGGATGTATTGCCTTCGGATGCCATTACGCAAATGGACGTCTATGAGGCATTGAAGGAATTGGGGTATAATTCTTTCGCTATTGTCGAAAAATCTAAGAAAAAAGGAAGCAAGCCTGTTACACGTTACAAGTATTTATTGAAGAAAAAATGATGGATCTGACGGCAAGAGAAAAAGCAGTTGCCAAGCAAGCGGCAAAAATGTTGCGTCAAGAATTGATGCAATGGTATCCGGCATTTGCCCGGAGAAAAACGAAAGTTGGGCCGCGAGATAAGAAATCATTTATTGGCAATGTCCGCGTCCGGATGAAGCAAGGATTCCTTGACAGATTGATCATTGATACAACAAAGTATTCGTTTCACTTACACTACGGTTATGATTTATTACCTAAAAGTGAATGGGAACGCCGACGCCGACGACACGAAAACAATCCGAAACCGCCTGAGCGACGAGATGTTCCGGGAACTTTGCATTTTTCGAAGGTGTTGAATAATTCGCCGGCACTGAATTGGTTGGCCGATCAAATTACTCAGATTAGATTCATTCAAGTTGGGCATTTAATAAAAAAATTATGAGTGATCAAAAGATAACAAGGCGCCTCAACATTTACATTAACGATAAAGAAGTTAAGAATAACTTGAAGTCTATCCGTTCGGAGATGAATCGTTTACGAAGGGAAATTGCCCAAACTACGCGAGGAACAGTTGAGTATAATAAGAAAACGAAGGAATTACAGCGTGTCAAGAAGATTTATAGGGATATGCGCAAGGAGATTGAGGGTGTTCCTTCTATTTTCGAACGAATGACAAAGTCGGCCGGCGGATTTGTTTCATTACTTGGGATTGGTTTTGGCATTTCCGGGCTTGTCAATGGTATTCGTTCGCTTACGCGCGCCAATGCGGAATTGTCCGATATGCAAGCGGACGTGATGAAAACTACGGGAATGACACGCAAGGAGGTGGAAGCATTGACGAGGTCGTTGAAGAATCTCGATACACGCACGAGTCTGAAAGGCTTAATGCAGATTGCCGAAGAAGCCGGACGTTTGGGGAAACATTCCGTTAAGGAAGTAGAGGAATTTGTTCGTGTGGCTGATAAGATAGGCGTTGCCTTGGGTGATGATTTACAAGGAGAAGTTGGCGAAAATGTCCGATTGATTGGCAAGCTTGTCGATATATACAAGGTTGGAAAGAAGGAAGGGGCCAGTTTTGGACACGCAATGGAAATGATCGGTTCGGCTATCAATGAAGTGGCGGCATCGGGGAGCGAGAGTGCCGGATTTTTAGTTGAATATATGAAACGCGTCGGCGGTGTGGCCAAA
>CAYMVE010000168.1:0-4346 GCA_964393715.1 uncultured Bacteroidales bacterium | reverse complement strand
GCGGCAATCCGTTCAGCCTGATAACCTTGCTCCAACAAAGAAGCTATTACATACCTGAACTGGAAAACCTCTATGTGGACGAAACGCTGCTCAGCAGTTTTGAGGTGGATAAGTTAAGACTGGAATCCTTGCTGTTCCAAGCCGGATACCTGACCATGGCCGAAGTGCTACAAGACGAATACATAGAAGGTATAGAATACAAATTGAAAGTGCCGAACAAAGAAGTACAGATTAATCTTAACTGTCTGTTTTACGAATACTTGACAGGGGATAACATGGTAACAGACAGAAAATTGGTAAAAGCCCTACACGAAGGACACCCCGATATGTTGCAAGCTTCTTTACATTCATTGTTCGCCTCCATTCCCTACCACCATTATGTAAACAACCATCTGTCAAGTTACGAAGGCTACTATGCCAGTGTGGTGTATGCCTATCTGGCCGGTTTGGGCGTTACGCTCATTGCCGAGGATGTTACCAACAAAGGGCGTATAGACCTGACCATGATAATAAACGGCAAAGTGTACATTTGGGAATTCAAAGTGGGTGGCAGCGATGCACTGACACAAATCAAAACCCGGCATTACCAAGAAAAATACCAAGGTAAATACAGCGAAATATACCTGATAAGCATCAACTTCGACGAACAAGAAAAGAACCTGAGCCGGTTTGAGTGGGGAAAAATTTAGCCACACATTTTTTTGTGAAAAATATTTTGCAATTAAAAAATGTATTACCTTTGCAAACGCAAAAAAACGGTGGGCTTAGCTCAGTTTGGTTAGAGCGCCAGATTGTGGCTCTGGAGGTCACCGGTTCAAGTCCGGTAGTCCACCCTGATAACCGCCCGAGTGGCGGTTTTTTTATATCTACACGATGAAAGTTAAGTTTCTCATAATACGCCTCAGTTCAATAGGTGATATTGTGCTGACTTCCCCGGTAATCAGGGCCTTGAAAACACAAGTGGAAGATGCGGAGGTCCATTTTTTTGTGAAAAAACAATTTGCCGAAACCGTTATTCACAATCCTTATATCGATAAGGTGCATTATTTTGACGGTAATCTGAAAGCCAATATAGAGGCTTTTAAGTCGGAAGGGATTGATTATGTTATTGATTTGCATAAAAATTTCCGGAGCCTTAGAGTGCGGAATGCTTTGAAAGTGCCGGATTTTTCTTTTAACAAACTTAATTATGAAAAATGGGTGGCTGTCCGCTTCAAAAAGCTTTCGTTGCTTCCCGATGTTCATATTGTGGACAGGTATTTTGACGCGGTAAAACCTTTTGATGTGGCTAATGATCATAAAGGCTTGGATTATTTTATAGACGAAGAAGCGGACAGGGTAGCACTCGATGTGAATGATTATGTAGTGTTGGTGGCAGGAGCCAAACATGCTACCAAAAGGATTCCGGTTGATTTGGCCGTTCAAATAATATCCGGAATAAACAGACCGGTAGTTATTTTGGGAGGCAAAGAAGAGGTAGAACTTGCTAATGAGATAAAACAACAGGCAACGGGAACGGTCTTGAACTTTGCCGGTAAATTACGCTTGAATCAAAGTGCTTATGTTATCAGGCATGCTGCCGGAGTGATTACTCCGGATACGGGGTTGATGCATATTGCCGCCGCTTATCGCAAGCATATTGCTTCCGTTTGGGGGAATACAATTCCGGAGTTTGGAATGTATCCTTATATGCCCGGAAACAAATCCCGGATGTTTGAGGTGGAAGGTTTGCGGTGCCGCCCTTGCTCCAAATTAGGGTATGAAAAGTGTCCAAAAAAACATTTTGACTGCATGATGCAACAGCCTGTGGATGAGATTGTTCAATGGGCTAATGCACTTTAAGCTTTCTGGATAAAGCTGGCAACGGTTTGATATATTTCTTTCTTAGCCTTTTCAATATCATCGTTGATAACTACCTCATCAAATTTATCAATGAATGTTAATTCTTCTTTGGCACGCGCCAATCTTTTTTGTATGGATTCCGGAGTTTCCGTATGTCGGTTTTCCAGCCGTTTTTTCAATTCATTGAGAGATGGAGGAGCTACAAATACGGATAAGGCTTGGTTGCCGAAATATTTTTTCAGGTTCATACCGCCTTTGACATCCACATCGAAAAGTACATGGTAGCCTTCGGCAAAGATTCGTTCTATTTCACTTTTCAGAGTTCCGTAATATAGGCCGTCATAGACTTCTTCCCATTCTACAAATTCGTTGTTTTCTATTTTTCGTTTGAATTCCTTGTTGGTAAGGAAGTAATAGTCTTTTCCGTTGATTTCACCCTTTCTCGGAGCTCGGGTAGTTGCCGATACGGAAAACTTTAATTTCAGTTCCGGCTGTTCCAGTAGAAATTTGGCCAATGTTGTTTTGCCTGCACCCGAAGGCGCAGACAGAATAACGACTTTTCCCATATCTCAATATACTTTCGGTTGTAACTCTCCTTTGTAAACGGCCAATCCGTTCATGGCCAGTGCGCTCATTTCGTCTTCGCCGGGAAATACGGCAACGGGAGCGATATGAGAGGTGCGTTCTTTTACCCAATCTACGAACATTTGACTTTTGGCAATGCCACCGGTGAGGATGATAGCATCTACTTGTCCTTTGAGTACGGTGCCGAGTGCACCTATTTCTTTGGCTACTTGATAAGCCATGGCTTCAAAATAGAAAGCAGCATCTTTGTTGCCTTTTTCCGCTCTTATTTCCACTTCATAAGCATCGTTGGTGCCGAGATAGGCTACCAGTCCGCCTCGACCGGTTACCATTTTTTGTATTTCGGTTTTGGAGTATTGGCCGCTAAAACAGGTGTCAATTACCTGATTTACCGGGAGGGTGCCGCTGCGTTCTGGAGAGAATGGGCCGTCTCCGTTGAGAGCCTGATTCACATCTATTACCTTGCCTTTTTGGTGGGCACCTACTGAAATTCCGCCTCCCAGATGGGCTACGATCAAATTTAGGTCTTCGTACCGGGTACCTTTTTCTTTGGCATAAGCTCTGGCTACGGCTTTTTGATTGAGGGCGTGGAAAATAGATTTTCTGACGAAGTTGGGATGTCCGGCTACTCTTGCAATATCGTCCATTTCGTCCACTACTACGGGGTCGGCTATAAATGCACGGGCACCGGGAATGTTTTTGGCTATTTCATAGGCCAATATGCCGCCCAGATTGCTGGCATGTTCTCCTTGCAGATTGTTTTTCAGGTCGGTAAGCATCGGTTCGTTTACTTCGTAAACTCCCGATTCTATGGGGCGTAATAATCCGCCGCGTCCCATTACTATTTTTATTGCATTTATGTCAATACCTTTGTTTTTGAGTTCTTGTTCTATTATTTGTTTTCTAAATTCGAATTGGTCGGTAATTTTGTCGAATTTTTTCAAATCTTCGGCATTATGTTTTATATTTTCTACAAATATCTGATTTTCATTTTCGAATACGGCAACCTTGGTGGAGGTTGATCCGGGATTGATGACCAAAATCTTAACTTTTTCCATAATTTTTCCGGTTTTTTTATTGTTTTTACAAAGGTATAAAAAATCTCCTTTTTTAAGACATTTTTATCTTGAAGACTTTTCAAAAACGCAACAAGTGGATGAGATTTTTGCAATGGTTGATTTTATTTTCTGTTTCTTGCTATTCCGGAAATATTCCCGTATTGTGGTTCATATTATTGGTGTTTCCTGATTTATTTGAGTTTGAATAATTTTTTGGTTTCGGTAATAAATAGTTGTATGTCGGCTTTGTTGACAAGAAAATCTTTGGCATGGCTATGTGTGTGATATACGAAAAGTGATAGGTAGTATAAGAATAGCAAGGAATAAGAGACGGAGGTAGCCCATGCTGCCCCGATTATGCCGTAAACAGGTACCCAGAGGTACAACAACAAGCCTAAAAAAAGCAAAGAAATAAAAGTACCGAGACTAAAATGCAGGGCGCGACCGGTGCCGGAAAAGAAAACTCCGAGTATTCTGCTTACGGAAAATAATAAAATGCCGGGACTCAATGCGATGATGATGTCTTTGACCATTGAAAATTCTTCTCCGAAAATAAATGTATAAATGCTTACGGGCGTTGCCAACAGTACCAACAAAATGGCAAGCGTAATGAGAAATACTATTTTGAAAAAACTAAGGACATAATATTGGACTTGGCGGTAGTCCGCATCGTCTTTCAGGTTGGATACTCTGGCATATAGTACTGTGGAAAAACTCCGGCTAATCATCCAAGAGGCTTCTACCAGCTGATTGCCAACGGAATATATTCCCAATGAGGCCTTACTGTAAAAATGTTCGACAAAGTAATATCCGCCCCGGTAGTTTAGCAATAGGGCTATATTGGCAAATTGAAGCAATACG
>CAYMVE010000167.1:0-4348 GCA_964393715.1 uncultured Bacteroidales bacterium | reverse complement strand
CATTAGCGGAGGGGGGGCCTTCATAAAAAACAAATTCGGGATGTCCTTCTCTGGTTTTAATGGATTTCTCAAAAGTGTGGTTCTTTTTCCACAATTCCCGTATTTCTTGGTTTATTTTTGATAAGTCAAGACCTTTGTATTCGTTAAATTTTTGCTCCATTGTTTTCCGTTTTTTAGAATGTGCAAAGGTATAAATTTTTCATGATTTTGCATTAAGGTATTTTTTGTAAACCAAATAAATGTAGCGGAACGGTATTTTTTATTAAATTTGTGGAATAATAAAATCTGAAAAGTTATGGCAGAATCAATTCAATCATCCGAACTTATTCTGAATGATGACGGTAGTATCTATCATTTGCATTTAAGACCGGAACACATAAGCGATAAATTTATATTGGTGGGAGATCAAGGAAGAGTAAAACTTGTTGCTTCCTTTTTTGACCACATAGAATTTGAGATTCAAAACAGGGAGTTTTTTACCATTACGGGAACTTATAATGGCGAAAGGATTACCGTACTTTCTACCGGCATAGGTACGGACAATATTGATATCGTTATCAATGAATTGGACGCACTGGTAAATATAGACCTTAAAACACGTACTGTCAAAGACGAACATAAATCATTGACTTTTGTTCGTATAGGAACATCGGGTGGATTGCAAAAATTTGCGGAAACGGGCACCTATCTTCTTACTGAAAAATCTATAGGGTTGGACGGAATGCTAAACTTTTATGCGGATATTATGTCGGTTACGGATAAGGAGTTTGAAGAGGCTTTCATGTCTTATATGAATTGGAACAAAAGGTTGGCGACACCTTATGTGGTAGATATTGCACCCGAATTGTTCGAAATGCTTTATGACGAACAAAAAGTGGTAAAGGGGGTAACCATGGCTGCTCCCGGTTTTTACGGACCGCAAGGCCGGATATTGAGGTTGAAAACCGCCGATCCGGAAATCAATAACAAGGTGGAAAAATTTGATTTTAACGGTCACAAGATTACCAATTATGAAATGGAAAGTTCCGCATTATACGGATTAAGTAAAATGCTCGGACATAAAGCGGCTACTATCTGTTTGATAATAGCCAACAGGGTAAACAAAACCTATTTGCCCGATTATAAGGTAAAAATCAAGGATTTAATAAAATACACCCTTGATAAATTGACAGGAAAATAAGTGATTTATGGCGGAAAAGTTCAAAGATTTGAAATATTTAGTCCGGTTACTGGATGACGACGACCCGGAGGTGTATCGTGTAGTGAGGTCGGAAATTAAAAAATACGGAGCACCTGTATTGCCGGAGCTGAAGAAAGCTTGGAACAATGCTGGAAGTATCCTATTGTACAATAGAATAGAACAACTTATCCGCGAAATAAATCTGGATACTTACAAGTCCAAATTTTTAACTTGGCTGGGTAGTCGGGAGCGTAGTTTTATTAATGGGCTGGTTTTGTTGAACCGGATGTATAACAGTGATGTTGCCGAAAAAGATATTTATGAGCATTTGGATAGCATAGTGAAAGATATATGGCTTGAATTGAACAATAATCTTACTCCGCTGGAAAAAATTAACATAGTAAATCATTTTTTGTTTTCGGTATCGGGATTTGAAGTGGAAAAAAATATAGAGGAACATAATCACTTTATTTACAGGGTTTTATTTTATAAAAAGACGAATGAGGTTTCGGCAGCCATTCTTTATTTTTATGTATGTGAACAACTCAATATAGATGTGGTGCCCGTTATGGTAAACAATAGAATATTGTTGGGTTATAGAAGTCCCGGTTTTTGGGGAGGAGATGCTTCCAAAGTGATATTTTTGATATCTCCGGAAGCTCGAGGCAATGTTTTTTCGGCGGAATCGGTAGATTTTTCGGAAGGAAAACCGGAGGACCTCATAAAATATTGGCTTACCGCTGCTATTGTTATGCTTAAAGAAAAAGACGATATATTTGCTTCGGAATACCGCAGTTTGCTTAAAAACCTGATTAAAGCCGGAGTATGAGAAAAAACACTGTCGGGTAAATTTTCATAAACGATTTATTTGAAAAAAATTCTTACATTCGCAAGGAATAAAAATACGGATTTATGGCTTTGGATGTTTTGTTAGGACTTCAATGGGGTGATGAAGGGAAGGGCAAGATTGTAGATGTGTTATCGGAAACCTACGATGTGGTTGCCCGGTTTCAGGGGGGGCCTAATGCCGGTCATTCTTTGGAATTTGAAGGCAAAAGTATGGTTTTGCACTTGATTCCATCCGGTATATTTCGTAACGGTACTCTCAACCTCATAGGAAGCGGGGTGGTTTTGGATCCGGTAACCTTATTGGATGAGGTGGCCGAAGTGGAAAGTTTCGGTGTGGATGTAAAATCCAGACTGCTTATTTCGCATAAAGCGCATTTGATATTGCCTACGCACCGGATTTTAGATAAGGCTTCGGAAATAGCCAAAGGAAAGAATAAGATTGGTTCCACTCTCAAAGGGATTGGTCCGGCTTATATGGATAAAATCGGAAGAAACGGATTGAGAGTCGGGAACATATTTGATGCCGATTTTGATAGCAAGTACCATAAACTCAAAGAGAAACACTACCATCTTGTAAATGCATTTGCCGGAGATTTTGAATTTGACCTGAAGGAGGATGAAAAACTTTGGTTTGAGGCAATACAAAAATTGAGGGAGTTCAAAGTTGTTAACGGTGAATATTTTGTCAATGAATTACTTACCGACGGAAAAAATATTTTGGCGGAAGGGGCACAAGGTACTTTGTTAGATATAGATTTCGGCACTTATCCTTATGTAACTTCATCCAATACAATAACGGCCGGTGTTTCTACCGGTTTAGGGGTGGCACCTGCGAAAATCAACAGGGTATATGGTATTTTCAAGGCATACACTACAAGAGTAGGTGGCGGTCCTTTTCCTACGGAATTGAATGACGATACGGGACAAAAGCTCAGAGATTTGGGGCATGAGTATGGTGCTACTACCGGACGCCCCAGAAGATGTGGCTGGTTGGATCTGGTTGCTTTAAATTATGCGGTAATGATCAATGGTGTAACCGATTTGATTGTAACAAAAGCCGATGTACTGAGCGGTTTTGAGCAAGTAAGAATCGGAGTAGCCTATGAAATGCCTGATGGATTTACCGACCGTTTTCCTTTTGATGTGACGAATGTGAAAAAAGTGATTTACAGGGACTTTGACGGGTGGAGAACGGATTTAAGGACAATAAAGGAATATCACTTGCTACCGTCCGAATTGAAAAAATACCTGGATTTTGTAGAGACCACTACGGGAGTCCCGGTGAGGCTGATTTCCACAGGACCGGACAGAAAAGAAATTATTTTCAGGTAAATAGAGTGGGCTTATGAAAAAACATATTCCGAATTTTATTACTTCGCTTAATGTAGTTAGCGGATTTGCTGCTTTGTTGTTTGTGATGCAAGGAAACTTGACGCTGGCTTCGTTGATGATTTTTGCAGCTATGTTTTTTGATTACATAGACGGATTTGCTGCAAGGATGTTAAATGCTAAAAGCGAGGTTGGCAAGGAATTGGACTCACTGGGCGATGTTATTAGTTTTGGTGTGGCCCCCGGTCTTATAGTGGCGGTGTTAATATCAAGGTCGGTGGGGATAGCGTATTTTGGTAGTATTGTCAGTGCCGGTATGGGGGTGAAAGTTTCCGTTTTTATGGCTGTACTTATTCCTGTTTTTGCGGCATTACGATTGGCAAGGTTCAATGTTTATCAAAGTCATTCTTCGGATTTTACAGGGTTGCCGGTGCCATCGTCAGCCATGTATTATGTGTCGTTGCCGTTGATTCTTGCCTATGACCCTAATGGGGTTTTCTCAACATATTTATTGAACAATACATGGTTTTATGTTGGTAGCATATTACTGTTTTCGTATCTGAATGTGTCGGATATCAAGATGTTTTCCTTTAAACTGAAAACGGAAGAAAAGAATACAAGTTCGATATATCAACTGATTTTACTTTTCTTCGGGTTGGTGATGATTTTTTCTTTTCGTGTGCAGGCAATACCTATGGTTATAATTTCTTATGTTTTGTTGTCTATTGTTAAACAGTCATTGGATAAGTGATGAAAGCGTTGGCATTATTTAGCGGAGGATTGGACAGCATTTTGTCAGTAAAGCTTATAGCCGATCAGGGGATAGAAGTTATTGCGTTGCACTTTGATACCGGATTTGGCGGTTTGGGGACACGGAAGAAGTACGAGTATCTGCAACGAGTAACAAAACGGTTGGGGGTTCGTTTGGAAATCGTTGATATTAAAGAACAATTTGTAAAAGAAGTGCTTTTTCAGCCGAAATATGGTTAC
>CAYMVE010000166.1:0-4391 GCA_964393715.1 uncultured Bacteroidales bacterium | reverse complement strand
CGGCAAACCAGAATTTGGGCGAACGGTACCTGAGTCCGGCAGATGCCGCTGTTTACGGGGTATTGCCTACTTTGTAATTTATGAGGTAAACGGTTTTGTCGGCATCTATTACTTCTTCGCTATTGTCTCTTACAACAGTTGCCGAGGGACGGGAAGTGTAAATGTATTCGCCTTTTGCCCCCACCAAAGTAGCGGTCAAAGTCGGGGACAGTTTAAATTCCAATCCCAATTCCAGGCCCATGTGTTGTTTATCGATTCCGGTCATGATATAATTGATGAAACTGCGATATTCGTCATGATAGAAACTTCGGATGGTCGTTTGATTTTGAAACTTGGCATAATATCCGGTCAGGCGGCCGGTTACATAAGGAAGTCTGATAAAATAATTGACATCTCCTCCGTAAACGGTTTCGCTGGATAATCCGGCTACTGCGGTATTTCTGGTACGAGGTGAAAGATAGGCATTCCTAAAAAGCGGTGGGCGGGTTTCATACATCAGGTTAGCCGTAACAAAATGGCGTCCGGTTATCTGATAGGTTACGCCACCTTTCAACGAATAGTTAAAGAAGTTGAGTTTGTCGGAATCTCCATAGGAATTTTCCGGAAACTTACCGTTTTTCATTAGGCCGGTACGCCACATGGAGGTTGTCGATAGCTTCAACCCTCCGTACAGTTGGACTTTTCCGAGCGATATTTTGGCTTGCGAATAAGCTCCCAAATAATTGATATTGGCTATGTAACGGTATCCGAAAATATCTCCTTCTTTTACCACATGGTTGGGATGATTCAGGTCGGACTGTGCCAAGTTGGGGTCTTCAAAATCCCGTTCGGCAAATTTATCAATATCCAGCCAAAAGTCTCCGCCTAACAAGTCGTCCACTTCTTTGTAATGGTCTCCTCGGTATATGTTGGCTTCCAGCCCGGATACCAAATAAACATTGTCTTTCAGGTCATATTTCAAGATAGAAGAAAGTGTAATGTTTTTTTGAGCGGTAACTCTGTTTTCCACAATGTATTTGGATCGGTTGGCCGTATAATCGTTGCCTGCCACACCATCTACATCATGTACGGTATAAAGATTTTTGGAGTTGGCCAAATAAAAGAAATCCCAATTTATTTGCCTTACATTTACATCGGTAGTCCAGTCTTGAAGTCTTTGTAAATAAAGGTCCGGGTCGTAATAGTAGTAATAACTTGGAAGATTCCTATAATAATCGGGACGAGGATCTTTGGCATCATACCAATTGAGGGCGGACGATTTTACCTTTCCGAAAGAAAGAGCCAAACCGGTTTGCAACTTCATTTTGTCGTTCAACTTGAGATAATCGTTCAGCATGATTACCGGTTTGTGGATATCGCTTACACGGGCATTTCGTTTTTTACCGTTTTGGTATCCCCAATAAGGATTGTAAAAATTAGTGCCGGCCAAATCATAAGCTTCTTGCGTGCTTATTCCTGATTTTCCTCTGGCCGTAGGAGCTCCGAACACGGTAAAGGTTAAACTATGATTGTCGTTCAGGCGTTTTTCTGCTGCCAACAAATAACTCCAACCATCGTAAAAAGTACCTTCTACATAACCTTCTTGTGCCCATCTTCTGGAACCCGAAAATGTGAATGCCCAACCGTTGGTGAGCAGTCCGGTATTGACTGTTGTCATAATACGGTTCCGGTAACTTCTGTTGGCCGACGAGTAAGTGATTTTGTTACCTTTTCTAAATAGAGAGGGTCTTATTTCTATATTGGTTTCTCCGCCGATGTCTCCAAAAGAAAAATCGGAAAATTTTACTCCGCTTTTGATGTCCTTATAGCGTGTTACATCGTTGAGGCCTCCCCATGTGGACCAAAAAACACGGCCGCTTTCCGCATCGTTAAAATTTACACCATTAATCGAAATGGTTGCATATTCCGAACCAAATCCTCTTACGCGAAATCTTGCTTGCCCGAAGGTGTAACCTGCCGTGGAAAGGAAAGGATCCCGAGAAGCTTGCAACAATGTGGCTACATTATCGCTTTGTGCGGATTCTTCGTCCAAATCATCCAAAGAAATAACAGCAACCGGTGCTGCTGCCGTATCGCCGTTGGTTGTGGTTTGCTGAGCATATAAGCGGCTTATTCCCACAACCAGTACGATTATAAAAAATATTTTTCTCATCCCGATTTCATTAATTTAAGGGAGACAAAGGTATAAAAAATTATTATTACCGATAAAATTTTGTAAAAAAAGCCGACCTCAAAGGCCGGCTTTCATTAATATTTTTAATTATTCGTTTTTAAAAATGGAACATCAGATAAATAATTCCGCCAAAATTATCGCTATCCATACCTAACGAAAAACTTCCACCGGTTTTGGTTTCTACCGTTTTCACCGTATTATTTATAAAATCATATTGTTCGGTTACTTTTGTTCCGTCTCCTTGCATAGTTACACCAAGACCATAACCGAATTCTCCTCCTAAAGAAACTTTCGGCAATACAAAGTATTCCACACCAACAAAACCTCTGACACCCAAACTTATGGCTTTCCCCGGTTTGTCGGATAAAGTTCTTATCGGAGTATTCATTGTTCCGTAAGGAGATGTTGTCCAATCAGTTGTTGATAACGGAGTGGTATAAGTATCATTCATTTCGTTTCCATAAACATATTTGCTGGAGTTACCTACAAAACCGAGAAAAGCTCCTGCTCCGTAAAAGGCTTGTAATCTGCCGTGTCCTTTTCTGTATTCCATACCGGCAAACAATTGGATATTGGTATATTTTTGAGTTGCCTTATCCAAAACGGTTTTTTCTCCGGTATTATCGGTTTGGTCTGTCACATAATTTTTCAGTGTAGTTGTACCCATACCGAATCTGACAGACATCCTGATGGCTCTGTTGTCCGACAAGAAATATTTTCCGTAAATAGCATTGGAGGCATCTACAAAATTCCAAGCCAATGGATTGTTGAATGGAACCGCCGAATTGATTTTAAACAAATTTCCCACTAAGTTAACAAAAGGGGTTGCCGAAACACCAATAGCATAATCACCGGCTTGCGGCAATATTACTTCGCCTTTTTTGTTTTTCAAAACATCGTTGTTATCGTCTTGTGCCCATACTACATTGCCTGCTAAAAACAATGCAATTGCTAATACTAATAATCTTTTCATGATTTTTCATTTTTTGGTTTCGGGTGCAAAATAATACAAATCTAGGTATTAGAGTATATTTTTTGTTAATTTTTAAGAAAAAAACTCAGAGACGGATACCGACAACCAAAATGTCATCCAACTGTTTATTTCCATTCATCCATTCTTTTAGGCGGTTACCTAGTATTTGTTTTTGTTCTTTTGCCGGCAAAGAATAAATTTCATGAAGTAATTTTTCAAAGCGACCGATTGTAAATTTTCTTCCCTGTTCTCCACCGAACTGGTCGTAATAGCCATCGGAGGTAAGATATAAAACGGCTTCTTTTTCAAAAGAAAATATTTGGGTGTTGAAGGTTAGCGATTGTTTTTTGGCCAAAGGATCTCCTATAGCATACGGATCTCTTTCTATTTTTGTAAAATGTCTGTCTAAAAACAAAAAACCGTGTTGGTTGGCATAAAAAGCGGTCAATTTTTTCTCCAAAGTATTGATGCGGATTATAATCATATCCATTCCGTCATTAGCAAATTCCTTTTCATCGTGAAAACGAAGCGACTTGATGATTTGATAATGCATGTTTTGTAAAATTAAAGCTGGTTCCCATACCGTTTTCTCTTTAACAATTTCATTTAGCAGGGTATTGCCTATCATGCTCATAAAGGCTCCGGGAACGCCGTGTCCCGTACAATCGGCAAGTGCCAATATATGTACAGCAAGAAAAGAGAGCCAATATCCTTTTTAAGAATTATCCCGAAATACAAAAAGCTTATTTTTTAGTGAAAAAATTGAGAATTTGGTTTGCTGCACCCTCAGGAAAAACAACTTATCAAAAAACAAGAACAAGAAAAAAACAAGAACTACTATCTCTAATCAAAGAACTGTTGGAAACAAAAATTGAAGAGTTGAAGAATATGGCATTTATGCTTAAGAAAAACTTAGCGCAAATATTGAACTATTTTATTGCCAAAGAAACAAATGCTAAAACAGAAGCATTAAATCAAAATTTACAACGATTTATTAACGTAAACTATGGTGCCAGAAATACAGACTTTTTCCTATTCAGAGTAAAAACTTATTTGGCTTAGCACATCAAAATAGGAATTAGCCAAATTTTGCACATTAATAAAAATAGATTATTTTTGCTAAAAAATAAGTCTTATGAAAAGATGTATAGTTATTTCATTTACCGTATTGTTATATTTTTCTTTTGGGCTAAAAGCCCAAAATGTAGTTATCAGTGAGGACAGCACTTATGTATCTTCGACCAA
>CAYMVE010000165.1:0-4409 GCA_964393715.1 uncultured Bacteroidales bacterium | reverse complement strand
GATTGGCTCTTTTGGCATTTATTCTTGGAGATATCATGAAAAATGCCAATTCGCTTTCCAGAGACGAAGCAATGGAGGTGGCGGAAATTAACGGTGAGTCGGTAAGAATACAAGAATATCAATCATTGGTGGAACAACTTACCGAAAATTATAAAAGAAACACCAATAAATCTGCATTGGACGAACAAACTTTGCAACAAATAAGACAACAAGCTTGGGAAACATTGGTTATGAACTATGTAATGGGGAAGGAATACGATGAATTAGGCATAACCGTAACCCCCGAAGAATTATTGGATATGGTGCAAGGCCAGAATATCGACCCTCAAATACAACAAATACCTATCTTCAAAAATCCTCAAACCGGACAATTTGACAAGACTTTGGTAATAAGATTTTTGAAGAACCTTGATGCAGATCCCAGCGGAGAAGCAAGAGCCAGTTGGTTGGCTTTTGAAAAAGTGCTGGTGGAAAACCGGAAAATGCAAAAATTTTACAATTTGATTAAAAAAGCTTATTCCGTACCTGCCCCACTGGCCAAAATGTTTTTGCACGATGAAAATTACAAGGTGAACTTCAATTATGTGTTTGAAAGATATTCGGCAATTCCGGATTCTACCATAAATGTTACGGATGACCAATTGGAAAAATACTACAACGACCATATAAAGTCGTATGAACGACCGGAAGAAACCAGAGATGTGGAATATGTAGTATTTGATGTAAAGCCTTCCAAAGATGATTATAAGGCAACCTTGAAAATGGTGGAAGATTTGATACCGGATTTTAAAGCATCTACTGATGATGTTTCTTTTGTTAATTTGAATTCGGATGTGCCGATGGACGACAATTGGTACAAGCAAGGCGAATTGCCCGCAATGTTGGATACTTTTATGTTTACTCACGAAAAGGGGGCTATTTACGGTCCTTATTTTGAAAATAATGCTTATAAAGTTTCCAAACTTTCCGATGTTAGGGAGTTGCCGGATTCCGTACATGCCCGCCACATCTTAATCCAACCGAATGAAAATCTGCCGGCGGATAAAGCCAAAGCATTGGCCGACAGTTTATTGGATTTGTTGAAAAATGGTAAAGCAGACTTTATTTCTCTGGCTCAGAAATATTCGGCCGACAAAGCTTCTTTGGTTGACGGCGGTGATTTGGGGTGGTTTGATATGAAAAAAATGGTACAACCTTTTACCGATACGGTTTTCTTTGCAAACAAAGGAGATATTAAAGAGGTTTATACACAATACGGTATTCATATTGTAGAAGTTTTGGATCAAGGTCCCAAAACCCGAAAAGTGAAGGTGGCTACCGTGGTGAAGAATGTAGAACCGGGAAGTCAAACTCTTCAATATTATTATTCCATTGCCAGCAAATTTGCCGGCGAAAACAGAACAGCCGAAGCCTTTGACAAAGCAATTGAAGAAAGCGATACGCTTGTAAAAAGATATGCCAGCAATTTGAAAATCATGGATAAGTCTATTCCGGGGCTACCGGAAGCCAGAGAATTGGTTAAATGGGCTTTTAAGGCAGAAGCCGGAGAAGTTTCGGATGTGTTTGATATGACAGATAAATTTGTGGTGGCCAAACTTGCGGCTATTCACCCCAAAGGACCTGCTCCTCTGGAAGAAGTGAAAAAAGAAATAGAAGTGAATGTGATAAAAGAAATAAAAGGAGATATGTTGGCCGATAAATTTGCCAAGCAAGGTGCCGACGACATTAATAAATTGGCACAAAGCATGAACTTACAATTGCAAAATGCCGAAGATATCGCCTTTTCTTCTTTTACGGTGCCCGGGATGGGTATGGAATTCAAAGTGATTGCAGCCGCTACAACCTTGCCGCTGAACAAAACTTCCGTGCCAATTATCGGGAATCAAGGAGTTTTTGTAATTAAGGTAAATAAAGGGAAAGAAAAGGGGGTTAGTACACTTGAATCCGTAAAAAACAAATGGACAAGAGATTTTGTTTATAGAGTGGATTACCAAGCGTATGAAGCCATGAAAAAAGCGGCTAATATTATCGACGAAAGATATAAATTCGAATAAGAAAACTTTTTACATAACAAAGAATTTTACACAGAAGGCTGTCTCTCCGAAAGGCAGCCTTTTTTGTATTGGAACGGGAGGCTGTTGTTAATAAATTGTTAATAATTTTTTTTTGGATATTAGATTTAGGTTGATTAAGTTTGCAAAAGGGAAAAAGAGAATCATAAATGTAGTTTTATGCAAGATAAAAGTGTTTGTTTATTAGGCGAACTTGCGCTTGAAAACCAAGTTTTTGATGACCCGGCAGATATTTATATCCAAAATCCATATCCAAACAAAGATTTTACTGTATTTTATTTTGTTTTTGAAATTAAAAACGAAGCAAAATTCAAAGAGATTGACTTTGAAAAGTTGAATTCTGAAAGTAATTGGAAAAAACTGGCTTACAGAAAGGGTTCTTCAAGCGGGGGCGATATAACTTTTTCCACCAAATTTTCTAAGAAGAAAAAGGATAAAAATACTTTTGAGAATATTAGGAAAAAATTTGATAGTTGGGAGAAATGTTTTAACAGAATAAAAGCTTTTGATAGTAGTAAATATAATATAGAAAGAGAAATTTTTAGCACCATAGAGGGAGAATTTAAAGAATTGAAAGATGATTTAAAAGAAAAATTTTTTGAAAAAATAAAAGATATTGATAAAAAGGTACCTCTTTTTATTTCCATGAAGATAATTAAAGGTGGAGAAGAGTCCTATCTTTATGACTATAAGTTATTAAGAGAAATGATATTAAAAGATGGTTTGGAAAAAAAGTATAAGACACGAACTTATGGCGAATCAAGAGCCTTTAACAAAATTGGTTCCGTAGAAAAGAATAGAGTAAATGAAGTTTATGGTTTTGCATTTCCATTTACTTTTAGCACTGTAGACAAACCTGGTAGTATAGCAGGCTTTTTTAATGCGAAAAACAACTGGAGAAATTATCCTGTTTCCAAAGAGGCGGCATTATTATTAGAAAAGGGTGCTGAATATATAACACAAAAACTTGTAGGCAATTTTTGGGGGAATAGATATTATATTATTCCCAATCCTGTTCTGGCATCGGATAAAAAGAACTTCAAAAAAATAGTTGGATTGTTACAAACTGCCTTGCAGGAAGAAGCCAAGGCAGAAAGAAAGGCTCGTGCCGAAGAACGTGTTATGAAAAAAATAGCCGCAGAAAAAAATTATTTTACTGTTGACTTATTATTTTTTGAAACCTCTAACAGTGCTCTCAGAATAAAGATGTTTTTGGAAGAGATTTTACCTTCACGTTTCCGCCTTTTATTTGTTGACATTCCTAACCTAATTAATAGAATACCACTTTTTTATAATGCAATATATGATAGCAAAAGAAAAGAATACTCAGATTTAACTTTCAATTTCGGTATAGTTAAAATATTTTTTAATAACGATTTTCTGGATATTGTCCATAAAATATTTATTAACCAGCCAATTAGCAAGTCTCTGTTGTTCACAAGATTTTTAGATAAATATATTGAGGAATATAAAAAGAAAAAATCTAATAAAAAATACAAAAATCATACGGAACTCGTCAAAAAGGCTATAATACTTTATTATTATCTTTTGGAGTTAAATCTTATTGAAAATAATTTTAAAAATCAAATAAATATGGAAGCTACAAATACAGAAAACAAAAGCAGGTTTGAACTTGAAGAATTTCAAAATTTCATTGAAGAACACAAAAAATTCTTTGACAGTGATATAAAGATTGGATTGTTCACACTTGGAATACTTGTCCGCTATGTTTTTGATTATCAACAGGAGAAATTGAAAAATACACCTTTTGAGAATAAACTGCACGGATACAGAATAAATGCCAAGCAAATACAAAGTATTTATACAGAAGCTCTGGAAAAACTCAAACAATATGGAGGCTTTTATATTTATACCGATTTAAGAGAGATAATTGTTAAATACTTTGCTCTTAATATCAAAGATTTGGAAAAACTTTCCAATAGTGAAATTTCATTTTATTTCGTTACAGGTATTGAGTTAGGCAAAGCATTCAAAAAACAAAGAGAAAAACAATCTGACGAAGAAGAGTAATCAATAAAAAAACATAAAATTATGGAAACAATAAAAAACCGTTCGGAAATTCTGTTTTTATACGAAGTGGAAAACACTAATCCCAATGGCGATCCACTTAATGAAAATCGTCCTCGTTATGATACAGAGGAAAACAAAATTTTGGTTTCAGATGTAAGGCTGAAACGTACTATCCGCGATTATTGGTTTGCTTACAAAGGATTTGATGGAACAGATGCCAAAGACATTTTTGTACGTGAAAGTTTTTATTATGATAATGATAAACGACAGGAATACTTAAAATCAGCAAAACGCCGTGCCACTGAT
>CAYMVE010000164.1:0-4505 GCA_964393715.1 uncultured Bacteroidales bacterium | reverse complement strand
CCGCCGGGCTTTTCTGATATTATCCTTTATTTTTTGCAATCCGGCTCTTTTCAATTGCGAATTGAAAAAAATCTTTTCGAATTGGTCCTCCGTAAGTTCAAGCCAATCTTGTTCCGTAGCCGTAAGCAAAAAGGGTTTTATTTGCAAATCAGCTTCCGAAGTAGGTAATAGTTTCCCGTTCCAAGGACACGCATCTTGGCATATATCACAACCGAAAATCCACCCGTGCGTGCTATCCAGTTTCGACTTACTACTGTCCTTCAATTCTATGGTATCATAAGAGATGCATAATTCAGCATTCAGTTGGTAAGGACTTAAAGCTCCGGTAGGGCAAGCATCCACACACCGGCTACAGGTACCGCAATGAGAAGTACCGTAAAACATGTCATATTCGTCAAATTCCGCATTTACTATCAATTCCCCGATATAAAAATAAGATCCCAACTCTTTATTTATCAGCAGATTATTTTTCCCTATCCAGCCCAAACCGGCACGAATAGCCCATACCCTTTCCAACACAGGAGCGGAATCGGAAAAATACCGTCCTTCCAATTGCGGGAAATCCGCCCTAATTTTTGCAAAAAGCCTTTTCATCTTTTTTTTCATCACTTTGTGATAGTCCCGTCCATAGGCACATTTGGCCACTTGCGGTAAATGGGAAGGTTGTTTTTCGGAAGGATAATAATTGAGCAACACCACAATAATCGATTTTGCCCCCTCAACCAGAATAGCCGGATTGATTCTTTTGTCAATGTTATTGGCAAGGTACTGCATTTCTCCCTGATAACCGGCATCAATCCATTCCAAATACTTTTTTTTTACGGATTCGTCCAGTTCCATGGCAGGAGTAATACCACAAGCAGAAAAGCCTTCTTCTGCCGCATACGCTTTAATTTTTCGAGCGTTTAATTTCATAAATAAACGATTGGGGAGGATATTTCAAGCCTTTGTAGTCCCTCAAATAAACAATAACTTTTCCGACCAGGATATACGCCTCTATTTTTACAGGTATTTTGTTTTTATCGTCGGTAATCCACACATACACATTTTCGCCACCTCTAAAAATAGAACCTTCTATGGTACTGGTAGTAAATTTCAATGTTTGGACTTTCAGTGTATCATTCAGTTTTATCAAATCTTTTCCCAGATATTTTACATAAATATCAAATTTTTTTCCGTCCAGCACCATATCCAAGTTGATTTTTTGGCCAATACGAAAGGTTCTTACATCCACTCCCCGTAAGAAATAAGCGGAACTCAGCGCATCTCGCAAACACTTTACCGGCGAAATCGTATCTTTGTAAGGAATAGAATCGGAATGACTTACCCGCATGTAAATTTTGTCGTTCTTGTAACTGAAACGGTAAGTATTATCTACCTGATAACCACCTTCATCCGTTTTCCGGTGAAAAAATAACGGACGCAAACTTTTCTCAAAGGTAATCACTTCGTACCGATCCCTCACCTTAAATATCCAATCGTAGCTCTTGTACGACCTACCGGTAGAAATGAAATGAAAAAAACGCTTACCTTTCTTGTTTATCGTATCTACCCGGAAAACAACCTCGCCGGCATCAAACCAGACAATTCCTAAATTGTACTGTACTGTATAAGTAAGTTTTTCGCCGGGTTTGAAAGGTAATTCTCCCACCTTCAAACACTGAGCCAACAAATTGTAAGCAAAAAAAAACGAAATAATAAGACTAATGATTGACTTCACCTATTTTATTTCTGATAGATTCGATTTTTGTTTTCAACCTATTGGATTTTCCTTGTCTTATGTCAAATTTTATTGAACTGTACACCCGCTTGGCTCCTAACTTTTCCAAGGTATAATAGCACGCTTTGATAATATCAAGGGCTTCCTCCATGGTATCGGTTTCCACAATAGTGCCCATGGCAGTTAGCTGATAATTATCCGTCAACTTTCTTATCGTATCAATCACTTGGCTTACTTCCTTGCTCACACTTTCACCTCTGTCGGTGGGAAACATGGCAAATTCCATTAAAAACGACATGGCTTCCTTTTTTAGTTTGAGACAAAATTAGTTTAAAAATCTGTTAGACGCATAATACTCCGGAATGAAAATTCAATCCACACCTTCGTGCCACTTACCAGTGGGGAAACGCCCCCTGCTTATCATCACCAACCTCCGCTGGCACCGCCACCTCCACCAGTACCTCCGCCAAATCCGCCAAAACCACCAAAGCTACTGCCTCCGGAACTTCCCCAAGAGCCACCACCAAAAAATATCGGATATACACCTCCGCCCCGGCTACCGTAAGTCCTACCGCCACCGCGACCTCCTCTTCCTTTTATGGTTGATATAATAACCAACAGCAAGATAAGAATGAACAAAACCAGCCCGGCCATCGTATTTTCATTACCCACTTTCTCCTCGTATTCGCTTGACGAAAACTCTCCCCGAGCCAATTGCATAATAGTATCCACACCGCTCCAAATTCCCCGGAAATAATCACCTTCGCGAAAATGCGGAATCATTTCGTTTTCAATAATCAACTTTGCCGTGGCATCAGGAATAACGCCTTCCAATCCGTATCCTACTTGAATAGCTACCCTTCCTCTGTCGCGTTCGGACATCTTGGGCTTTACCAAAATGACCACGCCATTGTCTTTCCCTTTGGCTCCTATCCCCCACTTATCCAAAATTTCAAAAGCATACATGTTCGGATCCATACCTTTCAAGTCCGGCACGGTAACTACGGCTATTTGTGTAGAAGTATGGAGTGCAAAAGTATCGAGTATGTGTTCCAACTCCTTCACTTCTTCCGGCTGTAATATACCGGCAAAATCATTCACCAAACGGGGCGGATCGGGCTTAGGAGGAATGATCGGGCTTTCTCCGGCCCCGGCTACCACCGGCAGAAAAAGCAACACCAAAAGCCCTACGAATAATTTAGTTGTAAGATATTTCATCGCTCAATTCGTTTATATCGTCTTTTCGATGCGGAAAATATTTTTTCAGCTGTTCGCCGGCCATGATAATTCCTTTGGCAAGACCTTCCGCAAACTTGCCTTCCTTAAAATACGACACCAATGTATCCTTTATCTCGTCCCAAAAGCCTTCCGGCACCTTGGCATTTATGCCGGCATCTCCAAGAATGGCAAACTTCCGGGCATCTATGGCCAAATAAAACAAAACGCCATTTCTTTCTTTGGTTTTGTGCATTCCCAGTTTTTCAAACCAATACACAGCCCTATCCAATACATCCTCTTTATCGTAATTTTCCACATGTACTCTTATTTCTCCGCTTGTATTTTTTTCGGCGGTTTTGATAGCATTTACAATGATTTGCTCGTCTTCTTCGGTAAAAAATTCACGGGCTTTCTTTTTCATAATGCTTAGAATTTTACTTCGGGAGCTTTTTCGGCTCCTTTTTCCGCTTCAAAATAGGGATATTCGTTAAATCCGAACATACGGGCAAATATTACATTCGGAAACTTTTTCAGGTAGGTATTGTATTCTTGCACCGCTTCGTTATATCTTTTACGCTCTACGGCTATGCGGTTTTCCGTCCCTTCCAGTTGGGCTTGCAATTGCAGAAAATTCTGATTGGCTTTGAGGTCGGGATAACGCTCTACCACCACCATCAACTTTGACAAGGCTTGTGAAAGTCCGCTTTGTGCTGCCTGAAACTGCTTGATAGCCTCCGGCGACAACTTGGTAGGATCAATATTTACGGAAGTAGCTTTACTTCGGGCTTCTATAACCTCTGTCAAAGTCTCCTTTTCGTGTTTGGCATATCCTTTTACCGTATTTACGAGATTCGGAATCAGGTCTGTCCGTCTTTGGTATTGATTTTCTACTTGCGACCATTTCTGTTTTACCCCTTGCTCTTTGGCCACCATAGAGTTGTACACTCCTACAAGATAACCTCCTACAAGGAGTATAATCAAAACCAAAGCACCACCAATTATTAAACATCCTTTTTTATTCATAACATTTCATTTTTAAGTTTACAATTCCAAATTAAACCAATTTTTCAACTCCTCCACATTTTTATTCTGTGTTACAAACTTCTTGTACAGCTCTTCTTTTGTTTGTCCCGGTTTTTTCAATTCTCGTACCACTTGCTCTACCTCACAACTTACTTCTATTTTATGATTGTTCAATTTTGTCTTCAAATAAGGTAATAATTTGCTCAGATGCGGCTTTAAATTTTCTTTCAGGGCGGAATTGGGCAAAATCAGTTTCACATGATAATCCGGCAAGAAAGAAAGCTTAATACGGGCATTCTTTAGACTCAACAAACCGTTATTTTGGAAAAAAGTAGTCAGCGCAGCCAAGAAGTCGGATTCGGTAAAATAACTATCGGGAAGAGCAGTTCCCGTACTCAATAAAAACTCCTCTTTTTCGGAAGGTTTGTCATCTTTTGCTTGGTTTGTACTTTTATCTCCGTTCAAATGCTCTTTTATGCTCAACCCTGCCAAAGGAGACTTACCGGCAAGCGGAGATGTTGTATAAGTTGCCCCAGCCTCTTCC
>CAYMVE010000163.1:0-4537 GCA_964393715.1 uncultured Bacteroidales bacterium | reverse complement strand
ACATAATCAACAAAATGGAGCCGCAAATGATATTGCCCGATGCCATGCGTGCATGGTTGTCGATGGAATTTCCGCCGGACGATTCCGTAAACACCCTGCTTGCCAACATGATATACGGTGGCAAAATACAATACGCCTTGGATGCCCTTATTCCGTTTGTCCCCGATTCGGTAAGATGGGGCTACACCCGGCAACAACTTGATTGGTGCAAAGAAAACGAAGAAGCTATGTGGACTTATTTTATCGACAAAAACCTGCTGTACAAAACCGAAAGGTTGATTATAAAAAAATTTGTGGACGAAGCACCGTTTACCATACCTTTTGGCCGCCAATCTCCTGCCAAAACAGGGATATGGATAGGGTACCGTATCGTATCCAAATACATGGAAAAACACCCGGAAATAACATTGGAACAACTGTTAAAAGACAAAAACTATCAGAAAATATTGGTAATGTCAGCCTATAAACCGTAAAAAAACAACCCGCAAAAACGGTATCCTGCCACATGACATTTATAAGGCAAAATATAAAAGGATTTTGTGCGTTCAATAAATGAGTTTATTAAAATTTCTGATTAACTTTGCATTTTTGATAAAAAAGCGTCATAATTTACTTGAAATGAACATAAAAAGAATTATTCTTCTGATAAGTTTAGGATTTGTTTCGTTAAACTTTTTCGGCCAAAAAACACTTGCATACACGGAAATAGACGGAAAAATAAAAAAAGGCATAAACCTCTTTAACAAAAAAGAATACGCTTCGGCACAAAAGGTTTTTTCAGACATACTGGAAGCATATCCCGAAGCAAACTCCGACATCAAAACGGATGCCGAATATTTTATAGCCGTTTGTGCCATAGAGCTTTACAACAAAGATGCCGGCTATCTTATAGAAAATTTCATACACACACATCCCGAAAGCCCGAGGCTCAACATGGCCCAATTCAACATGGCCAAACTCCAATTTCGGGAACAACACTACAAAAGAGCCATAAAATGGTTCAAAAAAGTGGACCCCTATCAGCTCAACAATGATGAACTGGCGGAATATTACTTCAAATACGGTTATTCCCTTTTCATGAACGGGGATAGAGACCAATCGGAATCCATGTTTGGCGAAATAAAAGATGCCGACACCAGATTCTCGCAAGCCGCCAAATACTATTTTGCTCATATTCAATATGAAAAAGGAAACTACGAAACCGCACTCGAAGAATTTTTGCAATTGGAACAAGTAGAAGCCTTCAAAAACTTTGTACCGTATTACATCGTCCAAATTTATTACAAATTAGGCAATTATGACAAAGTAATAGAGTACGGACAAAAACTCTTCGAAAAAGAAAATGTGGTAAAGCTTCCGGAAATTACCCGTCTGATTGCCGACTCTTATTTCCGGCAAAAAAAATATCAAAAAGCGGCGGAATACTTCAAAAAATACCTGACTTATAACGAAAACCCGTCAAGAAACGATTTGTTCGAACTGGCTTACTCGCTGTTCAAAACCAAAAACTACGAAGAAGCGGCTTCTTATTTTGAAAAAATAAGTTCGAAAGCAGATTCCCTCTATCAAAACACCAACTACCTACTAGCAAAATGTTACTTGGAAAAAGGCGAAAAGAACAAGGCTCTAAACGCATTTTTATTGGCCTCCAAATACGATTTTTATCCCGATATCAAAGAAGAATCAACATTTAATTATGCCAAACTCGCTTATGAATTGGAATTTTCTCCATTCGACGAAGTCATAAAATCCTTCATAAATTATATAGACGAATATCCTAACTCCAAAAACCTTGACGAAGCATACGACTATCTGGCAAGAGCCCTGTACAGTACCAAAAACTATCAAGGTGCACTGGATGCTTTGGAAAAAATAAAGAAAGTACGCGAAGACATCAGAGAAGTTTACCAAAGAGTAACCTTTTTCAGAGCCTTGGAATTGTTCAAAGACGGAGATTATGTAAATGCCATCATCATGTTTAACAACTCCATAAACAATGCCCCCAAAACGGATAAATATCTGAAAGCCGAAGCTTTATTCTGGCGAGGAGAAGCCTATTACCGCATAAAAAACTATGAAGAAGCCATAAACAGTTTCAAAAAATTCCTCCTTACCCCCGGCGCTTACGAACAAAAAGAATACAAACTGGCACATTACAACATCGGTTATGCCTATTTCAAGTTGAAAAAATACGACGAAGCACAAAAATGGTTCCGCAAATTCGTCTCATTCTACAACAATGGCGAAAATACCCAACTGATAGCCGATGCCTATACCAGAATAGGCGATTGCTTTTTCATAAAAAGAAAATTTGATTACGCATTGGAGTATTACAAAAAAGCCATAGATTCCGGAAAAGGCAACATGGCCTATGCCTTGTATCAAACCGGTATATGTTACGGCTTGCTGGGCAAATACAACGAAAAAGTAATAACCCTTGCCAAGCTGATAAACGATTACGAAAACCTGCCGTACATAGATGACGCACTATTCGAACAAGGCAATGCCTATATGCAAATGCAAGAATACGATATGGCGGAAGTGGATTACCAAAGAATCATAACCGACTTCCCGAAAAGCAAATATGTACCGGATGCTTACATGGCACTCGGATTGATTTACTTCAACAAGGGCGATTACCAACGAAGCAAAGAATATTACCAAGCCGTGGTGGAAAACTTCAAAGGCACCAAGTACTTTACGGAAGCCTTGCAAGTACTTAAAAACATTTATGTGGAAGAAGGAAATGTAAATAATTATACCCAATTTCTCCAACAAAAAGGTCTCGACAACTACATAAACAAAACGGAAGAAGATTCGCTTACTTATATTGCGGCCGAAAAGGTTTATATGACGGGAAATTGTCAAAAAGCTCAAAAAATGTTTACCGACTATCTGAATAAATTCCCCGACGGCAAATATGCAGCAAACGCCAATTTCTACACGGCAGAATGCCTGTTGAAACAAAAGAAAAAAGACATGGCACTCCAATACTACAAAAATGTAGCCAACATAGAAACTTCCAAATTTACGGAATTGTCCCTGTTAAAGGCTTCAAAAATAGCTTATGACCTTGAACAATGGGATGAAGCCTACAACCTGTTCAAACAATTGTACGAAGTGGCAGGAAATGCCGAAAGTGTCAAAAAAGCCCTCTTGGGGATGACGAAAACTTCTTACAAACTCGGCAAATATGACGAAGCACAAAAATATGCCAAACACTTATTGTCGGATTACGACCAATTATTGCCCGAACAAAAACTGTTTTTACATTACATCATAGCCATGAGCCTTTACAACGAAGGCAACTATGATATGGCCATGGAAGAATTCCAAATGCTATCAAACCATCCGGAAACCAAATTCGGTGCCGAAGCATATTACCGGATAGCCGAAACCTATTTCAAACAAGAAAAGTATGATAAGGTGGAAACTACCGTATTTGATTTCGTAAAAACTAATACTCCACAACAGTATTGGCTGGGCAAAGCATTCATTTTGCTTTCGGATGTATATTACAAAAAAGGAAACCCGGCACAAGCCAAAGCAACACTCAAAAGCATTATTGACAACTACAAAATAGATGATGACGGCATAAAAGAAGAAGCACGGCAAAAATTGGATGCCATCATAAAAAGCGAACAACCGAAAGAACAAAACTCCCAAGAAGAATTCAACATCGATTACTCTAACGACAATGACAAGATATTTGAACAAAACAACGGTAATGCCCAAGATACAACAAATTACAAAGACAAACAAAACTAATTGGATATGAAACTGTTAATTACAACAATAGCAACCATTGCAATATTAATCATAACGGGAACCGGTGTAACATTCGCACAAAATTTGGACAACGACACCACCAAAAAAGTAGTCGTAGTAAGAGAATACCAGCCCATCATAAACGATGCCTACAAAATAAACATTGAACCGGACATTAAAGACACGGTAACCATAAAACCTTTGTTGTTCAAGTATTATTTTGTGGAATACCCGATATTCGTAAACTTCGAACCCGAAAAAATAAATGCAGCCACCATGCGAGGTGAACCGTTGTATCCACTATTCAAACATTATTTTGACATAAGCATTGGTTCTCAAATTTCTCCGTTTAGGTTCATACCTTCTTTGGAATACTTTTTCAACAGCGACCGCAATCCAAACTTTGTTTACGGAGCCCATATCAAACTGTTTCATGCTTCCGGCAAAGTAAAACTCGATAACGGCAACAAAATAGCAGCCCCCTTAACCGACAATGTTCTGGAAATATTCGGCAAAAGAATCATGAGACATTCCGACCTCTCAACCATAGCCTATCTAAACCGCAATACCTACAACTACTATGGCATACCTTACTTTTTGGACACCATTCCCGGAACCTCCTCTATCGCACAAAGAGTAATGAAATCCGGCATGAAAAACAGTTGGAAATCAACCAACAAAGACACCACTCAACTTTCGTATGATACTCATTTGAACTACGGATTTACAAACGATAAGTACTCAAAATCTTTTGAAAACAAAATAGACT
>CAYMVE010000162.1:0-4571 GCA_964393715.1 uncultured Bacteroidales bacterium | reverse complement strand
GCCTTTTTGATTTGAAAAGCTATGGAAAGGTTTGATTTTTTGCTTGATTATAGTCCGGTGTGGCTGGCGGTTATCGGAGGTGTATTCACTTGGTTGTTTACTTCGGCAGGGGCTGCTATGGTTTTCTTTTTTAAGAAGATAAATATCAAGGTGCTGAATTCTATGCTTGGTTTTGCCGCAGGAGTGATGATTGCTGCCAGTTTTTGGAGTTTGTTGGCTCCGGCCATAGAACTTAGTGAGCAAGCAGGAGGGCGACCATGGCTGGTTGTAACAGTTGGTTTTTTGAGCGGAGGAGCATTTCTTTTCTTGTTGGACAGACTTATTCCGCATTTGCATTTGGGTCAGCCCGACGAAAATGCGGAAGGCATAAAAACCAATTGGAAACGTAGTGTATTGCTGGTGTTGGCTATTACGCTGCATAACATCCCGGAGGGACTTTCGGTGGGAGTTTCTTTCGGGGCATTAACCAATACGCATACATGGGAAACATTGTTAGCAGCTGTTTCGCTGTCGATAGGTATAGGAATACAAGATTTTCCGGAAGGAGCTGCCGTTTCCATTCCTTTGCGTAGGGAAGGGCTTTCTTTGTGGAAAAGTTTTTGGTACGGCCAGTTGTCCGGTTTTGTTGAACTGGTTGCGGCTGTTGTCGGGGCTTATCTTGTCAGTGTAGTTGTGGGGATTTTACCTTATGCATTGTCTTTTGCCGCAGGAGCCATGATTTTTGTGGTAATAGAAGAATTGATTCCGGAATCGCAAACCGGAACCAATACGGATTTGTCAACGATTGGTGCGATGGTCGGATTTGCGGTAATGATGTTGTTGGATGTTGCTTTGGGTTAAAACATTTTGTTTACAGCTTGTTTCAAGATGGTAAGGTTGTGCAATAAATTTTCCAATTTGTCAAGCTTTAACATGTTTGCACCGTCTGACAAGGCTACCGAAGGGTCGGGATGTGTTTCCAGAAATATGCCGTCGGCACCTGTTGCTATGGCAGCCCGTCCCATTGTTTCTATCAATTCGGGGTTCCCTCCTGTGACGCCACTGGTTTGGTTGGGACGCTGTAATGAATGGGTGATGTCCACTACAACGGGATAGCCGGTCTGTTTCATTATAGGAACGGAGCGGAAATCGACCACCAAATCTTGATAGCCGAAGAAAGTACCCCTTTCCGTTAGCATGATATTGTTGTTGCCAGTGGATTTTACTTTTTCGGCGGCAAATTTCATTGCTTCCGGTGCCATGAATTGACCTTTTTTGATGTTTATGTATTTTCCGGTTTGTCCGGCTGCCATCAGCAATTCCGTTTGTCGTGCCAAAAAGGCCGGTATTTGGAGGATATCCATGTTGTAAGATGCAGCCAATTCGGCTTCTTGTGGTGTATGTATGTCGGTCAGTACGGGAATTTGAAATTTGGATTTAACTTTTTGTAAGATTTTCAGTGCTTTTTCGTCGCCAATACCTGTAAAAGAGTCCAATTTGCTGCGGTTGGCTTTTTTGTAAGACGACTTAAAAATGAACGGAATGGAAAATTTCTCGCATAGGTTATAAATGATTTCGGCTGTGTGCAGGGTTATTGTTTCGTTTTCTACCACGCAGGGACCGGCAATAAGGAAAAATTTTCCTTTTTCGTTGTGTCTTAATGTATTTATATTAAGCATGCTTGCAGTTTTTTTGCAAAGATACATTGAAAAACCGATATGGAAGATTCAATTATCAGATGTAACGGTACAACAAAAAATCTGTGTTTATTCCTAATTTTGTAAACTTTTTGTTTTAATTACTTTTTTAACAAAGTTTTTATTATCGATTTTTAGTACACATATATATAAGCCGTTGGATAAGTAATCCGGTTGGATGTCAATAGTGTATTGTCCGGAACTTTGGGTTTGATTTATTAAGGTAGCGACTTTTTTACCTTTGGTGTCATAAATGTGCAACTCTACCTTGTGATAGTTGGTGCCGTGAAACATCTCCGGTATAGTGTAACTTATGGTTGTTATATTGCTAAACGGGTTTGGATTAATAGAGAAATCCAACTCGGATGGAATGGGAGCTATTTCTTGAAATCTAAATAGTTTCCCGCCTCCGGCCCTTAAATTTACAGTGAAGACAATGCCTTCGGAATCTGGTTCAAAAGGCATTTCTTCCCATGTGTTATTTTTTACATTAAAGAACTGAAGATGTTTCAGTGAATAATTCATTTTAAGTTGGGTGGAAATAGAATCTTCATAGTCTTTGTTCACTAACATGAAATATTTGTAGTTTTCGTCTTTTGTTTCGAAAGTTCCTACAATTAATTGGGCATCCTGTGAGGCTTCAAAAAGAATATCGGGGATGTTGTTTATCCTAGTTATTTGTATGCCATTTAAATGATAAACACTTTTTGTTTTTAGATTAAACATGATATTTTTCAAAGAATCGATTTCATGATTAATGCTTTTTATGGATGGATATACCGTATCTCTATCCGGATTTTCAATCACGCCCCAATCGCAACAATCCCAATGAAACCATACGATGCCGTGTACACCGTAAGCGAGAGAAGTATATACCAGCCATCTGTGTTCGGATTCGCTTGGTGTTCGCCAATCCAGATGTTCCCCGTTTCCGGGAGCATCCCAAGATACGCTTGTGCCATTGGTTCCGATGGCCTGAACAATGTTACAAAAGGGAATATCATATTTTAACGCCTTTGCTCTTATCCGTTCTATCTGGTTGAAATATTCTTCTACATCGTCATAATTTTCTCCTTCAATCAAATTGTAAAAAATATACCTATCGTAACTCAACAGACTGATATGAGTTTTTTGGATAAATTCTTCCAAGTAGTTATTGTCACCTTCTTCGGGGGTTGTATCATCCGGGTCGTTGGGGAAATAGGGCCAAAGGTTTACATAACAAACTCTTGACGAATCTTTACTTCTTATCCTGTTTATTACTTTGGCAATGTTGTCAAAAGCATTTGCAAAAGGTTCATCACATATATAATATCCTATTAGATAAGGGTCGTTTTTGTATTTATCTACCAAACTGTCAAGTCTTTGCAATAAATATTCGGGCATATCGGGTGGTGCTTCGTCATTTTCTCCTCTTAGTAAAAATTCCACATCGTCATTATCATCTCCAATGGATTGGATATTTATAAAATATTTAAATTTATACTGATGTATTTTGTTTAGAAGCGAATCATCATCATATATCCACAAAAAAGTGTCGAATCCCGCATTTTTATAATCTGTAAATAAAGTGTCGGGATAAGGAGGGGCATCGGTTGAAGTCCCCGGTGGATTATAGGCACTTAGCAAAAACTCTTGTAGTTTTTCGTTGGTGTATTGACCAATAGAGGTTTCCCAAAACAACATTAGCAAAAGTAATAATTTAGTTTTCATTTCTAAAAAAATCTTTTGTAAAATTTGATGGATTGTAAACTGTTTTCCTGTGAGAAAGTTAATAATTTTATTTTTATCCGAATTAATAATAAAATCAATTACGGATTTTTGTAGTAGTTGATGTTCATAAATCTTTTTCAAAATTTAACATTTGTTTAACATTTGTCAGGAGTTTATCATTTACATTTGTTTGCAAATAAGTAAAACTAGTAGAATGTATATTTATTTGATTATCATTGCTTTGTTGTTTTTATTGGCAGCTATTGACTTAATAGTGGGGGTGTCGAACGATGCTGTTAACTTTTTAAACTCGGCAGTGGGTGCCAAAGTAGCCAAGTTTAAAGTAATTCTTGCTATTGCGGGAATAGGTGTGTTGTTAGGGGCTATGTTTTCCGGAGGGATGATGGAAGTGGCTCGCAAAGGAATCTTCAATCCACAGTTTTTTACTTTCATGGAAATTCTAACCATTTTTATTGCCGTCATGATTTCCGATGTGATTATTTTGGATATGTTTAACACTTTCGGATTGCCTACTTCCACAACGGTTTCCATTGTGTTTGAACTTTTGGGGGCTGCGGTGGCTATGGCTGTTATTAAGGTTTATATACTAAATGTGCCGCAATACGATGTAGGCGACTATATCAATACTTACAATGCCTTGAAAATTATTTTCGGTATTTTATTTTCGGTAGTGGTTGCTTTTACCTTTGGCTTGGTTGTACAATTTGTAGCTCGACTTATTTTTTCGTTTGATTACGAGAAAGTAATGAAGTGGTTTGGTGGCATTTGGGGTGGAATAGTAACTACGGGAATCGTTTATTTTTTGTTTCTCAAAGGGTTGAAACATGCTGGTTTTATCACTGACGAAATGAAGCAATATGTTTTAAGTCATCAAATGTTTTATACGGTGGCTACCTTTGTGGTATTAACGGTAGTGTTACAGATTTTGATATGGACAATAAGGCTTAATGTGCTTAAATTTACCGTTTTGTTAGGGACTTTTGCCTTGGCAATGGCGTTTGCCGGTAACGACCTTGTAAACTTTATTGGAGTCCCTGTTGCCGGATATAATGCTTATTCCGACTTCATAGCACATCCCGGAGCCGATCCGAATAATTATTTGATGGGATTTCTCTCGCAAAAGGTACCGGTAAACAATTGGTTCCTTTTTGGGGCAGGTGT
>CAYMVE010000161.1:0-4573 GCA_964393715.1 uncultured Bacteroidales bacterium | reverse complement strand
AGGAAAAAAACCAACAACGGAAGGTTCACTTTTTTAAATGGACGGAAAAATACTCTGTAAAAAATAAAAAAATAGATGAGCAACACAAAATATTATTCACTATTGTGGACGAATTTTATTACACACCTTTTGAAAAGTCAAAAAAATCACACCTCCAAGCCATTTTAAAAGAATTGAAAGACTACTGTGAATACCATTTTTCTACGGAAGAAAAATTGTTTGAAACCAAGCGTTACAAGTTAGCGGACGAACACATAAAGGAACACAATAAGTTCATGGTAACCATCAATAAGGTTTACAATGACTTCGTAAACGGCAAAGAGATATCGACATCCGAACTGATGAGTTTTCTAAAAGATTGGTTAACACATCATGTAATGGTTAACGACATGAAGTATGTAGAATTGTTAAAGGACTGATTACAATTCTTTTTTGAAGTTTAGTATGGCATTATTGACACGGGAAATTCGTTGGATGAGGTCAAGCATTGTGGCTTCATCCTTGTGGGTTTCGGCCTCTTTGAGTTCTTTTTTGAGCAATTTCCGTTGGGTTTCCAACATTTTTATTTTTAGGAGTATGATAGTAGAAATCACCGTATTATACAATCTTTCTTCTTCCGACAAGGTATAAATATTGGCATTGCTGTAAATTTTGCTCAATTTGTATCCGGACATGAGAATATCTGCCGTAAGTTTTCTTATCTCTTCGTCGTCATGATTTATGAAATACTCTGTATCTCTTTTTCCTTGCTCATATTCTTCGAAAATCTTTTTGTAAACGGGTATCGTAAAAACAAACTCGTCATTTTTTATTTCATTTATCACGACATCAGCCACGGAAAATTCGTTTCCATCCGGCATTTTGAGTTTTTTATCACCGAACTTTAACAATATCTTCACAATTTCTTCTTCTTGCGGTTTAAAGTCAACTCCTTGTACAATAACCGGCAATGAGGGAGTATTTTTTTTCAATGTTTCATCATCGGCATTTTTGCCCGAATGCTTATATTTCACCCTATTGTACAAAACTTTGTTTAGCTCGTCCACCAGGATTTTTTCATCCAAAGAAAATTGGTCAGCAATTTCTTTCAAATAGTATTTGCGCAAAATTTTATCCGAGATATGGCTAACTGAAACCAGTATGTCATGAATGGCTTTCGAGCGTTTGAACGGGTCGTTACCCGCTTCCTTTAACAATATGGAAGCCTTGAAAACGATAAAATCTTTTTCGTTACGAGTCAAAAAATCCACAATTTCCGACGATGACCATTGTTGCGAGATGCTATCCGGGTCTTCACCTTCCGGAAGTGCCACCACTTTTACATTCATTCCTTCGTTAAGAGCCAAATCTATCCCACGCAACGAAGCCTTTATGCCAGCATAATCTCCATCATAAACAATCACCAAATTTTTGGTAAATCTTCTTATCGCAATTATTTGCTCTACGGTAAGTGAAGTGCCCAACGATGCCACTACATTATCAATACCGGCTTTATGAAAGCCTATCACATCGGTGTAACCTTCCACTAAAAAACACTTATCTTCCGCTACAATTTTTTTCTTGGCAAAATACAATCCGTAAAGGTTGTAACGCTTTACAAATATTTCTGTTTCTTGCGTGTTCAGATATTTGGGAACATCTTTTTTGGCACTTAATATCCTGCCGCCAAAACCGATGATTTTGCCGGTAATATTATGGATGGGGAAAATAATTCTGTTCACAAATTTATCAGCGTAATCATTCCCTTTTTTCACGGCAAGTCCTCCCTGCACCAGCAGTTCCACCTTGTAACCTTTGAGGCCGGCATGACTTACCAGTTCCCTACCACCGGGCAAAGCCAATCCGATTTCAAATTTTTCAATTAAATAATCGGGAATTCCTCTTTCTGCCAGATAAGGCAATGCTACCGATTTGCCATAGTCCGTATCATACAAGTTGGTTTTGAAATGTTGCAAAGCAAACTCGTTCAGATCAAACAGTGTTTTACGCAATTTTTGTTTTTCCTGTTCTTGCTCGTCGTCCTCTGTTTCTTCCACTTCGATACCATACTTTCTGGCCAAATAAAGGAGTGCCTCCCGATAAGTAAGTTTCTCGTGCTCCATAACAAAAGTAACCACATCGCCGGCCTTTCCGCAACCGAAGCATTTAAATATTCGCTTAACAGGCGATACGGTAAAAGAGGGTGTTTTTTCATTGTGGAACGGACACAGTCCCACATAATTGGCACCGCGCTTTTTCAATTTTACAAAATCGTTGATAACCTCAACAATATCAGCCGTTGCCAGTATTTTATCTTTTGTTTCTTTACTTATCATGATTTCGGATAGCCTTGTTAATTTTTCTTACCAGTGCTGATCCTTCATAAATGAAAGAGGTGAAAATCTGTATAAGATCGGCACCGGCTTCCAACTTTTCCATAGCATCTTCGGGCGAAAACACCCCTCCCACTCCTATAATGGCAAACTTATCGCCGCTTTTTTGCTTAATATATTTGATAATTTCCGTACTTCTGTCTTTTAACGGTAAGCCGCTCAATCCACCGTTGCCTATGGCTTCAATCCGGTGACTGCTTGTTTTCAGTCCTTCTCGGCTTATGGTGGTATTGGTTGCTATTATTCCGGCAATCCCCGTCTGCAACACAATGGATATAATATCGTCTATTTGTTCGAATGTCAAATCCGGTGCAATTTTTAGAAAAACCGGTTTGGGAACCGGCTTGTTTCTATTCGCCTTTTGTAACGCCGATAAAATTTCCGTTAAAGGCTTTTTGCCTTGTAACTCTCTCAATCCCGGCGTATTCGGCGAACTCACATTCACTACAAAATAATCTACTACGGGATATAATTTTTCAAAAGCGGTAAGGTAATCATTCACAGCTTTTTCGTTTGGAGTTACCTTGTTCTTGCCGATATTGCCACCTATCACGACACGCGTCTTCCTATGTCTCAGTCGTTTTTGAGCTGCTTTGGCTCCTTGGTTGTTGAACCCCATACGATTAATCAAAGCCTTATCCTTTTTAAGTCTGAACAACCTCGGTTTAGGATTTCCGGGTTGAGGCAGAGGTGTAACCGTACCAATCTCTACGAAACCGAACCCCAAGGCAGAAAGAGCGTCGAATACTTCGGCATCTTTATCCAGTCCGGCAGCCACACCGATTCTGTTGGGAAAAGTAATTCCCGCTACTTCTACGGGACAATCGTACTTATGATTAATGTTATATAAAATATGTAAAAAAGGAGATTTCTGCAAGATACCCATAAAAACAAAAGCCAACTTGTGTGCCACCTCCGGAGAAAACAAAAATAAAACTCTTCGTATCAGCAATTTATACATTCGTTTTGTTTCAATTTATTTTTCACAAAGATAATTTTCTTCCGCTATATGGCGTAGCAAGACTAAAAAGATTTTTTAGAAGGCCAGAAAGCAATGGAAAGAACAAGCAAATCGTTCCTCAGGGATTTTATGGACTCTTGGTTTTATAAAACAACTTCCCCGTTAATAACAACCCAATAAATACAAATATTACAAAAGTCAAACTGCTAAAAGCCAATTGCATACCTCCGGATAAAATATGTCCGCTAGTACATCCTCCGGCCATCCTTGCACCATATGAAACCTCCTATAAAAGACCAAATGATTCTCTTCCCATTAGAAGTACCTTTATATTTTACCCAATTATCATGCAAAAGGGTTATTTTAAAATCTTTTTTTATCAACGATATTACCAAGCCTGAAATAAATGCCCCCACCAAAAATATCACTTCCCAATATCCCGGGGTTTTGATTTTAATGAAGTAATCGTTATTGGTTAAACCGACTATCTCATCACCCAAGTAAGGGAAGGTTGTAGAAGCACCAATAGGTCTATTTGCAACAAACGAAGCAAACACTATCACATTTAATAAAGCCAGTACTACTCCGGAATACATCCACTTTTTATCTTGACTTTTATCTATTTTTTGCAATCCAAATGCGAATAGTATAAAGACAACACTCACCATCGAAAGCGCTATAAAAAATAAGATATTGGTTCCTAACAAGGAGTTTAACGAAATTTTACCTAAATTCGGTCCTAAAATAGGAGCAATGTAAGGTAAAACCAGCGTATAAAACATTCCGCCCGTCAGTCCGCCCACAATTCCAACCAATGCATCGAGAGAGCCCTCTCCCATCGATATAGCCAGTGTTCCGGGACAATATCCCAATATAGCCATACCTGTTCCAAAAATCAATCCCCCTAGCACTATTCCTCCAAACACAAAAGGTTTAACATGATACGACGCTATTCCAAGTGCTATCTCAGTATTTAACAGGAAGGCTCCAACACCTATTGCCATTGCAATTGCTTTGGCTACTGCAAAATTTTCTCTTAAAGCCAATCCGCTTATAACATTATACTTATTTAGATTGGCATATTGTAATACCGCTCCAAATAAAAATCCTAAAATCAAAATTGTTAGCATTCTTTTTCTTTTTGGAAACTGTAAAGGTAAGTAAAAATCACGATTGATTACCGGCTTCACCAAAATTTCCCCTGCATTGTTTCATAGGTATTGTTAGTGTGCGTTTTTTG
>CAYMVE010000160.1:0-4575 GCA_964393715.1 uncultured Bacteroidales bacterium | reverse complement strand
TGGAAATATATTCGGCAGGGAACAACAAAGGGGTTCTCATTCCGAGGATGAGCTCCGCCCAACGTACGGCTATCCCCACGGCGGCTGTTGACGAAGGCTTGGTAGTGTATGATACTACCACCAAAAGTTTCTGGGTGTGGGACGGATTCCAATGGGTAGAATTGGGCGACAAGCAAACACTTTCGTTCAATAACAGTACAGGAGAATTAACCATATCTAACGGTAACACCGTAACCATCCCTCTGAGTAGCGGCGGAGATAACTGGGGTAGCCAAACCGTAGTAACGGACGGAACCACATTGTCGGGAGACGGCACCAGTGCCAATCCGTTGAGTGTGAATGGTGATTTAACCGATGACCAAAATTTGACAAGTGCTACTCTTACAGGAAATGTGCTACAAATAAACATAGAAAATGGTAGTGGCGTAAGTGTGGATTTGAGCCAATTTATGGATAATACGGATAATCAAACTCTCTCATTAACAGGAAACTCATTAAGTATAAGTAATGGTAACAGTGTAGATTTAAGTGGTATAAATACAGATAACCAAACTTTGAGTTTCAATACTTCTACCAGTGAATTAAGCATAAGCGGTGGCAATACGGTGGATTTGTCTTCTTTGTTAGACAATACTGACGACCAAAATTTATCTTTAAGTGGCAATACTCTAAGCATAGAAAACGGTAATAGTGTGGATTTGAGTGGCTATCTGGACAATACCGATGACCAACAACTCAGTATAAGCGGACATACATTAAGTATTGAAGATGGAAACAGCGTAACCTTGCCGGATAATGACAACCAAACACTCGGATTAAGCGGTAACACTCTTAGTATAAGTAATGGTAACAGTGTGAATCTCAGCAGCATAAACACCGACAATCAAACTCTAAGTTTCAATACTTCAACCAGCGAATTAAGCATAAGCGGTGGTAATACCGTAGATTTGTCTTCTTTGTTAGACAATACAGATGACCAAAACCTAACGTTAAGCGGTAACACTTTAAGCATCGAAAACGGCAACAGCGTAAACCTAAGTAGCTTTATGGATAATACCGACGATCAAACTTTAAGCATTAGCGGACACACGCTAAGCATCGAAGACGGCAACAGCGTAACTTTGCCGGATAACGATAATCAAACACTTAGTTTGTCGGGTAACACATTAAGCATAAGCGGTGGTAACAGTGTAAATTTAGGGGGATATGGCAATGACTGGAAACTTACGGGAAATAGCGTTTCTTCCTCTAACTTTTTAGGAACTACCAATAATGCAGAGTTGATTTTTAAAACCAACAACACGGAAAGAATGCGCATAACAGGCTCGGGAAATGTTGGAATAGGAACAACGAGCCCGGGATATCCGTTTACAGTAGTAAGTAGTGCTTCTCGTACAAGCTCCTTTATCAATACTTCAGGCAGTGATTATCCTGCTGTATATGGAGAAAGTGCAAGTAATGACTATTATGGTTACGGAGGATATTTTGTAGGTGGATATTATGGCGTATATGGTAGAGTAAATCCTACCGGCAGCGGATATTATGTAGGTGCAAGAGGTTATGTATATGGAGGTAGTGGAACTAATGAAGGCGTATATGGATATGCTTATGGAAGTGGAACAAATTATGGTGTAAATGGCTATGCTTCTTCCGGTGATTATGCTTATGGTGTATATGGTAGTGGCTATTCTGCCTCTACACAAAATTTCGGCGGATATTTTACAGCCTCAGGCACATATCCACGAGCAGTATATGGTAGCGTAACAGCCAGTGACGGTTATGCCGGGTATTTTAGTAATTTTGATGATAATGGAAACGGATTGATTGCTGTTGGAGATAATTTAAGTACTTTTTATTATGACACGGAGGGAAGTGGTGCATGTTTTACCGGAGACAAAACTGCTGTTGAGGGATATGCAACAGGAACCGGAACTTATAGATTTGGCGGTTATTTTGAAAATACTGAAAATACTTCTTATGCTTGGGTTGGAGGAAATTATAATGGGACCAACTATAAAATTTTAGGAAACGGGAGTAATTCTACTATTGTAAAGCGTCAAGATGGTAGCAAAGCAGTAATGTTTAGTCCCGAAGCCCCTGAAATATTGTTCCAAGATTATGGTACGGGACAATTGGAAAATGGCAGGGCTCATATTGAATTGGATCCCATTTTTGCTAAAAACATTGTTGTAAACGATAAACATCCTTTGAGGGTATTTATCCAATTGGAAGGCGATTGCAAAGGAGTGTATGTTACCAACAAAACCCAACACGGATTTGATGTAGTGGAATTGCAAGGCGGTCAATCCAATGTAAGTTTTAGTTGGACAGTAGTTGCCAATCGTGCCGACGAATACGACGAAAATGGTAATTTGATTTCAAAGAATGCCGATGTTCGTTTCCCGGATGGCCCCGGCCCTGTAAAATCAGCTTCAAAGAAAGTGGATAAACCTAAATCGCCACCCAAAGACCCCAAGGCAGAAAAAGATAATACACTGAAAAAATAACAAGTATTAAGCCTCACAAAAAAAGCTGTCCCATCTCGGACAGCTTTTTTTCAACTATGTACTACCTTACCAACATTTTTTCAAAACCGGGTGTTTTGAAAAGTCCGTACTTTCCACCGTTATCATAAATAAGTAGTACCTCAATACCGGGATGCCGTTTCAAAAACTTTTTCACTTGTTCCGTGCCCATCACCATAAAAGCCGTAGCCAAAGCATCCGCCGTAATACAATCATCCGCCACCACCGTTGCACTCAACAATGAATGCCGAACCGGATAACCGGTTTTCGGATCAATAGTATGGGAATACTTTACACCGTTTTTTATGTAAAACTTCCGGTAATTGCCACTGGTCGCCACGGCTTTGTTAGTTACGGATATAGCCGCTTCCAATTCCCTATCCCATTCCGTACTTCCGTCTATCGGCTTATCTATCCCGATTACCCACCGTTTGCCTTTCGGATTCAGCCCTTTTACCCTTATCTCGCCTCCTATTTCCACCAAGTAATTCTTTATCCCCAAACGGTCGAAATACCGTGCTATAAAATCTACGGATTGACCTTTGGCTATAGCATTATCATCCAACTTCAAACGAACATCTTTTTTTATCAACAAAGCGTCTCCGTCCCATATTAATTTATTCATTCCGGTAAATTGCATCAAACTGTCAATCACAGACGAATCGACCTCACTGTATTTGTCAAATCCGAACCCCCAAGCATTTACCAAATTGGCTACCGTTATATCAAAAGCACCGTTCGTTTCCCGATAGACCTCAAAAGCCTTATCCAGCATTTCAGCAAAAAGTCGGTTCCGGACCACAAAAGTATCTTTTCCCCACCGGTTGAAATGCGAAATCAAACTGCTATCCCGATAGGTGGACAAAACCCCTTCAAAATAATTCAACAAAGAATCTATTTCATGATTCAGCGTCCGCTTGTATGCGTATTTAATGTGAAAAGTAGTACCTTCCGCCACTCCGGAATGGGTATAATACCTTGTTTCTTTCGAGCAGCCGCTAAACACTACCACAGCAACAACCCACAAAAATATATGCCTAGTCATACCTTTACAATTTGAAACCCCTTATTCCGCTTAAATGCAAATATAAAAAAGCATTCAATGTAATAGCATGTGTTATCGCTCCGTTTTTTATCATTTCCGGAATCTCATGCATAGGCACCAATAAAGTCTCTATATATTCGCTTGGGTCAAAATTGATTTTTCCTTGTAACACCACATCTTCCGCCACCACATAATAACACTTGTTGGTAATAAAAGCCGGATTGGGATACACGCTCCCGATTCGATAATACTTTTCAGCCACATAACCGGTTTCTTCTTCCAATTCCCTTCTTGCCGTTATTATGGGGTCCGATTCGTCCGCCTCCATAATTCCTCCCGGCACCTCAACGGTTATTTCGTCACTTCCGGCACGATACTGTTTTATAAGTACAATCTCATTGTCCGGAGTTATCGGTATCACATTTACCCAATCTTTGGAATCAATGATATAAAATTCATGATTCGTATGTTTCTCGCCATGCAACAACTTAAAACTTTTAAATTCAAATATCGGTGTTTTAATCAACAACTTTTCATCCAATTTTTTCCACTTTTTCATATTCGGAATTTTTTTTCAAAAGTAGAGAAATAACTTTCTACTGAAATACCGGAGCCAAACTTTTTTATTCGAAAAACGAAATACATACTACTTACCAAACAGCAAAAAACATGTAATCTTCCTACATAAAGTAAAAAAATTATTACTTTTGCAATAAAATAATAGTATCGATGTCGAACATTGAAAATAAATTTTTAGAAAAACACAACAAATTCAAGAAAATAGAACACCACAAAAAAAATTCCTAATGAAGTAAAAATTCATGCTTTATATTACAGCCTAATGCAATACATCTTTTACATAATAGAAAAAATACAATAAAGCCATAAAAAAAGATCAAGAAAAAGAAACGGAAGGCTACGGCTTTATTATGAAAGACATATACACATTAGCCGAAAAACATAACAAAACTTCCAATAAGAAACTAACACCCCACGAAGCTTATT
>CAYMVE010000159.1:0-4596 GCA_964393715.1 uncultured Bacteroidales bacterium | reverse complement strand
CAATTGGATTCTTTAGTAAAATAGGAAGGAGTGTATTTTAATGAAAAAATTAATGAACGCCGACCTTTACAAGACTGTCGATAATTTCGTTAAAAGTCTTGCTGGGTCTCATTGCTGTTGTTACTTTTTCTTCGTCAGGCCAATAGTATCCGCCAATATTAATCGGTGTGCCTTGGGTAGCATTTATTTCTTCCATTATTTGGGTTTCATTTTCTTCCAAGGCTTTGGCAACGGGAGCGAACATTTTTTTCAGTTCCGTATCTTCCTCTTGTGCAGCCAATTCTTGTGCCCAATACATGGCAAGGTAAAAGTGGCTGCCTCTATTGTCTAGTTCTCCTGCTTTTCTTTTGGGTGATTTGCCGTTTTCCAGAATTTTTGTGATGGCTTTGTCCAAGGTTTCTCCTAATAGTTTGGCTTTCGGGTTATCGGTTTGTTTGGCATAATGTTCCAGCGACACGGTTAGGGCCAGAAATTCTCCGAGCGAATCCCAACGCAAGTGCCCTTCTTCTACAAATTGGGTTACATGTTTAGGAGCGGATCCGCCGGCACCTGTTTCAAACAAACCGCCTCCTGCCAACAACGGTACAATAGAAAGCATTTTGGCACTTGTTCCGAGTTCGAGTATGGGGAACAGGTCGGTCAAATAATCTCTCAGTACATTCCCTGTGACGGAGATGGTATCTTTCCCGGCTTTTACCCTATCCAAGGTATATCTCATGGCTTCTTGTGGTGGCATGATTTTTATTTCCAATCCTTCCGTGTTTTCACCGGCAAGATATTGCTCTACTTTTTTTATTATTTGGGCATCGTGAGCCCTGTTTTTATCCAGCCAGAAAACAGCCGGATTTCCCGTTTCCCTGGCTCTTCTTACTGCCAGTTTTACCCAGTCTTTTATGGCGATGTCTTTCACTTGACAACTGCGGTATATATCGTCTTTTTCCACCTTATGTTCCATTAGGACTTCATTGGTGTTGTTGTCTATTATTTTCACAGTACCGTTTGCCGGTATTTTGAAGGTTTTGTCGTGTGATCCGTATTCTTCGGCTTTCATGGCCATGAGCCCTACATTGGATACATTGCCCATGGTGGCAGGATTGAAAGCGCCGTTTTCTTTGTGATAATCAACCACTTCTTTATAGATGACTGCATAAGTTCTATCCGGAATAACGGCTTTGGTTTGATGGAGTTGTCCATCGGGACCCCACATCTTGCCTCCATCTCTGATTAGTGGAGGCATCGAGGCATCAATGATGATAAGGTTGGGGGCATGTAGGTTGGTAATGCCTTTGTCGGAGTCAAACATAGCCAATGGTGCGTTGTGTTTTAAGGTGGTTTCAATGGCTTCTTTTATTTCGTTTCTTTTGGCTTCCGGCAGTTTTTCCAGTTTTTTGTAGATGTCACCTATTCCCAAATCGGGAATTACTCCAATTTCTTTGAATTCGGTATCGTATTTTTCAAAAACATCTTTCAAATAATTTTTTACAAAATGACCAAAAATAATCGGGTCGGAGACTTTCATCATAGTGGCTTTCAAATGTACTGAAAACAAAACATCTTGTTCTTTGGCTTCTTTGATTTGTTTTTCGGCAAATTCTGAAAGATGACGGGCACTCATAAAGGTGCCGTCCAATACTTCGCCGGCATCGAGCTTTATCTCTTTTTTTAGTATTTCTACGGTTCCATCGTCTTTGTGGAGTTCGTATCTAACGGTTGTTGCCTCGTTTACCGTTATGGATTTTTCATTGCCGTAAAAATCGTTTTCGTCCATGTGTGCCACATGAGTTTTGCTGTTTGTATCCCAGTCTTTGAGGGTGTGCGGATATTTTTTGGCAAAGTTTTTTACGGAGGGTGCTACCCGGCGGTCGGAATTCCCTTGTCGCAAAACGGGATTTACGGCACTACCCAGACATTTTGCATATCTTGCTTTTATTTCTTTTTCTTTATCGTTTTGGGGTTCTTCCGGATATTCCGGTACCATATATCCTTTCGATCTTAGCTCTTCAATAGCGGCTTTGAGCTGAGGGATTGAAGCGCTTATATTGGGAAGTTTTATGATATTGGCTTCCGGTTGGTTTACCAATTCTCCGAGGTAAGCCAAATCGTCATTTATTCGTTGTTCTTCCGTCAGGTAATCGGGAAAAGTTGCCAGTATTCTACCGGCTAAGGAAATATCTCTGGTTTCCAGTTCCACTCCGGCATTTTTTGTAAATGCTTCTACAATAGGAAAAAGTGAATGAGTGGCCAAATAAGGTGCTTCGTCTGTTTTTGTCCAGATAATCTTTGTTTTCATCGTTTGTTCGGTTTTTATTTAAGTTTTTGCAATAATACATAAAATTCGGTGCTAATTGATTGCTGAATAAAAATATTTTGGTATGAAAACCTACAAACGGTATTTTTTATATCTTTGCGCTTGGTTGAATTTAAATTTTACAAAAAGATGGGACTTAATATTGTACAAAAAATTATTAAAGCACACCTGGTTGAAGGTGAAATGGTAGCGGGTAAAAGCATAGGTATCCGAATAGACCATACGCTTACGCAAGATGCTACCGGAACAATGGCATATCTGCACTTTCAAGCGATAGGATTGCCAAAGGTTCAAACGGAATTGTCGGTTTCTTATGTCGATCATAATACCTTGCAAGCCGGTGGTCCGGAAAATGCCAACGACCACCTGTTTTTGCAAACCGTAGCAGCAAAGTACGGAATTTATTACAGTAAGGCAGGTAACGGTATTTGTCATCAATTGAATGTAGAAAGGTTTGCGGTTCCGGGAAAAACTTTGTTAGGTTCGGATTCGCATACTCCTACTTCCGGAGGTATCGGAGCACTTGCTATCGGTGCCGGAGGTATGGATGTGGCATTGGCTATGGCCGGAGAGCCGTTTTATCTTACCATGCCTAAGGTGGTAAAAGTACATTTGACGGGTAAGTTACAACCTTTTGTTTCGGCAAAAGACATTATTTTGGAATTGCTCCGCAGATTATCCGTAAAAGGTGGTGTGGGAAAAATATTTGAATACGGAGGCCCCGGTGTACAAGAATTGTCGGTACCCGAAAGAGCCACCATTACCAACATGGGAGCGGAATTGGGAGCCACTACTTCTATTTTCCCCAGTGACGAACAAACTTATTTGTTCATGAAAGCCGAAGGTCGTGAATCTCAATGGAGACGCCTTGAAGCCGATCCGGATGCTACCTATGACGAAGTGGTGGAAATAAATCTTGACGAACTCGAACCGATGATTGCCTTGCCTCACTCTCCGGACAATGTTAAAAAGGTGAAGGAAGTTGAAGGAATCAAAGTGCATCAGGTTGCCATAGGGTCTTGTACCAATTCTTCGTATAGGGACTTGATGACGGTAGCCAAGATGTTTGAATACGCAGGAAGACCTGTATATCCTTATGTGACGGCCGCTATTTCACCGGGAAGTAAGCAAGTGCTGCACATGATAACCAAAGAAGGGGCTTATGACTTATTGCTCGAAGCCGGATTCCGCTTTTTGGAAAATGCTTGCGGTCCTTGTATCGGTATGGGATTTGCTCCGCCTTCCGGAGGTGTTTCCGTGAGAACTTTTAACAGAAACTTTTACGGAAGAAGCGGTACCAAAGATGCCGGTGTTTATTTGGCATCGCCGGAAGTGGCTGCGGCTGCTGCCATGACCGGTCAAATTACCGATCCGCGTAATCTCGGACTGGAACCTATCAGAATCACATTGCCGGACAGATTTGAAATAGACGACTCCATGATAATTGCACCGGCAGCATTTCCGGAAGAAGTGGAAGTGTTCAAAGCTCCTACCATTAATTATGTAGGATACAAAGAACCGCTGGAAGATAATATCAATGCGGAAGTATTATTGAAGGTCGAAGACAATATTACAACCGACCATATTATGCCTGCGGGTGCCAAAGTGCTGCCGTTGAGATCCAACATACCCGCCATATCAAAGTTTGTTTACAGCATTATTGACAATACTTTTGCAGACAGGGCCTTGAAAGCAAAAGAAGAAAAAGGTGGCGGCGTGATTGTTGGCGGTGAAAATTACGGACAAGGTTCATCCAGGGAACATGCGGCTATTGCGCCCATGTATCTTGGTGTTAAGGCTGTGGTGGTTAAGTCGTTTGCAAGAATACACCATGCCAACCTTGTGAATTTCGGTATTTTGCCGCTTGTTTTTGTTAATCCCGACGACTATGATAAGATAGAACAAGGAGATGATGTGGTGATAGACACTGCTAATTTTGCAGCGGGAAACGATAATATTCTTACCTTGAAAATTAAGGGTAAGGATGTGGAAATACCGCTAAAACACGGTTTGAACGAAAGACAAGTTGAAATCATTAAAGCCGGTGGTATTTTGAAATATATCAAAAACAAGTTTGAAAACAAAAATTAAGGAATGTTCCGGTTTTGGAATGAATGAGGGGGCCGCCTTACGGCGGCCTTTTTTATTGCATCTGTGCATTGGTTACGGAATTTGTAGAAGCTCAAAAATTCCGTTTAAAGGGGGGCCAAGATAAAAAATAGACTATCTAAAATTTTTTGTAAATTTGTAGAAAAAGAAAGCTATGAAAAATATCATAATTCTGATTA
>CAYMVE010000158.1:0-4604 GCA_964393715.1 uncultured Bacteroidales bacterium | reverse complement strand
GTAATTTCCGGCTGCCGCCACCACCAATGAACCGAAAGTATAGGTAACATAATCCACTATATCGCGCGCGTATTGCGAATAGAAAGTACTCCCCCACGAGCAATTGATGATCTTGCAACCGTGCTGAGCCGCATAAATAATCCCCTCGTACGACTTAACCAAAGCTCCGTTGCTATCGCTGATTTTTACAGGCAAAAATCTCACATTAAATCCGGGGGAAGCTATACCTGTACTGTTATCCGTTTCGGCAAATCCGGCTCCGGATACCCAAACACCATGTTGCAATTCGCCCGTTGTACCAGCCTCGTTCCACTGTGGATTGTTGTCGTTATCGCCCAAGTCCCAGCCATAAAAATTATCGGTAAAACCATCATTGTCGTTGTCAATACCATCTATGGGATCGTGGTAGTTATACGCTATTTTGTTTTGCAAATCCTCATGGGCCAAATCAATTCCCATATCGGTAATTCCCACGATAACCGTCGTATCACCCCGGAAAATATCCCAAGCTTCAAACGCTCTAATGGCACTCAAAGCATATTGCGAAGGAATCTTCGGGTCGTTGGGAACATACAGAGGTTCGGGCAGATAATACGGTTCCGCATATTCTACCGCCTCATCATTAGAGATTAATGAAGCCACCTTAAATTCATTGCCCGGAGTTGCCAGTTCCAAGCGATAAAACAATGACAAATCAACCGGCTTATGTCCAAATCTGTCTGCCGATACTTTAGGAAAGCGTTCCGGCGGATAAATACGCTTTATCGAACGGATTTGAATGTGATATTTTTTGGCAAAATATGAAGTTTCCGGCAAGCTTTTTCCGTTTTTCAACTTTATAATTACAACGGCAGGTGCTATTTTTTGTGCAGTTAGAGATGCCAATGTCACACCGGACAGCCATACCAGTAATATTACAATTTTTTTCATTTCTTTATTAATCTTTTTTACCGGTTGATACGATGATTACCTCTATTCGATTGTTTCTTTCACGGCCTTCCTTCGATTTGTTAAAGGCAATGGGTCTGGAGCCGCCGTATCCTTTTACCTGAATGCGTTTTTCCTTGATTCCGTTAGCTATCAGGTAATCGGCAATTTTCTGAGCCCTTTGTGTTGAAAGTTCAAGAAGTTCTTCGGCCTTACCCCTGTTATCGGTATGTCCTGTAATCAAGATTTTTACCCGTTTGTTTTCCTTCAAAAATTCAATAAACCTTTTCAATTCGGGGTAAGATTCCGGTAACAATTCGGCTGTTCGTCCCTTGAAAAAAACATTGTTGAGAAAAATCACCTGATCTTTTTTGACCGGTGCCATAAACAGGTTTTGTTCGTCTATTTCTTCGTACTTTTTTAGTTTTCGTACATCCAGGTGTCTGGGTATGCTGTAATAACCTTCGGCAATGGCATAATAACCGTAATTTTTTCCGCGTGGCAAAATTATTTTATATTCACCCGTAAGTGGATTGGACCTGGCTATACCGGCCAGTTTTCCGTCGGGCAATTCTTCGTATATAACTTTTGCCGCTATGGGTTCCATGTTTCGTTCGTTTACTACTTTTCCCGAGATAAGTACCACAGGTTCAACTCCCTGAGCATACCCCAAAATATTCATCACACTTAACACAAAAAAGAAATATTTTTTCATAGTCCGTTCTTTTTAAGATGACTTACATAAGTTTTGAAATTAAAATGATTGGCATATGTTAAATCATTATTTTTTTGAGCATTCTTTTGGGACCAATAAAATTTTTCAGGCACAGGATCGCTTCCACTTCCTCCCCACGGGCTACAAAAAAATATCCTACGGGTACTCAAAAACAACCCTTTCAAAGGGCCATGTTTTTTCAAAGCCTCTATGGTATAAGTAGAACAAGTAGGATAGTACCGGCAAGATGGGGGTAACAACGGAGAAATAAATTTTTTGTAAAACCATACCGGTAAAATCAATATGTATGCAATTATCTTTCCCATTATCTTACTTTATGATTCCTGACTCAAAATCATAAGTAGCTCGGTATTGCTTCGTAAACATTACACTTACGCCACATCTTACCGTCCATTCCATAGCTATTTCCATCTTTTTCGGCGATAGCACTTTATACACATAACGCTGAGAAGAAGAGGAACTGTTACATTTGAGATTTTTCCATTTCTTTTTGTCCGCATCCGGCACGATTTTTTTATAAAAACTTTTTCTGATTTCCCAACCTTTTATTTTCTGATAATCAGGAAAATAGGTCTCAAGAGTATCTTTGCCGACCTTGAATAATGCCGGTTTTTGTTTCCGTGTTTTCTTATCGAAAAAATACCTGCCAAAGTATGCAAAAACGGTATCTTCGTACAACTTTTTCAGGTTGTAAATGGATTTTTTCTCGGTATTTTGTACCCACAGTTCCATAAATTCCGGAGGATAAATAAGTTTTGCCGCCTCTAATTGCCGCCCTTCTTTCACTTTGTCAAAATTGACCGAAATTTGAGAAGGCCTGCATGCCATTAATTCCAACAAAAGGATAAACCCTATAAATATAGTGCGTTTCATGTAATTATAATGTTTTCAGACTATCAATAACCGACAACGGATTATCGTTTTTGAAAATAAAACTTCCGGCGACCAATACATCGGCTCCGGCTTCCAACAACGCTTTACCGGTTTCCAAATTCACACCGCCATCCACCTCTATCATCATATCGGGACAACACTCCGATTTCATTTTGTGGAGTTTTTGTATTTTCCCGATAGCATTGTCAATAAATTTTTGCCCGCCAAATCCCGGATTCACAGACATTACCAATACCATATCCACATACCGGATAATTTCTTCCAGCACCCAAACCGGTGTATGCGGGTTGATAGCGATACCTGCCTTACATCCGGTTTCCTTGATTTGCATAACTACCCGGTGCAAATGATGAGCTGCTTCGTAATGTACCGTAATAAGGTCGGCACCACTTCGGGCAAACCTTTCGATATAACGCTCCGGCTTTTCTATCATCAAATGCACATCCATGGGTTTCCGGGCCAAACGATTAATTTGGGCAATAATATCAAAGCCAAAAGTAATATTGGGTACAAACATGCCGTCCATAACATCCAAATGAAACCAGTCGGCTTTGCTACGGTTTACCATCTCTATTTCATCGGCCAAATGTAGAAAGTCGGCAGATAAAACGGAAGGTGCCACCAGATCTTTTCGTTTCATAAATGCTGTTTTTTATTACTTACAAAGTTACACATAAATTTTGGCTCGGAAAAAGATACAATAATGCCCTTGGAGTTGGTAGTGGAATATTTTGGTTTGGAGGATGATATGGTAAAAATTTTTTATCTTACCGGAGCTGTTATTAGTACCAGTAGTTTCTGTATATGCTTGCTGTTATAATCTTTCTTTTATAAAATCTGTATATTTCTTAATAATGGTAGTTAAGTCATCATCAATTATTAGTAACATTAATGGAGAGTGGGTGCTTTCAATAATATTTTGGTATTTTATTATTTGTCCCATGCTTCTATCCCGTTCCCCTTCTTTTATTGATCTTTTAATTTCGATAAAGATTGACCTATTTATCACTAAATCAACTCTACCATATTTGTTTCCTGATTTTATTGTATATTGATTATCAATACTATCTTAAAGCCTTAGACAAATATTTTAATAAATCTTCTTCATAATCACTTTCTAAAATGCGGAATACAGGTTTCCATTTTGAAAGATATCTTAAATATTTCATCCAGATTTGTAGCAATTAATTCTTCTACTTGCAGCTCATTCTTCAAGTTTACGATATTGTTATTGGCAATATTCAAATTGAGGGCATGAGGTTTTATCGAATTGTTGAAAAGCACTTGTATTAAATCTATTTTTTTAGTAAAATGTAAGTAAAGTAAAATAAATAATCCTGTAACTATTAGTATCCAACCTAAATTGGTATAACTTTCAAAGGTTCTTAATAGTCCTATTTTTATGCCTAAAATGTATTGAAAGGGCATTCTAAATATTTCCGATATGTTTTGGAAAGCTTTAATTAAAAAACCTAATAGGAAAAACCAAAAACCCAAAGTAAAGAATTTGCTATCTCGATCTTTTTGTTTTACTTCTGCAAATGTTTCTTTTAATAGAGAAAAATATAATACAACCCTGTTCTTCAATCTTTTATAAGACCATTTATTATTTTCGTTCCTGAATTTTCCTGCCCATGCAATGCTGGATATGATGAAAAAGAAAAGATACAGATAGGTTGCTATTGATGTTAGAGAAAGTCTTCGAGGTAATAGTAAATAATCAATCAATGGTGCAATCAAAACTATAACAATGGCTCCCCAAATGAAAATAAAGTTTCTTTTATTTTGGAAATAATAATCTATTTTTATAAAAAAATTAAAAAATGTATTAACTTTTTCAAACATTATTTGGGGATTAGGGTTGTTTCATTATGTTTATGCTTCACCGTTTTTTCTTAGTTTTCACTGCTTTTATGCTGTCTATGTAGTCTTGATTAGGAGCACTATGATCAATTCTCACTTGTTTTATTACTTTACTGGTGTCGGTGGGTACTTTTTGATTTTTTTGCAGGTTTTCTTTTTGTGCAATGTGGTGGTTACACGAAAA
>CAYMVE010000157.1:0-4617 GCA_964393715.1 uncultured Bacteroidales bacterium | reverse complement strand
TTGCTTTACTGCATTATCCACGCTTGCGATGTGCAATCCGGCTTGTTTCATTTGCCGGGCTAGTGTTTCGGCGTCTTTGGCTCTTGGTATTGAGGCTTGCGTAACATAATACAAAGCATCTGCCGGTAGTAGAGCAATGATTTTGTGCAAATGCTTGTCATTGACATAGCCGGTAACTATTCGCAAGGTTTTATAGGGGAGTTTTTGAACCGCTTGTATAACCTGACGGATGGCATCTTCGTTGTGGGCCATATCCAAAATAATTTCCGGCCGGTGTCTGATAATTTGCCATCGGCCCTTGATGCCTGTGTTGGTTACCACTTTTTCAAATCCCTTCCGGATGGCGTCTGTTCCGATACCTATGCCACGCCGCTGCAAGGTTTCCAAGGATACCAATGAAGTGATGATGTTCTTTGGCTGGTAATATCCCGTAAGAGACGACTTCAAACCGGCATAAACGGTCTTTCCTTTGCGGTCTTTTACATTTACGCTCAGAAAACCGTCCGGGGTTTCCATCAAGTAATCTATGCGATATTGTTGCGGGGCTACTATCAAGTCTGCCTTTTTACTCTGTGCTGTCGTTTTCAAAACCTCCAAAGGCTCTTCTTTCCACTCACCCGTTATTACGGGTATCCCTTTTTTTATGATGCCTGCTTTTTCGGCTGCAATTTTTTCCAAAGTATTTCCCAAAAACTCGGCATGGTCCCAATCAATATAAGTAATGACCGACAGTAAAGGATGAATGATGTTGGTTGAATCCAGACGTCCCCCCATACCAGTTTCAATAACCGCTATATCCACCTGTTTTTCTTTGAAATAGACAAAAGCCATCAATACGGTCAGTTCAAAAAATGAAGGCCTTATTTTTTCAATAGCCGGCAGAGCCGATCGGACAAAATCCGTTACAAAATCTTTTTCTATTTCCACTCCGTTTATTTTGATTCGCTCCCGGTAGTCTTTCAGGTGTGGGGAAGTGTAAAGTCCTGTTTTGTAACCGGCCTCTTGCAATACCGATGCTATGTAATGAGAAACGGAACCTTTGCCATTGGTGCCGGCAACATGAATGGTTTTGAAAGCCCGGTGCGGATGCCCGAAATAATCATCCAACGCCAGCGTATTGCTTAAATCTTTTTTGTAAGCGGCTTTCCCTACCCGCTGGTACATAGGTAGGAGCGAAAACAAATAGGATATGGTTTCTTCGTAGTTCATCGTTCAATGTTGTGTCCGAATACCGATTCGAATTCTGCTACAAGTTCGGATTTTATAGCTTCAAAATCAAGAGGATGCCCCAACTCCTTGGCCATGGAGGTTACTCCCTTGTCGGTAAATCCGCAAGGGTTGATGTAGGAAAAATAATTTAAATCGGTATTTACATTAAAAGCAAAACCGTGCATGGTAATCCACCGGCTTACTTTGACTCCGATGGCACATATTTTCCGGGCTTTGGGTGTGTGTGCATCCAACCATACTCCGGTGGCACCTTCCAAACGCGTAGCCTCTATATCGTAGTGTCGCAAAAAACGAATGATCGCTTCTTCTATGGAATGGATATAATACTTTACTCCCAAACCGAAATTATCAAGATCTATAATCGGATAGCCGACTATCTGACCGGGACCGTGGTAAGTAATATCGCCTCCTCTGTCGATATGGAAATATTTAGCACCTATTTTGGCCAACAAATTGTCGGGAATCAATAAATTTTCGTCATGGCCGCTTTTGCCCAAAGTATAGACATGAGGATGTTCGCAGAAAACAAGGTAATTGATAGTACTTTTTTTTTCGGGGGTGGAGAATTTACTTTCTTTTACTTCATTCCACAACTTACGCTGTTTGTCCCATGCCTCGCCGTAATCTACAAGCCCCCAATCCTGAAACTGCCATACAAAATCCATAAGTTTACAATTTTTTCAATATCTTGAATATTCTATCGGGCACCAAACCTTTGGTAATGTTTAGGTATTCTTTTTCCGATATGGCTACAAAAAAATCTTGTCCCGGAACATAAAACCACATCCTTCCGGTTTTTTTGCTCTTGTAAAAAATCAATTCGCTGTCAAAATCGGTATAGTAATGGATGAATTTTTCAAAATCGTCGGTTTCGCTCATTATTTTTGGATCTTCTTCTTCTGCGGTAGTAAAGGTGTTCAGATAGAGCCACAACGATTGGGCAAGCAATTTTCCGGTGAGATTGGCCGGATCGTCCGACGGGTGGTTGTAGGCTGTGTAAACATTATACCGTATGCTGTGACAGATGGCTGCAAGATACGAAAAGGTGGAAAATTGATAAGCATCCAATCCGTTGGGAGATTTCATATCTGATCCGGGAGCAAAAACGGCGGAAACGGCATCAGCTGAGTAAACGGCTAATCGGCTTTCTCTGAAATAAGGTTCTGCCAGAAAAGTATCGTTTTTTATTTCTCCCAGTCGTATGATGTTCACATAGTCGGAATTGCCGTGTACTTCTTTGTTGTAATAAAATTGTAACACTGGTAACAAGTTGTAAAACAGGATTTTTCCGCTATTGTTTAATTGCTTCGTTTCTTTTTCCAAATCGAATCTTATATTGACATCGCTGACTATTATATCTTTTTCCGGGATGGCCGTGGCAATAGGAGGAATCAGTTTGCGAGACGGAGCCAATACGACGAATTTATAATCGGCCTCAAAATTTTCGTGCACCTCCGAAAAAATATAAGTCAGTGCGGATTCCGCTTTTTCTTTACTTATTTTAAGGTCTCCCAAATCAAAAAACAAAAATGGACGTTTGATGTTTTCCAACGCATATAACTCTTTTCTTATGAGGGTGTTGGAAACCTGTTCTTGTTCGGACAGGGATACCGAAAACAGGAAAACGACTTTATCTTTGCCGTTCCATTCTTGTAGGGCCTTGGTTATGCCAAACTTATCGGAAGTATGAATGTTTTCGGGAACATAAAACGAATCGTTTCTCAGCGACAATCCTTCTATTTTGTTGAATGCCAGTTCCGCAAAGTCCATGATTAACTTTTTTTAGCGGATTTGATAATATTCATACAATCGGAATAAGACAACTCTTTGTTCTTGTATTCTTTGGGTATTTTGTAGTTTTTGCCTTTGTATTTGATATAGTTTCCCCATCGGCCTTTAAGTACTTGCAAGTCTTTGTCTTCGTCAAATTGTTTTACAATGCGTTCTTTGTCTTTTTGTTGTTTTTCCGCTATTATTTTTTTGGCTAATTCCACCGTAACTTCGGTGATATCTACATCTTTGGGTAACGGATAATATTTGCCGTTCCAGTGTATATAGGGGCCGTATTTACCAATTCCGCGGGTTACTTCTTTGCCTTCTATCTGACCTACCACTTTGTCCAGATAGAGTAATTTCAAGGCATAGTCGAGGCTGATTTCGTTTATACTTTTTGATGGAGGAATCGGTACAAACTTAGGTTTTTCGGCATCGTTGTTGTCGCCGAGTTGTACATAAGGCCCGTATCTTCCAATCTTGGCCCACACAGGTTTTTGAGTAGTAGGGTCTATGCCCAGTTCTCTTCCGGTTATTTCTTTTTTGGCGGTTTCCGAAGTTTTTTCTATTTTTTTATGAAACTCTTTGTAAAAGTCGGCAATCATTTTACGCCAATCCAGTTTTCCTTCGGCGATAATGTCAAATTGCTTTTCTACCTTGGCGGTAAAATTATAATCTACAATGTCCAAGAAATATTTTAACAAAAATCCGTTTACTATTCGTCCTATGTCCGTAGGTACCAGTTTGTTTTTTTCATAGCCGGCTTTTTCTTTTTTGTGTTTTACGGTAACGGTTCCTTTTGATTGGGTAAATATTTTCAGTGTTCTTTCTTTGCCTTCTATCGTTTTTTTCTCCACATAACCTCTTTCTTGTATGGTAGAGATGGTGGGGGCATAAGTGGAAGGACGGCCAATACCGAGTTCTTCGAGTTTTTTTACGAGTGATGCTTCCGTGTATCGTGGCAAATGTCTTGTAAAACGTTGTGTCGCAATAATTTTTTTCTTCTCTACCGGTGTTTTTTCACTAATGTCTGGGGGAAGAAGTTTCGATGGGTTTTCTTTGTCTTCTTCGTCGGCCGATTCGTTGTACAATTTTAAGAATCCGTCAAACAGTAAAATTTCTCCTTCGGCTTGCCATTTCAACTTATCGTAAGGAGCTGGAATGCCGGAGTGTTCTATGGTAATAACGGTTCGTTCGAACTTGGCGCTTTTCATCTGGGAAGCCAGTGTGCGCTTCCATATCAAATCGTACAATTTTTTTTCGGCGGTATTTCCTTCAATTTCTCTTTTGTTCAAATAGGTCGGTCTTATGGCTTCGTGTGCTTCTTGTGCCGATTTTATTTTGGTTTGATATTGTCTCGGTTGCGAATATTCGGATCCGAACAAATCTTTTATTACGGTTTTGGCGGTATTGATAGCCAGATTGGAAAGATGTACGGAATCCGTTCTCATGTAGGTGATGTGTCCTTCTTCGTACAATTTTTGAGCTATACGCATGGTTCTGCTTACCGAAAAACCCAGTTTGCGGCTTGCTTCCTGTTGTAAGGTGGAGGTGGTAAACGGTGCCGGCGGGTTTTTTACGGCTTCTTTTTTTTCGATGGAAGTTATCCGAAAA
>CAYMVE010000156.1:0-4680 GCA_964393715.1 uncultured Bacteroidales bacterium | reverse complement strand
GTAACGAACAGTATCCAGTACCGGACCATCTACATAAAAACCATTCGGATTGGGACGGTCCAATACAATCAGAGGTACGGCATTATCCGCACAAGCCTCTGCTACCAACTGCAAAGTGGAAATGTAGGTATAGAAACGCACACCAACATCCTGCAAATCAAACACCACCACATCCACATCTTTCAAGTCGGCAACAGTTGGTTTTTTGTGTTTTCCGTACAACGATATTACGGGCAATCCGGTAGCCGCATCTTTCCCGTCCGCTATCCGGGCACCTGCAGACGCTTTCCCCCTGAATCCGTGTTCGGGACAAAAAATCTTTACCACATTCACCCCAGAAGCCAGCAAAGTATCTACCAAATGTTTTCCAGCTATCAACGAAGTATGATTAGCTACAACAGCCACCTTTTTACCTGTGAGTAGCGGCAAATATTCACCGGTAGCATAAGCACCGGGTAAAATACGATGTTGGGCAACCAACGGCCATATTAAAAAACTTCCTACTATCCAAAACCAGAATCTCATTTGTTCCTGTTTTTCAAGGCTTCAAAAAAAGTAATCAGTTGCTCCAATACATATTTATCCCCTTTCACTTTCGACAACAAATTGATACCTTTTTGATAATACTTGTCTATTTCCTCCATTATCAAATCGTCCAATCCGAGCAAGACGAAAATATCTTTTATCACCTTCACTTTTTCTTCCGGAGTCAAAATCCGGCTGGAAAAAGCTTCATCCATTTTTTCTTTTAATTCCGGAGTAGCTTTCAGATAAGCATTTATCAACAAAAAAGTTTTCTTTTCTTCCAGAATGTCATTTCCGGTTTTTTTGCCAAAAACCTCTGTATCGCCGAAAGTATCCAGATAATCGTCTTGCAACTGAAACGCCAACCCAAGATTTATACCGGCCTGATACAACAGCTCCGTTTCTTTCTGCGGAGCACCGGCCATCATTGCCCCCATTTTCATGGCAGCAGCCAAAAGCACGGAAGTTTTGAGGCGTATCATTTCCATATACTCGTCCAAACCAACATCCTTTCGCTCCTCAAAATCCATGTCATACTGTTGCCCCTCACATACTTCCAAAGCCGTTTTGTTAAATAACTTGATGACCTCACGCAAAACAGATGCCGGAGCCTCACTTATCAAGTCATAAGCTATTACCATGGCAGCATCGCCTGACAAAATCGCAATGTTTTCGTTCCACTTCTTATGAACGGTAAGCCTGTTTCGCCTCAAATCCGCTTTGTCCATTATATCATCATGCAACAAGGTAAAATTGTGAAACACCTCCAATCCGACAGCAGGAGTCAATGCCGTTTCCACATTGTCCGCATACATGGAATAACACGAAAGCACCAACAAAGGCCTTATTCTTTTGCCGCCTTTTTCCAAGATATATCTGATAGGTTCGTACAGATTGGCCGGCACATCGGGCAAATCCAATTGCGCTATTTTACTTTCTATCAAATCCAAAAAATGTGGTATGGTTTTCATAATATTTCAGGGTTAAATTATTTCTCCTTTCAGTGTAGCCGAAGTATATCCGGTAACTTTGACACGCACCAGGTCTCCTTTTTTTACATTTTTTGCCGGAAATACAATCACTTTGTTTTGCGAATTACGCCCGAAAAGTTCTTTATCCGACTTTTTCGATTTTCCTTCCACCAACACTTTGAAAACTTTGTTCAAGTCTTTCTTATTACTTGCTTCCGAAAGTTTACGCTGCAAATCTATTATTTCGTTCAGCCTTCTGGCTTTTACCTCTTCCGGCACATCATCTTTCAAAAATTTGGCTGCATAAGTACCGGGTCTCTCGGAATACTTGAACATATAAGCATAATCAAAGCCCACTTCTTCCATCAGCCTTAATGTGTCTTTATGGTCTTCTTCCGTTTCGCCACAAAAACCGGCAATAATATCGGTAGAAATGGCGGCATCAGGCACATACGAGCGAATCATCGCTATTCGTTCCAAATACCACTCCCGGGTATAACCTCTTTTCATACGCTCCAATATACGATTGCTACCACTTTGAACCGGTAAATGGATATAATGACATACATTGGACTTTTCCGCCATCACTTGCAACACTTCTTCGGTAAAATGCTGCGGATAAGAAGTGGCAAACCGTATTCTCAGGTCTTTTGCTTCGTCGGCAACTAAAGCCAACAAGCGGGCAAAATTCACATCCTTATACGAATACTTATCTACATTTTGTCCTATCAAAGTTATTTCCCGGTATCCTTCGGAAACAATCTGCCTCGTCTCTTCCAAAATACTATCTACCGAACGGCTACGCTCCCGGCCGCGTGTAAAAGGCACAATACAAAAAGTACACATATTGTCGCATCCACGCATTATGGAAATAAAAGCAGATAGTCCGTTGCTATCATATCTGGTAGGCAAAATGCCTTCATAAGTCTCTTCTTTCGACAGAATAACATTGATAGTCTTTTGTCCGCTTTCCGTGGTAGCTATCATCTCCGGCAAATTACGATAGGCATCCGGACCGGCTACAATATCCACAAAAGGTTTCTTCTCAAACAATGTATCACGCATGCGTTCTGCCATACAACCAAGCACTCCGATTTTTACATCCGGACGCTTCTGCTTAAAGGTATTGAAATAATCCAACCGGCTCAAAACCCGTTGTTCCGCATGCTCACGAACCGCACAAGTATTTACGAACATTACATCGGCTTCACTTATGTCGTTTGTCAATTCATAACCTTTTTCGCCTATCAATGTAGCCACCAGTTCACTATCCGCCACATTCATTTGGCAACCGTATGTTTCGATATAAACTTTTTTCTTCATTTTCTTTTCTCTTTTTACATACACAAATCCACAACTTCTGAAATACGATAAATCTCCCATTGTCCTTCACCATTTAAATATACCCTACCAACCGGTACATGATCATCCCCACCCATTCTTTGGTAAGAATGTTCCAATAAGCCATTACTTCCGCTTTGGGTAATAATAGCAAATGATAATCCACATCCAACCGACCTCCGTACTGATCTACCGGAAAAGTATCGAAACGAGTTAAGCCGGCCTTTTTGAAACAAGCCGCAGCCCTCCGCATGTGAAACGCCGAAGTTATTAACAAAAATTTGCGATTGAGCCAACCGTTACGCTTAAATATTTGATAGGTAAAAATCGCATTCTCATAAGTATTTTTCGAACGGTCTTCTATAACAATGTCTGTATCGGGAATTCCTACCGCCAACAAATATCTTCTTAAAAAAACGCTTTCAGGCTTCCTTTCTATAAACAACCCCGCAGCTCCTCCGCTTATCAAAATCTTTTTGACCCTTCCTAATTTGTACAATTTCACAGCCTGCATCAACCTGTCGGCTGCATATCGCGGAATAATTTTATCAGCTCCGGAATCATAAGTAGCAACCCCCCCCAACACCACAGCTACATCGTACGACTTATCCAATTGATTTAAAGGCTTGGCATCCGGTTCCCACCAATCCATAAAAAAATTAAAGATAACCGTTTCCGAAAAAAACAAAGCCGTAGCAAAAGATAAAATCAAACTTATCTTTTTCAGTTTATGCTTTTTTAAAAACAACCCGCCGGACAAAAACATCAATACCCATGTAAAAGGATGGGTAAAAAAAACCAAGATTTTTGACAATACAAAAAACATACACCTCCTTTTTACGACACAAAGATAACCTGTTTGATTGATATAGCGTTTCCATATACTCCCATACAACTATTTTTGACCAAACGGAAATGGCAGCATTTTTTCAAATCATCTTGTCACAAGCCCCCCTAAAAGAGGTTATTTCACACACTCTTTACGCAAATAAGCATCGGCTTTCATATACTTTAGCGAAAACGCTTTCTTAAAATTTTTACAAGCATTATACTCCTCACCGTTTTTCAATTGAGCAAGTCCCAAATAAAAATAATATTTCCCATTAAACGGCTGCAAATCAACTATATACTTAAAATCTTTAATGGCAATTTTATAAGCACGGGTTTCATAATAAATTTTCCCTCTCAAAAAAATATATTGGTCTTGGTCGGGATAAAGTTCTATTGCTTTATTGATAGCCTTCAATGCCGGAAAATAATGCTTTTGTTTGTAATACGATTCCGCCAAAAGATAATAAGCCGTAGTATCCTTATACAAATACTGCAGTACACTATCTTTCAAAACACTAACGGATGCCGCATAGTTTCCGTCATAATACAAAGCCGCACCGTAAGCTCTCATGTAAAAAAGATCATCTCCATATTTCTTCAAACGCATTTTTAATACGGACAAAGATTTTTTATATTTTTTCTTCGCTATCAAAGTATTAGCATAAGCTAAAATGTATTTCTCATTTGACTTTTTCAGAGTGAAAGCTTCCTGAAAGTTTTTCAAAGCTCCTGTCGTATCTTTTATCGCTAACAAGATTTTTCCTTTCAAGTAAAACAAATAATGCTTTTTATTGTTTTTAGCCAAAAAATCGTCAATTTTATCCAACGCATCACGGACATTGTCATACTTAAGATCAATCCGCACATCGTTCAACAATTCATCATAGGCAGAAATCCTTACATTAGCGGCAATGTCTTCAAAACACTGGTTAGCCGTAACAATCGAAAAATCCTTGTTTCTCTTAACTTCAAGCACGGAAGCTTTTTTGTTTTTCAACAGCCTCTCCAACAG
>CAYMVE010000155.1:0-4698 GCA_964393715.1 uncultured Bacteroidales bacterium | reverse complement strand
AATATGTCCAAAAATTGTTTGGGGCGGGATTGTCTGCTGATAGGCCAAAACCGGGTACCTACTCCGCCTGCCATAATTACGCAATATACATTCTCATTCATAATGGTAGTACTTTTACATATTTGTTTATTTTAACTACGGCATCGTCTTTTTCGGAAACGACCGTATAATACAAAGCATTTTTTTTAAGGATGCTGTATTTTTTCTTCGAAAATACAAATTTTTCGGTAAACTGTGAAGCATTTACCAAAAAAATTGCATTGTTTGGGGCTTTTGCATTCACCGACGACCAAAAATTGGCTTTCAGACACAGGTTAAATTGCTTGTAATTGGAGGTTATGGATAAACATTCTTGTATTTTCCGGAAATCTTTGGGGCGGATAATTTCCGCTCCTATCGTTTGTATGAGGTGACGGTGTTCGGTAAAATATTCCGGTCCGTGTGATTTTATGTCTTTATCCTCATATTTTAGAATGGTAGCAAGGTGTGAAAATTCATGCAGCAGCACCAATTGTTTTTGCGAGCGTGTCAAACGCGGATGTATCGATATCGTAAAATTCTTTTTGTACGGATTATATATCGTATAGCCTGAGGCTGCCCGCATCGGATACAAATTTACCTTTACCCTGACATCATAGGGGAATTGCCTAATCAGGCGCATCAACTTTTCTTCGTTGTTATCAAAAAGTTGTATGATATCCGGTGTTACCTTTACAATCATCTAAGTTTAAATGTGGATGTACCTACATTTTTTCCGTCAATAAAAATATCGGCAAAATAAGTCCCTTTCATCAATCGTTCGCCACTTTCATTGGTCCAATATATGCATACATTGGTGTCTTTGTTGTTGTATTCTATTTCTCTTTTGGCCGTATAGGCTATTTTGTTGCCCTCATATTCAAACAAATTGTACTCCGATTCCGTAATGATGGAACCGTCGGGTCTTGCTATTCGCAAATATACCACCTTGTTGCCCGGTTCTACTACTTTATTTTCGGCCAGCGTAAAGCATATTTGTATTTTTTTGACTTTTTTAGCTTTGTTGTTAGGTTTACCTTTTTTGTTCAGGCCGGTAATATTAAAATTGATGGCTCTCAATGTTTTGGCAATATCCACTTTCTTTTCCAGCTCTTGCTTAATTGAGTCCAAATTTTCTTTTTCGGACGCCACTTGCTCGTATTTGGATTTTACCACCTTATTTTCTTTCATCAATTGTTGATTCAAAGTATTGAGCGAGTCCACCTGATGTACATAACTTTTCAAAATTTTGCGAAGAGTCTCCAACTCTTTTTTGTATTTATGAATCTCCCAATAGCTGTTTTTCTTGGTTTTGTCCAATTCTTGAATCAATTGTTGTATTTTGGCTTTTTGTTCTTCTATTTGGGAGTTTAAGGCTTCATTATTTGTTTTGAGTTCATCATATTGTTGCAGCATGTTTTCCAATTCCTGTTTGATGCTGGCTTTTTCGTTTTTGGTTTTGTTCAATTCCACATATACTACCTTCACTTCCTGATTGGAAGTGTACAACATCCACCCCAATACCAGCGTGGAAATCATGAACAGAAGCGTAAGAAAAATCCACAATCCGTTTTTTTTGCACTTTTTTTCCGTATTCTTTGTTTCTACCGGTTCGCTATTATTTTGTTTTTTTACATCTTCCATGGCCTAATATTTTTTTAGAATTCTGCATTTTTAGGTGTTCTCGGAAAAGGTATCACATCCCGGATGTTTCCCATACCGGTAACAAACTGCACCAATCTCTCAAACCCCAATCCGAATCCGCTATGCACCACACTTCCGAACTTTCTTGTATCCAAATACCACCACAATTCTTTTTCGTCCATGTTCAGTTCTTTTATCCGGTTGTACAGTTTTTCATAATTTTCTTCCCTTTGCGACCCGCCTATTATTTCTCCGATTCCCGGGAACAGCACATCCATGGCTTTGACGGTTTTTCCATCCTCATTTTGCTTCATATAGAACGCCTTGATTTCTTTGGGATAATCGGTAATTATTACCGGTTTTTTGAAATGCTTTTCCACCAAATATTTTTCATGCTCCGATTGCAAATCCAATCCCCATTCTTTCACCGGAAATTCAAACCGTCCTTTCTTATTGGGTTTTGAGTTTCGCAAAATATCAAAGGCTTCGGTATAGGTAATTCGTTCAAAATCAACATCAATTACACTGTTTAACTTTTCCAGTAAGTCTGGTGATCGTTCCTCTTTTTTCTTGTTTTTTTCTTCGTCGGCAAGTCTTTTCCTCAAAAATTCCAGTTCGTCGGGAAAATTGTCCAGCACATACTTTACCAAATACTTCAACATTTCTTCCGCCAGGTCCATATCGTCGTGGATGTCATAAAAAGCCATTTCGGGCTCTATCATCCAAAATTCAGCCAGATGCCGTGTGGTATTGGAATTTTCGGCACGAAAAGTAGGTCCGAAAGTATATACCTTGCCCAAAGCCAGTGCCGCCAATTCGGCTTCAAGCTGTCCGGATACGGTAAGATTGGTTTTTTTGCCGAAAAAGTCTTTGGTATAATCCGGCTGTCCTTCTTCGTTTTTCTGCTCATCTGCCAAATCCAGTGTAGTTACCTGAAACATTGCCCCTGCACCTTCGGCATCACTACCTGTAATTATCGGTGTGTGTATATAATAAAACCCTCTGTCGTTGAAAAACTTATGAATGGCATAAGCCAAACCGTGTCTTATACGGAATACGGCATTGAAGGTATTGGTACGGAATCTGAGGTGGGCTATTTCGCGTAAAAACTCCAATGAGTGTTTTTTGGGCTGCAAAGGATATTCATTCGGGTCCAAACTGCCGAGTATTTCCACTTTTTCGGCTAACAATTCCACTCGTTGTTTGCTTCCCAACGATTCTACCAAATTGCCGGTTACGGATACGGCTGTACCGCTATATATGTGCTCCAACTGTTCAAAATCGGGATTGTCCGCCTCTACCACCACTTGAAGGTTGTTGATGGTGCTTCCGTCGTTCAATGCAATAAAACCTACATTTTTGCTACCTCTTCGTGTACGCACCCAACCTTTTACATTGACCTTGCTCCCTACAGGAGAATTTTTCAATATTTCTTTGATTTCCGTTCTTTTCATAAAGGCCTGTTTTTAGTCGTGCAAAGGTAAGAGAATTTCGGATAAATTTTATGCTTTTTTGTCAAAAACTAACCAATAACGTTCCCAATAGCTACCTGCTTATGACCTTTTGGTTGTCTAATGTTTTTTACAATCACTCGTGAGCGAAAATAAGATAAACCTTCGTGCTTTTTCTCATTGAAAGGTGTTTGGAACAAGATTAAATAAATCCTTCCCAAAAGAAAGAAAAAAATTACTTGGTTAAACAAAAAAATTATCCGATATTTGTAAGAGTGTTTTTTGAGGAGACTTGTAAAAAGTAATAAAGCATAGTACCTGTATAGAAGATATATCAACACCAGGTAGTGATATACGGATGTTGCCAACAATTTAAAACCCTGTAAATTTCTGAAAATGAGAAAAATTCTTTACTTAATACCAATATTTCTCTTGTCGTCATGTGCGACATTAATATTGAGAAAGGATTATAACATAAAAGTATCAACAGATTTACCAAATGCAAAAGCTGAAATACTTGATAGTGTTTATAGTTTACCTGCTGAATTTAAAATAAGGCGTTCGAAAAAGGACTTGAGAGTGAAGCTATATAGTGACACTTTGATAAAAGAATATGTTATTAAAGCTTCCCCAAATGCAACTTTTTTATATTGGAACCTTATATGTTATCCAATTCTTCCAATAATGTATGGTGTGGACTTTACCAATCAAAAACGATTTTATTATGGAAAAAGCATCTTTTTAGATTCTCATGATACAACAGGAATTATAAGACCTACGATTTCTAAAAGATATTATGATTATTGGACAAAGAGTTTTCCAACAAATAAAGGACAAATTAATTTAACATATTCTCTACCTTGGGTGAATAACTTTTATCTTCAACCTAATCAAGAACCCTCAAAAACTAATACTGGATTTTGGGGGATTTCAGCCGGATTAGAGTATTTCTATAAGGAAAACAAATATATATCATTGACAGGGAGTGCTGTGACGGACTTCTTCATTCCTTTTCCAGCAGCAGTTGACTTTAGAGGAGAAGTAGAAAATATGTATTCAATATCCACAAGTTTAACTGACAATTATAGATTTAGAAGATTTGCTTTTGGATATGGTTTAAATTTGTCAAGAAACATATGGGAACTTGTTTATTATGACAGTTTTGATCCACCACCACCGACAAGAGCCCCTGTTACAAAATGTAGCAATTCAATAGGGTTTACACTCAATGCTTATCATCAAATTGGAAAACATTTTTATGTTGGATTAATTTACAGACCTACTTTTCTGAAAATATATCCAGATGTTGACTTAAAATACGAACATTTGATAAGTTTGGATTTTAAATGGAAAATTAGAATAAAAAAATGAAAACTGTTGGCAACAAAGGCTATACATAATACTTGTATAGTGCTAATAATGAAATGAATATGTATAAAACAAACAAATGTGTAAAAATGAAAAGAAGTGCGAAAAACCCCGCCACTGCACATAGCCCAACCGTTGGCAAGCATAAGATAAAATGATGATGAAATATATAATAATTACAATAATCTTAGCTAATATTCAAATTGCGTTTTCGCAA
>CAYMVE010000154.1:3446-4769 GCA_964393715.1 uncultured Bacteroidales bacterium | reverse complement strand
AATTCCAAAACAACCGGATTGTGGTTGCCAAAAATTTTTTTTGCCCATTGCCCCTTTAATTCATAGTCCTTATCCCACAATTCCGTATAGGGTATTTGCAAAACATTGGAAAAAGTATCGAGTTCCGCAAATTTTTTCAGTTTCCTTTTGGCCATTGTATATTTTTTAGAGTCACAAAGGTAACTCTTTTAATTTTTATGATAAAACGAAGTCAAATTACTTCACTTTGAAGAAACCCATGCATAATCTTTAAGTTTTCCTTTGTTAACCTCAATCCATGAGTTTACATCAAAGCGACAAACGGTAAATGAGGCGGGATGTAAAAACAAATCGTATTTGTCGGTTAAGTACATAGAAATTCGAGTAATAAAAGGATTATGACCGACAAACAAAACGGTACTGATAGAATCATCCAAAGCAAAAATCAAATCAAAAAAATGGTCAAAATCAAAATTATAGTATAAGGCTTTTTCCCCCAACTTATCTTTACAAAGCAACAAACTACAAAAAATCTCCGCAGTATGGCGGGTTCTTTGTGCAGGACTATATACACATAAATCCACCTCTTGTACATGCTCTTTTAATGCCAACGCCGATTTTTTTGCTAAAACGGTACCGGCTTCCGTCAAATTCCTGTCCCAATCCGTCATACCCGTCTTTTTTGTTTCCGCCTCGGAATGCCTTAACAACACAATTGTTTTCATTGTGGTAAAATTAATAAAAAAACACAAACGGCACAGCCGTCAAAGAACTGTGCCGTTTGAAACCGTTACTCACCAAAGACTATTTTTTCACAAATTTCAGCACCGTCATTTCCTTATCGGTAGTAAATCGCAAATAATAGGCTCCGGCAGGCAATCCGGATATATCAACAGGTCTTCCGTACCAGTCTTTAAGCACCCTGATTGTTTTACCGTCAGCAGAAAGAATTTCCACCTTTTTTACTGCATTCATAGCAAATGTACCGGTAGCAGTAATATAAATATATCCAGAAGCCGGATTGGGAGAAACGGTTATATCACGGGAATAACCCTGCTCGTCTGTTCCGCTTACTACGGAAATCAGAACGGTAGCCGTGTCCGGATCACAATGTTCGTTAGCAGCTACCAACATAACTGTATAGTCCCCTGGAACCGGATAATAGTGATACGGATTCATATCGGTAGAAGTGGTACCATCTCCAAAGTCCCACCAATAAGAAGTGGCATTTTGCGAATTGTTGGTAAACACTACAATGGAATCGGGCAAAATCAAAGACTGCGGATTGGCTTCAAATGCAGCTTCCGGATGGTCATATACCGTAATGTAATCATGCTCCGTAAG
>CAYMVE010000154.1:0-3436 GCA_964393715.1 uncultured Bacteroidales bacterium | reverse complement strand
AACCCCGGCCGAATTGTAAGCTATCAGAGTAACATCATAAGTTCCGGCCACATTGTAAACAACTACCGGATTGACAGCCGTACTGGACGAGGGCGTACCTCCTTCAAACAACCATGTATAAGAAGTAGCGTACAAAGTATTGTTATAGAATGCTACGGTATCACCTTTGCACACCTCGGTTTGAGAGGCTTCAAACGCAATCACCGGATCCAATGCCGCCAACTGGCCGTCGCTGGAAACCGGCCCAGAAAGCAAACCTGCCCCGTTTTTGGCTTTTACCGTAAAATAATAGGTTACATTATCTTGCAAAGTAACAAATCCCGAAGCAGTAACTACGGTGTCCGTTCCGCTACTCATCCAATCTTGCACATCCGTTCCTCCCGGAGTAGTACCTATGGCATACCAATAGGAATCTATTCCAGAATTTTCATCCATTGACGAACTCCAATTAGCCGAGAGTTGGTGCGGATCAAAAGTTGTATCGATATCGGCATCCGTTCCGTCATACACATAAGTTACGGCAGCCGGGGGTGTCCAATCTATTTTCAATTCGTTGCCGTCAAGTGCAGAAAAGTGTTCAAGATTATTCATTATCATTGTTTTAACCCTTGCCACCGGCACTCCGTTTACGCTTTGTACCCTTATTGCCTTGGTTATATCGGCACCTACCGTTACTTCGGCCAATGCATCCCGAGATTGATATACTTTTATATCATCATAATACACTTTTGCGTTTCCGGTTCTCAAAGAAATATAATGTCCTGCGGTATAAGGTGCCGGATCTATCCAAGAAGAAGCTTTTATACCATCTACATAGGTAGTGAGTTCTCCGGTAGCCGGATTGAAATACACCTTATAATCATACCACTGACCGTCATTAAAAACAAACGGATCATTGGTAACCAAATCGTAAGAACCATCCGAATGTACCTTATAGATTTGGATCAAGTTATTATCCAAGCGATACCAAATCATGTAAGAATTACCCCGGTTGGACGAAGCATTATCATCGGCAAAAATATAAATACCCGCCCTTCTGTTGGTTTGCGTTCCGGTCATAGCCATACTCCAATGATACAAATAGGCATGATTGTTATCTTGCTCTACCGCCGCAGAAATATTGGTATTTGACAAAGATTCGTCCGTCTGTACCAAATGATCGGATTCTATTCCCCATGTTCCGGCAAATTGCGTCCAAATCGTATTGTCAATAGCTCCGTTTTGGAAGTTTTCATTAAAAAATCCGAGCGTTCCGTTTCCTGTCCAACGATTATTTTCAAAATAAATCACATCATAAAATCTTTCTTTAATCCCCAATGGCGTATTGGCTTCATCGGTAAATGTTTGTAAATAGTCTGCGGTCCTCCAAACACCGGACGAATCGGCCACACTTACTGGCGTGCAATCACAGTCGCCTCCATAAGAAGTCCAACGGGCTACCCAACCTTGTCCCGTAGTGGCACCGTCCGACTTGAAACGGAAAGTCATAGCACCGCTGCTAGAAACCAAAGTAAACATGGTATAAGTTCCCGTAAGGTATTTCAATAACGGAGCACTGGTCGAAGCTCCGTCGTATATAAACAAGGTATCGTAATTGGCTTCTATATCGGCAAAATCAAAAGTAATGCTGATTCTTGAAGCTCCATTGGGCTGAATAGTAACGGTATAATCCAGATTATCGGAATAATTGCCATTGACACCACCATTATCCGTAAAAGTTCCGGAGCATTCCGCAATGGTAACATTCACCACATTTTGCGTAGTAAAATCAAGAGTTATGGCATTGCTGGTATCGCCTCCGCAATCGGCTGCCACCGAACAAGTATAAGTAGTGTTGGATGCCAATCCGGTAAAAGTATATACCACGGTATCGGTATGGAAATAGGTCCAGTTATTGGTGCCCTGTTCGGTAATACCCACTACATAGCCATTAGCCGATGTTCCCGACCAAGTTACCGTTCCGGAAAAGGAAGTCGTGGATTGCAATACCAAATTCTGTGGTTCGGGACACGAGCCGGCTACCAGTTCTACCGTATTGGTAATCGAACATCCATTAGCATCCGTAGTAGTTATCACATAAGTGCCGGCACTCAAACCGGAAGCACTGGCCGTAGAAGAAACATTCGGACTCCAAGTATAAGTATAAGGAGGCGTACCACCGGAAGTAGCCAAAGAGATGGCACCGTCCGTAGCACCGGAAACAGAAGGATTTTGGGCGGAAATAACATTGGTTATCGGCTGCGGTTGATTTACCGTAGCACTTCCGACATAGGTATTTCCGCTATTATCACTTACCGTTACGGAATAGCTTCCGGCAGACAATCCTGTTGCGGTTTGAGTGGTTTGAGGCGGATTGGTACTCCAAACATAAGTATAAGGAGGTGTACCCTCGGTAGGCGTTACGGTAATACTTCCGTCGTTCCCCCCATAACAGCTTACATCTTCCACCTGAAAATCAAGCCCTACTGGCATCTTTTCAAATTTAACGGCATCAAACGCAATATCGTTATAATCCGTCCCCGTGGAATCGCCTAAATACACATACCCGTTTTGGCCTTGCGAAAAATCAAACACACCCAGCGACACCCATTGATTGGAATAGGCGGACTGATCGATATGGACTACCGACTCGCCGTTATTGCTAAAAATATGATACATGGCATTGGTTGCATTAGCATGGTCGTCCGGTATATAAGCAAACACTTCGTAAGCACCATCTTGCGGAAGATTAGGGGTCCAGGTTACATAACACACATCCGAAGCATCGGCCATGGTAAGCGTGTACCACGAATGATTGTTGTATCCGCCGTTGTAATCCCGGAAAAAACGCATGTGCGAACCATTCATGTAATTGTTCATAAAAAATCCGTGTTCATAATAATCGTTGTCTATAATTGTATCATTATAAACCGGTTGCGATGATTCCGCCTTTACGGTCCATGCCACTCCCCCATGACTACCGTCCGGATCCAAGTTTTCGTAACCATTGTTATACCCGGGCCAGTCGTAATAAGCATCGGTACCGTAATAGTTAAAATACGGCGCTACATTTTTGTCGCCGGCCGGATCGTTAAATATCAAAGTGTGTTGTCCCACCACATATCCTCTGGCAAGAATCAGGTGTCCGGAACTGGTAATATAAGCACAGATAGGATGCACATAACCGTTATCTATTTCCGTAGTGGTATTGGTAAAGGTACAGGACGAAGTCCAAAGCTGATTAGAAACCATTTTATGATTTTCAATATATTGCCGCATCCGGCTATTGGGTGAATAATTGCCGTCCCACATATAACCGTAACCACCCCACGCATCGGTACCATAAGCTTCCTCGTAAATGTTGTAATAGATTTCGTTAAAGTGATATTTATCGGCAATATAGGACCCGTAATAACTGGTATGCGGGTCAAAAGAATAGCCATGATCTACGGTAGTT
>CAYMVE010000153.1:0-4780 GCA_964393715.1 uncultured Bacteroidales bacterium | reverse complement strand
ATGCCAAAACACAACACACTGAAAATCAACACCAATACAAATATTGTGTGTAAAAAACTTTAACAAACATAAATAAAAAATTAACACAAATATCTATTTACGGCATCCGAACAATTCTACCTGAAAAAATAAAACAAGGAATAAGGAATAATAGAATTTTATATTTACTTTTGCATCTTGTTAAACAAAGGCTTATCGATGCGCAAGCGAATTACCATATTATTTGTATTAACCTTTATTTCGCTGGCGGTTTTTCCCCAATCCGAAAAAAAACTTTTCAAAAAAGCCTATCAATTATTCAATGAAGAACATTTTGAAGAAGCTCTTCCGTTATTCTTACAATTAGACAGCATCAAAAAAGACGATTTTTACATTAAATATTATCTGGGAGCTTGCTACCTGAATACACGATACGAAAAACACAAAGCCCTTCCCTACTTGGAATATGCCCTGAAACATGGCAAAAAATTACTGCCCAAAACAGTCTTCTTGGATTTGGCACGTTTATACCACCTGACTTATCAATTCGAGAAGAGCAATCAAATGATCCAGAACTACTTAAAACTGGCAGATACCCAGGAAGATTCCGGCGACATACAATTTGCCCGGCAACTTATTCGCATCAACAACAGAGCCCAACAGATATATGCAGATTCACTAAAATATGCCACGGAAAAACTCCCTTACCCAATAAATACACCCAACAATAGCGAATATGGGGCTTTCATTTCGGCAGACGGAAATATAATGTATTTTACCCGCACCTATTTTCACAAGCATACGAAAATATTGCGTGATTCGGTAACTAAGATACTAAAAAGCGAAAAGGAAAACGGCAATTGGACTTACCCCAAAGAAATAATTCTGCCGGAAAACACAAGCAATACGGCAGTACTGGTCGGCATATCCTACGACGGCAATTTTTTGTTTCTAAAAATCGGGGAAGGGAACAACTCCGACCTATATACCACCAAAGTCAGAGGTTACAAATGCGATAGCCTTGTAAAATTGCCCGATGTGATCAACAGTCCTTTTTACGAAGGTGGACTGAGTTTTACACCGGAAGGGGATATCTTCTACTTTTCCAGCAACCGACCCGGCGGATACGGAGGTAAAGACATTTACAAGGTGGTTCGCCACAAAGACGGTACTTGGAGTCAAGCGGAAAATATGGGTCCCAGCATAAATACGCCTTACGATGAAGATTTTCCTTTTATCCATCCCGGAGGCAATCTTCTGTATTACGCATCCAACTCTCCAGATTACACCATTGGAGGATATGACATTCTGAAAGTAAAGTACTCGGCAGAAAAACATTCGTGGTCCCTGCCAGAAAATGTTGGATTTTCCATAAACACACCCGACGACGATATTGGTTTTGTAACCAATGCGGAAGGCAACATTGCCTATTATTCGTCCAAGATAAACAATGAAAAAGGATTTTATGACATTTACAAAGCCGAAATAGAAGCCTCCATTCCGCTAACCATGATCAAAGGTTTTGTGTACCGCAAAGATACCAAGCAACCGATAGAATCACACATAAAAATTTACGACAAAAGCAACAATTCTATCGTAAAATATGTTTACAACCCCAATCCCCACAGCGGCCGTTACATTATGATATTACCTCCCGGTAAAGATTACATAATGGTAGTGGAAGCCAAAGGGTTCTATCCGTATGTAATAGAAATTCATGTGCCGCATCAATCTTATTTTTACGAACTTTATCAGGAAATTTTGCTGGAACCCATAATATTTAACCAAACGGATACCTTGGGTGAAAAAATTACGGTAAATAATATATTCTACGATACCGACAAATTCTTCAAATCGGATACAGCCAACGCAAAAGCAATAGCAAAAGCCAAAAACTACGAATCATTGCTCAACATTGTTCACGACCTGGTAAACCTTACCGATTCCGTAGGAATAAACTACTTGAACATGTTGTATGCCGACAAAAGCCATTCAAAGCAAGAACAAGCAAATAAAAACAAAAAATACGAAAGGTTGATAAAACTTGTAAACAAAGCCATAAACGAAACAGACACTACAATACTGAAACGACTGGAAGAAAACACCGCCTTCAAAGACAAAAGAAAGGCCGAATTTTATTATACGGAAAATCATAACGATTCCACCTATCTCAAAACCGTAATTGTAGGAAACGATACGATAAAAGTAGCCCGAATAATAAAAATAAAAAAAGGTTTTAGCCCTACGAATCTTTACGAAATACTAACACCTCCATCACCCGGAACTCCTGAGGAAAAGAAAACAAAACTCAAACACATTAAAACTCTTACCATCTATTACAACAGTTCGGAATTTAAGGTTCCGGACAACTACTACCCCATGCTAGAAGAATTGACTACCCTGCTAAAACACAATAAAAACCTTATTATCGCACTTCACGGGTATGCCGACCAACAAGGAAATAAATCCTACAATCAAAACCTGTCCTATAAACGGGCATTCGAGGTTTCCCGTTTTTTCAAAGAACACGGTATCCAAGGAAAAAGAGTACAACTGTTTGCTCACGGAGAACTAAAATCGGGAAATATGAAAAAAAACCGGAAAGTGGAAATCAAAATCTTTGAAAAAGTAAAATGAAACGGATTTTACAAACATATCACTTCTTTTTGTTACTCGTATTTGCGAGCCTTCCGCATTCTTTAAAAGCACAACAATACAGCGAAATAGAACTCAAAGCCGCCTACCTGTATAACTTTACCTTTTTCGTAGAGTGGCCTCCCCAAACTACCCATAAAAATTATTTTACCATAGGAGTTTACAAAGACGAAGACATGTATATAATCCTTTCCGAAATGCTCAGAGGCCGGAAAGCCCAGAATGTTCCCATAAAAATCATTGAAATCAAACAACTGGAAGATGCGGCAAAAACGGATTTGCTCTATTTCGGAAAAAAGGTCACCGACAACGAACTGAAAGATATGATGAAAGTAATTTCACACAAGCCCGTACTCACCGTAGGAAATGAAATAGAAGACTTTTGTTTGAAAGGCGGAATTATCAATTTCAGAGCGGAATATTTCAAAAAAAGATTTGCCATAAATAACGAAAAAGCATTATCTTTGGGTTTGAAGATTAGCTCGAAATTGCTCGTTTTATCAAAAATTATCAACACCCATGAAAATAGGTTTTAACAACCTTTCTATCAAATACAAAATAGTAATAATTGTTACCTCTTTGTTTTTTGTAACCTTTACCACTCTTTCCGTATTCGTCTATCTATACAGCAAAAAAGAATTTTTGGACAATGCCCAAAACGATATTTCCATTATCGGAAAAATAACCGTGGAAAATATATCCGGAGCTGTCGCTTTTCACGACAAAGAGGCTATCGACCAAATATTAAGTTCCCTAAAACTGGTAAAAGAGCTACAATATGTAGAAGTGCTGGATACTACCGGAAACCTGATTAGCAGTTTCTCCGCCACCCGGTTTGATAATAAAAAACTCCTGAAACAACTCCGCTCCATCGATTCAGCTACTACAAAAGATTTGAATTACAACTTTGTTATCGTTTATCCGGTAACTTTCCACAACCAAAAGCTCGGAAAACTAATCATGATATATAGCAAGTCGTTTTTTTACCAAAAATTCATCAAATTTATAGTTTACGAATTCATCATCTTTTTTGCAATCTTACTATTAGCTTTTATCCTCATTCTTTTCTTACAAAATATCATCACCCGTCCCATATCGGAACTCATTTCCACCATGAAAAAAGTTATTGACAACAACGATTTTACCATACGACTGACTCCGACCTCAAAAGATGAATTCGGCACCATGATTTATGTATTCAATCACATGCTTCAACATATAGAATTCCAAAACAAAATAATGATAGAAGCCCAAGAGAAAGCATTGCAACATGCCAAAGTCAAAGAAATGTTTCTGGCTCACATGAGCCATGAAATAAGAACCCCCCTAAACGCAATTTACGGCTTCACCATCCTAATGGAGGAAACCCGGCTCTCCGGCACCCAAAAATTATACCTTCACTATATAAAATCCTCCATTGAAAACCTGCAAGTAATCATAAACGATATATTGGACTTTTCCAAAATAGAAGCAGGAAAACTCAAAATAGAAAAACATATCTTCGAATTGCCTCCTTTCATCCACGAAATAAAACAAATATTCCTTCCAAAAGCCAAAGACAAAAAAATAGACTTACTAATTGAAATAGACCCGCAAACACCACAATATGTCATCGGAGACAAAATCAGACTTAACCAAGTCTTAATAAATCTGGTAGGAAACGCCATTAAATTTACCGAAACCGGCTATGTAAAGATACTCCTTAAAGTAAAAGAAAAAAACAACAAAAACACCACTCTGATATTCAATATAATAGACACGGGAATAGGCATCAAAGAAGACCGATTGCACATCATATTTGAAGAATTCCAACAAGCCGACAACGACATTTCAATAAAATACGGAGGCACCGGATTAGGACTGGCCATTTCAAAAAAACTTATAGAACTGCAGCATGGAAAAATGTTCGTACAAAGCGAATATCAAAAAGGTAGTATCTTCGGATTTGAAATTACTTATGAATTACCGGACGAAAAACAAATAACAGAATACCAAAAACAAAAAGGTATTGAAAACGAATCAGAAAATAATAAGAAAAACTATAAAGGAATTAAAGCACTCATAGTCGAAGACAACAAAATCAATCAAATTTTACTAAACAAAATACTCACCAAACACCAAATAGAAACCGTAGTTGCCGCAAACG
>CAYMVE010000152.1:0-4800 GCA_964393715.1 uncultured Bacteroidales bacterium | reverse complement strand
GTGTAAAAAGTAGCAAGGAACCGACATATCTTTTTTTAAGCAACGACACAATGGATATAAATGGAGACGGCATTTACGAAAGAATAGGGTTTGACTATAAAACAACCATACTTTACATCAGCAGTTTGCAATTCGATAACATAAAAACATTACGCCTAAATTTGATACCTGAACCGTTTTATGTTTTTAACAAACTACAATACCAAGATAAACAGCGTTTGCATTTCCAAAACGGCAAAAAAGCATTTCTGATAAAATATTGGTTTAATTGGATATATTATTTGCGAATACCTATCTATCTTCTAATTTTCATTGGGTGGTATATTCTTTTGCGCATATTGATAAACCTAAATAAAGCCAGACTGGAAAAAGAAAATCTAAGGCTGGAAAAAATAATAGCCGAACGCACAAGGGACATCAGCGAAAAAAACAAAACACTCGTTCGACAACAACAAGAAATTGAAGCCACCAATGAAGAACTGAGGCAAATGTTGGAAGAATTGATGGCACAGCGGGATCAAATACAGGAACAAAAAAATCAATTGGAAAAAATACATTCCGAGCTTTCCCAAAGCATAGATTATGCCCAAAAATTACAAAAGTCCATCTTTCCGGATAAAACAATGTTGAAAAAAAATTTTCAAGAATGCTTTACCTTATTTTTGCCCAAGGATAAGGTGAGCGGAGACTTTTATTGGTGGACGCGAATTGGAGACGATTATATAGTTACGGTAGCCGATTGTACCGGACACGGTGTACCCGGTGCATTTATGAGTATGTTAGGCATTAGCCTTCTCCGGGAAATAGTGGAAGAAAACCAAGAAACGGATCCCAAAGATATCTTAAGCATGTTAAGAAACGAAATAATTCGAGCATTAAAGCAAAAAGGAGAAAGGGGATCTAGCAAAGACGGCATGGATATGGGAATCGTAAAAATAGAACCCGGGAAACAACGAATCACTTTTGCAGGCGCCAACTTACCGGCTTATTTCGTAACCACTCGTCAGCCGACATTTGAACCACCGGAAAAAGTAAAACCTCCCATTGAAAACTTCGGCGATTCCTCCTTAAAACTCTATGAACTGAAACCGGACAAAATGCCCATAGCTTTCTATTACAATATGGCGGAATTTACCTCCGTATCTTTTGAATACACCAAAGGAGACATGCTTTATTTGTTTAGCGACGGATTTATTGACCAATTTGGCGGCAAAGAAGGCAAAAAATTCAAAACCAAAGCATTCAAAAAACTATTGCTGGACTCTGCACTTTTGAATCTCGAACACCAATACCAAATTCTGTACGATACATTTTACAGGTGGAAAAATGCGTATGAACAAGTGGACGATGTAACCGTATTAGGCCTCAAACTCTAGAAACACCTATGGCACCCAAGCCTTTTCAAATAGATGTGGAAAAAATCATATACAATAAAAATCCGCGCTTGTATAAGCGGTTGCCCAAATTTTTACTTACTTACATCAAAAAGGTTTTGCACCAAGAAGAAATCAACGAATTTTTGCGACAAAATAACCATTTGAAAAACATAGAGTTTATAGATGCGGTTTTGGATGTTTTTAACAACAAAATAACTTTTAATGGCTTACAAAACATCCCCCGGCAAGGACGTTTCATATTTGTAGCTAATCATCCGTTAGGCGGACCGGAAAGCCTGGCCTTTATCAAAATGGTACACGAAAGATTCCCGAACAAGGTAAAATTTTTTGTAAACGATGTACTCCTAAACATTCAAAACTTGTCAGACATATTCGTACCCATTAACAAATACGGCAAGCAAAACAAAGAAAATGCAAAACTAGCATCGGAGATATATCTTTCCGACAACCAAATACTCTATTATCCGGCCGGCCTCGTATCTCGGAAAATCAAAGGAAAAATAGTGGACCTACCTTGGAAAAAATCCATCTTAAAAAAAGCCGTGGCATTCAAACGCAATATAATTCCCGTATTTATAGAAGCCCGGAATACCGAAAGATTTTATAAAATTTACCAATTGCGTAAGTTGCTGGGCATAAAAGCCAACATAGAATTATTCTTTCTGGTAGATGAAATGTTCCGGTTTAGAAATAAGTCCATGCATTTTTACATAGGAAAACCAATAGACTATCAAATATTCAAAAGCCGACATAACCCGGAAAAGTGGATACAATTGCTTCAAAATTTTGTTCATTTCGAACTAAAAAACAATATAAATGTTAATTTTACGCCATAAAAGCCGTAAAGTATGAGATACATTATAGATCCCGTACCCAAAGAAAAGATAAAAAAAGAACTTACACCGGACAAATTGCTGCGAAAAACCAATTTTGGAAACAACGAAATTTATATCGTTACCGCCCACGACGCACCCAATACCATGCTGGAAATTGGCCGGTTACGGGAAATCAGCTTTCGGACAGCCGGAGGCGGAACCGGAAAAAGCTATGACATAGATCGGTTTGATACGGCAGATATTCCATACAAGCAACTGGTACTATGGAATCCCGAAGAAGAAGAAATTATCGGCGGTTATCGTTTTATCAAACTGAAAGATTTGATGCAACACCACCACACTATCGAAACGGCTTTTACCGGACTATTTAAACTTTCCGACAGATTTACGGAAGCATATTTACCTTATACCATTGAGTTGGGCAGATCGTTCATTGTACCCAATTACCAATCCATACGCTATTCCCGCAAAAGCATCTACTCGCTTGACAACCTTTGGGATGGACTCGGAGCCCTTATAGTAGAAAATCCGGAAATAAAATATTTTATCGGTAAAATCACCATGTACGGTGATTTTAACCAACTGGCACGGGATGTAATATTATATTTCATGTGTAAATACTTTAAGGACAACGAAAACCTCATCACCCCCTACGATGGTGTGGGTATTACCACAGACTCTCAATATCTTCAAAGCATTTTCAACTGCCACGATTATTTGGAATGCTATAAAATACTAAACAGAAAAGTAAGAGAACTCGGCGAAAATATTCCGCCGCTGTTCAATTCGTATATGAACCTATCCCCTACCATGAAAGTATTCGGTACCTCCCTCAACTCCTCATTTGGCAATGTGGAAGAAACCGCCATAATGATTACCATAGACGACATATATCCCAAAAAGAAAGAACGACACATCAACTCTTACATTGAATACAAAAAAAACAAAAACACTCCATGAAAAAAAACGAAACATTCCTATCGGAAGGACTGATAATAAAAGTTACCGGAAAAGAATACCTCGTAGCAACTTCTGACGGCTCAAAATACAAATGCGTGATAAAAGGCAGCCTACGTGTAAAAGAGTTCAAAGCCACCAATCCCGTGGCAATTGGAGACTATGTAGAATTTGAATGGAACGAAAAAAAAGCACTGGGCTACATCAGAAACATCAAGGAAAGAAAAAACTATATCATCCGGAAATCAGCCAAACTTTCCAAGCAATTTCAGATTATCGCCGCCAATATAGACTACGCTTTTCTGGTAGTAACCCTAATAAATCCACCAACCTCAACAGAATTTATCGACCGCTTTTTGGCCACGGCCGAAGCATACAACATAAAAGCCGGATTGATTTTCAACAAAATCGACCTCTACAATACACAAGAACTGCAAGACGAACTGTTTTATCTGGAAACCGTGTACAAACAAATCGGATATAAGGTCATAAAAATTTCCGTAAAAGAAAATATGAACCTCAATCAAGTAATGGAAAGCAGCCGGAACAAAATCAATCTGTTTACCGGACATTCGGGCGTAGGAAAATCCAGCCTGATTAAAGCACTTATACCCGATATTGAAATAAAAATCGGTAAGCTGTCAGAATATCACCTAAAAGGTAAAAACACCACCTCTCACTCCGAAATGTTTGAACTTCCTTACGGAGGCTATTTAATCGACACCCCGGGTATCAAAGGATTCGGATTGTACGAATTCAAAAAAAATGAAATATCACACTTTTTCCCGGAAATATTCGAAATAGGACACAATTGCGAATTTAACGACTGTACCCATACTCACGAGCCCGGATGTGCCGTCAAAAAAGCAGTAAGCGAAGGACTGATTGCTCCTACCAGATACGAAAGTTACTTGGACATCTACTTGGACGAAAACGAAAAATACAGAAAACCTTTTTAAGAATGATTAGCTTGTGCGCCGAACATATTACACCCAGACTGAAATATATAGCCCACTATGTTTTCGGCACCTTCTTTTCCGTCCCCTATCACATAACCTCCTGTAAAGACCACCCCGTCCGGTTCGACGGTATTAAAATATACTATGGCAACCACCCTAAAAAAGAATATTTCAATATACCGGAAAGTGCAATTATCAAAGAACAATTTTCCCATTCTATCGTACCCCAACATGTTAGAATAGGTAAAAAACACTACCTTTTTCCACATTCGGGACAAGGTTTTGACATCGGATTTGATATTTTCGGAGCCATATTTTACATGATTTCCCGTTATGAAGAATACGACTACAGGTTCAACTTTAACCATACCCATTCCATAGCCTTCCAAAAAGGTTTTCTCGGACAACCGGTTGTCAATATCTGGTTAGACGAATTGAAAAACCTACTGAACAACCGATTTAATCTAAAACTTAAAACGCCACCCTATAAACACCTATCAACCATAGACATAGACAATGCCTATGCCTACAAAAACAAAAGTTGGTTGCGACATTTCTTATCTTCCAGTAGAAGTCTGATACGAAAAGATTTTGCCGACATCTCCAAACGCCTGAAAGTACTGGTCAAGAAAGAACAAGACCCTTACGACA
>CAYMVE010000151.1:0-4864 GCA_964393715.1 uncultured Bacteroidales bacterium | reverse complement strand
CAATGCTTCTTCGGTATTGTCGAGGTTGTCAAGGATGGGCTTGTCGTATTCATCGATGAGGATGACGACTTTTTGGCCATGCTTTTCATAGGCTTTCCGGATGAGTTTCCGAAAAAAGATATCGGGGGACTTTTCGTTTATGCCCAGTTGCAATCTTTCGTTGTTTTCATGAAAAATTTGAATGGCCGTATTTTCCGTATTTTGTTGTGTTTTGAAGTTGCCTGTCCAGTCGATGCGAATGACTGGATGCGGTTCAAAATCGTATTGGTCGTAGATATACAGTCCTTTGAAAAGTTCCTGGTTACCGTCAAAAATTTCTTTCAGCGTGTCCACAAAAAGGCTTTTGCCGAAACGGCGGGGACGGGAGAGAAACACATACTTGTAGTGGGTAATCAGTTCGTAGGCTTCTTGGGTCTTGTCTGCATAAACATATCCACCTTCTATTATTTCTTTCAATGTCTGTATGCCTATTGGGAGTTTTTTCATGATTACACGATTTCGCTTTCTTGCACAAAGTTAATAATTTACTCGAATTTCTTGAGCCTAGTTTTACCTTACTTAAATAGGTATTTATTGTAGAAGAGCAATAGAATAAAGAACCCTACAGTTATGGAGGCATCGGCAAAGTTGAATACCGGTTGGAAAAAGATAAATTTTTCACCTCCAACGAATGGCATCCACTCTGGCCATGTGGTCCGGATGATGGGAAAGTAAAACATATCCACCACCTTTCCATGCAATAGTCCGGCATAGCCATCCGACTGAGGGAAAAGTTCCGCTATCTGATAATATCCACTTTCGCTGAATATTTTGCCATAAAAAATGGAGTCTATCAGGTTGCCCGAAGCTCCTGCCAAAATCATGGAAACCGTTACTATGTATCCTGTCGGATAGTTTTTCTTGATTAAGACTATTAGGTAGTAGGCGATAAAACCAATGGCAAACAATCGGAAAAGGCTGAGAGCCAGTTTCCCCCAGTCGGTTCCCAGTTCCCAGCCAAAAGCCATTCCGTTATTTTCTGTAAAATGTATGATAAACCATTGGCCGAATACAGGTATTTCTTGACCAAGGTACATGTGGGTTTTAACCAGAAATTTAATAGTCTGATCAATTAACAGAATAGAAAGTATGACAATTAAGCTTATCTTTGCTTTTTTACTCATTTTTTCTTTTTGTCTCTGTTCAATTTTGCCTCAATGCTCAATGTGGCATGAGGTACTGCCATTAACCTTTCTTTGGAAATAAGTTTGCCGGTTTCCCTACAAATTCCATAGGTTTTGTTTTCTATTCTTACCAATGCGGCTTTCAAGTCGTTTATAAACTTCAGCTGCCTTTGTGCCAATCTGGCAATTTCTTCTTTATTTTGCGTTTCCACGCTGTCTTCCAAACTGGTAAAGTTTGGTGTGGTGTCGCTTATATCATTGCTATCTTCATTGGTAAGCAATTTTTTCAGCTCTTCGTATTCTTGTTGCGCCTTTTCCAATTTTTCAAGGATTAGCTTTTTGAAAAATTCGAGTTCTTCGTCCGAATATCTTTTTTTTTCTTCGCTCATGACTTTGAGTTTTTGGGTTTAACATTTTTCTACTTTTACAAGTGTTTGTATTTCTTCGCTTAATTTTACCTGTACAGCTTTTTCTTCATTGAGTTTTTCTGTAAAGTCAATGGCTGTTGCCAGAGTTTGCGAAGCAATGTAATCTTTATGTGTATGGACTGCTTTTATGAGTTCCTCGTTGCTTTTTTCCAGCATGATTTTTACTTTGTCCGTTACTTCAAAGTCGGACTCTTTTCTTATGTTCTGTATTTTGTTTATCAATTCTCTGGCAATTCCTTCCAGTTTTAGTTCTTCCGTAATGTTGGCGTCAAGTGCTACGGTAAGATTGCCGTCATGTTCCACATGCCATCCCGGTATGTCTTCCGATATAATTTCTACTTCTCCTACAGTTACCGTCACGGGATTGCCGTCCACTTCAAAATGGAGAACACCTTCTTTTTCAAATTTACCGATCGCTTCTTGTGTTAGCGAAGACAGATAAGCTGCTATTCCTTTCATCAACTTACCGTATTTGGGTCCCAGTAATTTGAAGTTCGGTTTTATCTTTTTGACTAATATTTCGGAAGTGTCGGTAACGAGGTCCATTTGTTTGATATTGGTTTCGGTAAGTATGATTTTTTCCATATTTTTTATCAAACGTTCCATGTTGTCGTTTAGTACGGGAACGAGGACTCTTGCAAGGGGTTGTCTTACTTTTATGTTGAGTTTTCTCCTTAATGCAAGTATCATGGAGGTTCTTTTTTGAGCCAGTTCCATTTGGTATTCCAACTCTTTATCAATGAGTGTTTCGTCGTATTGGGGGAAGGTTACCAAGTGGACGGATTCTTCTTTGAATCTTTGGGTTACGGAGTTAAGGTCAAGGAACAGTTTTTCTGCATAGAACGGGGCAAAGGGCGACATCAGTATGGCTATGGTTTCCAGTACCGTATATAATGTTTGATAGGCGGCAATTTTGTCTTGGTCGTATTCTCCGCCCCAGAATCGTTTGCGGTTTAGTCTTACATACCAGTTGCTCAGGTTGTCTATAACAAATGTTTGTATTAATCTTGCCGCTTTTGTCGGTTCGTAATTTTCCAGTGCTTCTCCCACTTCCTTGATGAGTGTGTTGAGGAGGGATATTATCCATCTGTCCAGCTCTTGTCTTTCTGCTACGGGTATTTCCTCGTCTTGATACTTAAATCCGTCTATGTTGGCGTATAATGCAAAGAATGTGTAAGTATTGTATAAGGTTCCGAAGAATTTTCTTTTTACTTCTTCTACTCCTGCCACATCAAATTTAAGGTTATCCCATGGTTGGGAATTGGTAATCATGTACCACCTTACATTGTCTGCTCCGTATTGGCCGATTAGTTCAAACGGATCTACCACATTGCCGAGGCGTTTGCTCATTTTGTTACCGTTTTTGTCCAACACCAGCCCGTTGCTGATTATGTTCTTGAAGGCTACGGAGTCGAACAGCATGGTGGCTATGGCATGAAGGGTGAAAAACCAGCCGCGAGTTTGGTCGACACCTTCTGCAATAAAATCGGCCGGGAATTTCTTTTCGAACTTATCTCGGTTTTCAAAAGGCCAGTGCCATTGAGCATAGGGCATGGCACCCGAGTCGAACCAAACATCGATGAGGTCGGGTTCACGATACATCGGTTTGCCGGATGACGATACCAGAACAATGTTGTCCACATAAGGTCTGTGAAGGTCTATTTTGTCGTAGTTTTCTTTAGAGTTATCGTTTTCGTCAAAATCTTTTAACGGGTTTTCTTTCATAAGTCCGGCAGCTACCGATTTTTCTATTTCTTTTTTCAATTCGGCAACCGAACCGATGCATATTTTTTCTTTACCGTCTTCCGTGCTCCAAATGGGGAGAGGAGTGCCCCAAAATCTTGAACGGCTTAAATTCCAATCTACCAAGTTTTCGAGCCATTGTGCAAATCGTCCCGAACCTGTATATTCAGGTTTCCAATTTATGGTTTTGTTTAGTTCTATCATTCTTTCTTTAAAGGCGGTTGTTTTGATAAACCAGGAATTTAGGGGGTAGTAAATTACCGGCTTGTCGGTGCGCCAACAATGAGGATAACTGTGTTCGTGTTTTTCTACTTTGAAGGCTTTATTTTCTTTTTTCAGCATTACGGCGATATCTATATCGAGAGTGGGAGCATCTTCGGGTAAGGACGAATCATAAGAGTTTTTTACGTATCTTCCGGCGAACGGCTTGTACAAACGGTCGTTTACATATTCTTTTACAAATTCTTCGTCAAGTTCTTCTATCGGGTAGAATCTTCCGCGTAAATCGACCATTGGTCTTTCTTCTCCATTTTTGTCTATGAGCAAGAGTGGGACGATGCCTGTTGCTTCGGCTACTCTTTTGTCGTCTGCACCGAATGTGGGGGCGATGTGTACGATTCCGGTTCCGTCTTCCGTAGTTACATAATCGCCCGGGATGACTTCAAAGGCTTTGCCCATAGGTTTTACCCATGGGATAAGTTGTTCGTAACGGATACCGACCAAATCTTTGCCTTTGAACTCTTTGATTATTTTGAACGGAAGTTTCTTGGGATTTTCAAGTTTTTGGGGTAATGTTTCTACTTCATGGTCTTTTTTGAAATAAGCGTAAAGTCTGTCTTTAGCTAATACCAGCGTTACTTTTTGGCCGGTGTAGGGATTAAAGGTTTCCACTTCCACATAATCGATGTTTTCTCCTACGGCAAGGGCTGTGTTTGACGGAAGTGTCCATGGCGTAGTGGTCCATGCCAAAATGAATACATCGGATTGTGTTGCTTCGAATAGAAATTCGGATTTTGCGTTTTTGATTACTTTGAATTGTGCGGTAACCGTAGTATCCTTGACATTTCTGTAACATCCGGGCTGGTTAAGTTCGTGAGAACTCAATCCCGTACCGGCAGCCGGCGAATAGGGTTGGATAGTATATCCTTTGTATAATAAGCCTTTTTCGTAGAGTTTTTTCAATAAGTGCCACAGGGTTTCTATATACTTGTTTTCGTAGGTGATATAAGGCTCTTTCATGTCGATCCAATATCCCATAAGTTCGGTAAGTTCTTCCCATTCTTTGGTGTATTTCATTACATCGGTGCGGCAGTGTTTGTTGTATTCTTCCACCGATATTTTTTTGCCGATTTCGTCTTTTCGGATACCTAATTTTTTCTCTACTCCTATTTCGACGGGAAGCCCGTGTGTATCCCATCCGGCTTTCCTTTCTACCTTGTACCCTTTCAGGGTTTTGTATCGACAAAATAAATCTTTGATGGTGCGAGCCATTACATGGTGAATGCCGGGAGTACCATTAGCGGAGGGGGG
>CAYMVE010000150.1:3558-4894 GCA_964393715.1 uncultured Bacteroidales bacterium | reverse complement strand
ATGTAGCATTGGCATCAAACGGCTTGGTAGCCATGAGACACTCCATGAGTATGCCCACGGAAATTTATTCGGTCAATCCGAGAGACGGAGCAGAAAAACAAATCACTTTTGTAAACAAAGATTTGCTGTCTCAACTTACCATGGGCAAAGTAAAAAAACGCTGGATCAAAACATTTGACGGAAAAGACATGCTGGTATGGGTAATTTATCCGCCACATTTTGATTCTACCAAGACTTATCCTGCACTCCTGTACTGTCAGGGAGGCCCACAAAGCATGGTATCCCAATTTTGGAGCTACCGGTGGAACTTCCAAATGATGGCTGCCAACGGATACATCGTGGTAGCCCCTAACCGAAGAGGCTTGCCGGGATTCGGGCAAAAATGGAACGAAGAAATAAGCGGTGATTATGGCGGCAAAAACATGAAAGACTACCTTACGGCCATCGACGAAGTGGCCAAAGAGCCATACATCGACAAAGAACGCCTGGGTGCCGTAGGTGCCAGCTACGGAGGTTTTTCCGTATATTGGCTGGCCGGTCACCACAACGGCAGATTCAAAGCTTTTATCGCACACGACGGTATATTCAACCTTGAAGCCCAATACCTTGAAACGGACGAATTGTGGTTTGTAAACTGGGATTTGGGCGGCCCGTACTGGGATAAAAATAATCCGAAGGTCAAACGCAGTTATGCCAACTCTCCGCACAAGTTTGTGGATAAGTGGGATACTCCTATTCTTATTATTCACGGAGGCAAGGACTATCGTATATTAGCTTCACAAGGTTTCGAAGCCTTTGATGCCGCTGTTATAAGGGGAATACCCGCTGAAATGTTATATTTTCCGGATGAAAACCACTGGGTTCTGAAACCGCAAAACGGCATTTTATGGCAACGCACATTTTTCAAATGGTTGGATAAATGGCTAAAAACCAAAGATAGTGAGCAATCGTGATTCGTTGTTTTCACGCTCTATAAGCAAATTCCGGAAAGATAAGGTGGCCATGGTCGCTTTGTCTTTCCTCTTTTTGGTATTTATGACCGGCTTTTGGGCTTATTTTATTGCATTCGACGGCACCACCGAAGTAAATACTCAGATGATAGAAATTGCCCTGAAAAAACCGGGCTTTGAAACCTATTTACTAAAAAAACACAAAAACATCAAGTGCCGTAACCAAAGTTTTTGGTCAATATTGTGGTACGGAAAACAAAGTTGCTATGAGTATATTCCGTTAAACGACAATAAAATTAGATTGAATGGCGATAGGTTGGTCTTAAACCTGTATGACGAAAGCGGAGCATCCGATACGGTTTCTTTTGCATTGGCAGATATTTTAT
>CAYMVE010000150.1:0-3548 GCA_964393715.1 uncultured Bacteroidales bacterium | reverse complement strand
AAAACAGAACCCACCGAAAACGGGGTATTGAAAATTACCATGGTAAACGGTACCGTCAAAATAAAATCATACAAAGAACTGCTGGATGAAATAGTCCGCCACAATATCTTCAAACACCGTTTTTTATTAGGAACCGATTTGTTTGGCCGTGATGTATTAAGCAGGCTGATAGTAGGATCCCGTATATCCTTGGCTGTTGGATTTGTAAGTGTCTTCATTTCCATACTTATCGGCTTGTTTTTCGGAGCAATATCCGGATATTTTGGCGGAATAATAGATGATTTGGTAATGTGGTTTATCAATGTGATGTGGTCTGTGCCTACCCTATTGCTTGTCATTGCATTAACCATGGTGCTGGGCAAAGGATTCTGGCAAATATTTATAGCGGTTGGCTTGTCCATGTGGGTGGAAGTGGCACGGGTTGTCAGGGGACAAGTGCTCAGCATCAAGCAAAAAGATTATATAGAAGCGGCCAGAGTATTGGGTTTCAGCCATTTTAGAACTATACGAAGACACATATTACCCAATGTACTGGCCCCGGTAATTGTAATCTCGGCATCCAATTTTGCCAGTGCTATTCTGATAGAAGCCGGATTGAGCTTTTTGGGAGTCGGCATCCAACCTCCCATGCCTTCGTGGGGTAATATGATTAAAGAAAATTACGGCTATATGCCGGTAGGATTACCGCATTTGGCCTTTGCTCCGGGCATAGCTATTTTACTGTTGGTTTTAGCATTTATTTTGATAGGCAACGCGCTTCGGGACGCTTTCGATCAAAGAAATTAAGCCAAAATATTTTGTCATTTTCCCCACCATATTTATCAATATTTTTCCTAAAATTTATATAATTTTGTATACATTTGCAATTTGTATTTGACAAGTTAAATATCCATTTGAATTTTTCGGCTTGTCATCATCATAAATTCATATATTATGAAAATAAAGTTTTTGACCGCATGGATATTCCTTAATCTGTTTTTCAACAATGGATTTGCCCAAAAGCAACCTTTTGAATTTAATCTGTTTCGCCATAGTCATCCCGTCAAATATCCTCCAATGCCTCAACCTGATATGTATTGGGATACACTTACCGCCTCCATCCCTTTTAACGGCGAATGTGCCCAAGGGGATGTGGCTATATTATTAGGTGAAGGAAATCAAAAATTGACGGAACCTGTGGTGATTGCCGACGGATTTGATCCGGGAGACGAACGGCCGTTGGACGGCTTATACGCAATAGCCAACCAACAGGGCTTGGTCGATTCATTGCGAAAAAAAGGGATGGATTTGGTTTTAATCAACTTTTTCGACGGAGCCGGTTATATTCAACGAAATGCCCTATTGGTTGTTAAGCTGATCGACACCTTGCAATACATGATGCAACAGGTAGGTACTTATAAAGACTCCGCACAAATTGTAGTGATAGGTCCCAGCATGGGAGGTCTTATTACCCGTTATGCCCTTACTTACATGGAACATCACGGAATGCATCATCATGTTCGGAACTGGATTAGTTTCGATTCTCCGCAAAAAGGCGCCAACATCCCGTTGGGCATACAATTATGGGTAAAGTTTTTTGCAGAAGAGGCCGATGTGGAAGATGCTATAGACGGATACAACCAGTTAAACAGTATTGCAGCACAACAAATGCTGATTTATCATTTTTCGGCATATCATGACGAATTAGCCTCACCATCACCATTATTCTATGATTTTTATAATGAACTGAATGCAATGGGCATGCCTCAGCAAACAAGAATTGTATCCATTATCAACGGTAGCGGATACGGTGTTCCGGAACCGTTCCAAGGAGGCGATCAATTGATTTGGTACGAATATTATTCTTTTGAAGTTGATCTTATTGGAAATGCTTATGCAGTACCGGATCAAACTCGCAGTCTGATTTTTCACGGACTTTACGATACGACACTTCCTTTCGACGAAGTAGAAGTGTACAATTATGTAAGCAATACTCTACCGTATGACAATGCGCCGGGCGGAAGTACTACCACAATGGCCGATTTGGACAGTACTGACACCGGGGGATACGGTGATATTGTAGCACTCCATCCCGCACATTGTTTTATCCCTACCATCAGTTCCCTATGCTTGCAAAATACTTCCGACCCCTTGTTTAATGTAGCTGCACATCGTGACGAAGTGGTTACCCCTTTCGACACCATTTATTATCCGCATCAAAATGAAGATCATGTGGATATAACCCCCCAATCGTACCATTGGTTTTTCAAAGAAGTATATAATTTCCCGCCTCATATTATCAGCCAGCCCGTAACGGAATGTTTTGAAGATTCGGCTTATGAATATAGAGTTGTTGCACGAGATACAAACTATTGGAATCACCTGAAAATCAGTGTAGTTTCCATGCCTTCGTGGATGCATTACGATTCGCTGCACCAAGTCTTATACGGTACCCCTACCAATGACAATGTAGGAGACACTACGGTTACCCTTGTGGTTACAGACGGACTGAAAAAAAGTCAGCAGACCTTTACTTTAACCGTAAAGAACACAAACGACCCTCCGTTTTTTATTACGGATTCCGCTATCTATCTACAAACTTATGCCGATACGGTTTTCTCTTATCTCATCCCTGATACTTTGGCCAAAGACATTGATACACAAGATGTTTTGACCTATTTTTCAACAGGACAATTGCCGAAGTGGATAACATTTTATCCAGATATACACACTTTTATAGGTTTTCCTGATTTGAAAGATACCGGTTTATATCGAATTCCCATTGCTGTCCGTGATATGGCAGACTCACAGGATACCACTTCCATTTATCTAAAAGTGTTGCCTCCTACCCATTACAATCGTTTGAATGTTTTCCCAAATCCGGTAGCCCATCGGTTATTTATAGAATTTCCGGTTTCCGGCCATAAAGAAATAACACTGTATTCGTTAAAGGGTAAAATTTTGCAGCATGTAAAAACGGATAAAGTATTATTCTTCATCAATATGGAAAAATACCGTAAAGGCTCTTATGTACTTCATATTAAATACGGCGGTAAGACATTCAAATACAAGATAATGAAGATATAAGCCTTTGTATGAAATACAAGCAGATTTGAACCTTTATCAACACGCTTATTTTTGTCTTTTGTCCGATGTCCCATTTTATTATCTGCAAAAAAGTGATAAATCGTGCATCAATCCGATTTTGTTGAATATTTTTGCAAAAGCAAAACCCTATTTTATGGAAGCAATAAATACACATAATATAGAAAAAGTAAAAACCGCTTTGGAGCAATCCCACCGAGTAATAATCATATCTCATGAGAATCCAGACGGCGATACTATTGGTGCCGCGACGGCATTGTTTGGTGTTTTGAAAAAAATGAACCTCTATACAACCTTGCTCATAAATGACAGGTTGCCGGATTTTTTGAGTTGGTTGCCTTATGCCGACGAATATTTGATATACGAAGAGCAACCAGATGCTACACGGCAAGCAATAGCGGAAGCCGATTTTATTTTTCACATGGATTACAACAGCATAGGACGCACGGGAAATCTGTCGGATT
>CAYMVE010000149.1:0-4927 GCA_964393715.1 uncultured Bacteroidales bacterium | reverse complement strand
CTCTTTTCGTTTGCCGGCAAAAAGATGCTCGTTGGGTACCAGATTTTTTTCAAATCCGTTGTAAGTAATGGCGTGAGGAGTAGCATTTAGAAATGTGGTACATTCTTTGGCTGTAATGTCGCTTACTGTGGTGAAAGCGTCGGCGTTTTGAGCGGCTATGCTTTCTATAGAATGTTTGGCGGCTACATTGTATTTGTAGGCGGCTTCTTCCGGAGCAATATCGTTGAGTCCGCTATACAACGGCAATCCGTTTCCGGCCAGTGTGCGTCCCAGTACGGTGGCATGTGTGGTAAATAGAGTGGCGGCTTGCGGAACATTTTTTTTCAGATACAACAAGCCGGATTGGGTCATCCATTCATGAAAGTGAGTAACCAATACATCGTGTGCGGTGATGTAATAGTTGTAAAAGTTTTCTATCACTTTGGCGGCGGCATATCCGAACATCACGGGTTCTACATAGTCCCATCCGCCTGTTATGGAATCTACTTGGAACCATTCCCACAATTCGGATAGGATTTGGTCTTTTTGGTCGAAAAAGGTTGAAAAATCTACGAGAATTACAATAGGATTGCCGGGGATGTTCCACCGTCCGATTTTCAGTATGAGGCCGTCTTTTTGAGCTTGATAACGCCATGCTTTGAACAGGGTTTTGTCTTCGATAAATTCATCGCTGAGTCCGCTGCTGTTCCAAGTAAGTGGTCCTATCAATATGTAGTTGTTTCCGAATTTATGTTGTAGTGTCAGGGCTTTGCTGGCCAGTACGGTGTGAATGCCGCCCACTTTGTTGCAAACTTCCCAACTTACTTCAAATAAGTAGTCTATGTTCTTCATAATTAGTGTATTATTGTTTTGCGTTTCTATTTTTTGTATTATCTCAAAAGTACTATTTTTTTTCCAAACTTGGGATGCGTTTATTGAAATCCCTATAATAATAGTAGCAAGAAGTGGTATGAATAAAAAGTAATGGGTAAGATTTATAGGGGGACTATCGGTATAAAGAATTTTCTCACTACTTTTTTTGACAATTCTGTTTTTTTGGTGTATATTAGCCGAAAAATCAAGCGATGTCGTCGAGTCGGGTTAAACTTTCGCAATTTAAGTTGAATGCTTTGTTGGAGCTTACTCAACTGATTAATTCCAATGCTCCGATGAAAGTTTTGTTGAACCGGTTTGCTACTATTTTGCAGGATTCTTTGAAAATCGGAAAGATACTAATGTATCATCATTCGTTTCATTGGGGGATTGTGTTGCGAAAGGGGATTACTCTGAGCGAAGCCCGAAAAATTGATTTTGAGACACAAGTAAAACCGAAAACCGAAATCACACACATTACCTATCTGAAAAAGAACAAAACCAATTTGGAACAATTCGATTTTATTATTCCGGTGTTTCATAAGGACAGTCCACTGGCTTATGTGTTGATAGGTGATATAGAAAAGGAGATGGACGGGGTAAGCCCTTCTATCAAACATTTGCAGTTTATCCAGACACTGGCCAATATTATTACGGTGGCTATCGAAAACAAGATCCTGTTTAGGGATACTATAGAAAAGGAAAAACTGAAAAAAGAATTGGAAGTGGCCAAAGAAGTACAGCACTATCTAATTCCCGGTAATGACAAATTACAAGAGTTTGCAAACATTCTCAGGTTTCAAGGCTATTATGAGCCGCATTCGGAGATAGGGGGAGATTATTACGATGTGATAGCTTTGAACAAAGAGGAGTGTATATTTTGTATAGGGGATGTAAGTGGAAAAGGTGTTCCTGCCGCTATTTTGATGGCCAATTTTCAAGCCCATTTCAGAGCATTATTGAATTTTTCCAGATACAGGTCATTGAAAACTATTGTGTCCCAATTGAATAGTATTGTGATAGAGCTCACAAAGGGAAATATGTTTATTACTTTTTTTGTAGCAAAATATAATCGTTCCACCAATACTTTGGAATATGTCAATGCCGGTCATAATCCTCCTTTTTTCTACGATGCATCTACTGAAAAGGTGCATTGTCTTACGGAGGGGACAACCGGCTTGGGGATGACTTCGGAATGTATCAAGGTGAATTCGGGGCATTTGTCGAATATACCGGAAGGTTCCGTTTTGATGCTTTATACGGATGGCTTGGTTGAGTCGTTGGATGGAAAGAATGTAGTATTTGACACCGAATACTTGAAGGAAGTGATAAAAAATGAAAAGCGGTTGGATAAGATTATGTATTCGTTATCTTACGATATCAAAACGGGAAAAGATTTTTTTGATGATATCTCCATATTGGGAGCGGAATTTTAATATTTATTTAACGCAAGCCGGATCAAAATTTTCGGGATGTTTTCCCACGGCTCCTGTTTTGAAAAACTCGTAAAATATTTCCGCATCTTTTTGATAATTGCCGGTAGGATAGAAAAGTTCTTGGCTTATAGTGAGTACCTTATTTTTATAGTCGAATTTTCCCATGATGATAGGAAGACCTGTTCCCATGGCTATTTTATAAAATCCTTTTTTCCATTTTTTTACTTTTTTTCGGGTGCCTTCCGGTGTAATATTCAGGATAAAAGAATCGCTTTTTTCTATTTCTTTGATAAGCGGAAGCACAGACCCTTGGGCGTTTTCTCTATTGACGGGCACTCCACCTAATGATTTAATCAGCCATCCTACCGGAGGTTTGAACCATTGGGCTTTTATCATGAATTTGGGTTTGAGCCCTTGTGAGCAATAGTACAATTTACCCAAAATAAAATCCCAATTGCTGGTATGAGGGGCAATAATAACAATGTATTTGCCGGATAAATACGGTAACTTGTTGATGACTTTCCACCCCAGTACTTTGAAAAATAAAAAGCCGCATATCTTTTTGAACATAAAGCAGGCATTAACATAATTATATGCCCAAAGATAGCCTTTTTTGGAGATAAAAGCCTTATTTTTTTGTTGTTTAAGTCGTTTGTTTAATAAAATTATTAATTTTGCATTGCTAAATATGCAATTATGAGAAGGAAGAAACATGAAAAAGTTACACGCGAAATAGATTGTACCAAATGCATAATAAGTGATGATAACTTCTTTTCTACATTGACTCTCCAACAAAAAGAAAAAGTAATAGAAAATCATATATGTTCGTTTTACGGGAAAAATTCTATCATCTACAAAGAGGGAGATAATCCCATAGGCTTAATATGCCTGGTGGAAGGGAAAGTAAAATTGTATAAAGAAGGGATAAACAACAAAGAGCAAATTGTACGCTTGGTAAATGAAGGCGGATTTATTGGTTACCGAGCTTTGTTTGCCAAAGAGAAATACAATTCTACCGCCTCTACTTTGGAAGATTCGGTGATCTGTACCATTGAGAAAGACCTAGTGTTTGAAATCATGCGGGAAAACCATAATTTTACTTTGGAAATCATTCGCAGGCTTGCTACCGAGTTGGGGTTTTCCACTACGCGTTCCGTGTCGCTTACCCAAAAACATATCCGTGGAAGACTGGCCGATGCTTTGTTGTTTCTGAGAGAAACTTACGGAGTAGATAGTGAAAATACGCTCAATGTATTATTGGCCAGAGACGATTTGGCCAATCTGGCCAACATGACCACATCCAACGCTATAAGAACCTTGTCTAGCTTTATCGAAGAAGGAGTCATAAAGGTGGACGGGAAAAAAATAAGAATCATCAATCTGAATGAGCTGAAAAAAATCAGCGAACGCGGTTGATGACCATTATTGTTGAACCTAATTTCTTTATTATGAACGAAAAGGTATCAAGTTTCGACCATATCAAGAGAGTTTTTGACCTTTTGACAAATCTAAACGAAAAGTACCAGAAAGATATTTTGTTAGGTACCAAAAGAGAAGGTAAATGGGTGCATTATTCTACGGAAGAGTTTTACAAGTTGGTACAATATTTCAGCAGCGGTTTACTGGAACTTGGATTTCGTCAGGGAGACAAAATAGCGACTATTACCACCAATTTGCCTGAATGGAACATTATAGATATGGCATTGGCCCAATTGGGAATTGTGCATATTCCGATTTATCCGAATCTTTCCAAAGATGAGTACGATTACATTATTAAACATAGCGAGTCGGTAGCCGCTTTTGTTTTCGATAAAAAGCATTACAATATCTTAAATGAGATTTCTCAAGACATAGCACCATTAAAGAATCACATTTACGGTTTTTATCCCATTGAAGGTGTAAAATGTTGGAAAGAAATATTGGAAATCGGTGAAAAAGCTTATGAGAAAAACAAAAGCATTATTGAACAAATAAAAAGTCAGATAAAGGAAGACGACTTATTGACCATCATTTATACTTCCGGTACCACGGGGAAACCGAAAGGAGTTATGCTGTCTCATAAAAACATATTGTCCAATGTGAAAGCTACTTACCCTATTATGCCTCTTACCGCAAAGCATAAAGTAGTGAGTTTTTTGCCGCTTTGTCATGTGTACGAACGGATGTTGAACTATCTTTATATGCTCAAAGGAATCACCGTTTTTTATATTGCCAATCTTTCCGAAATATCCAAGCAAATTAGAGAAATAAAGCCCGATTCGTTCAATACGGTGCCGCGGGTGTTGGAAGTGTTTTATGATAAGATAGTGGCTACCGGAAAAGATTTGGACGGCTTCAAGAAAAAACTGTTTTTCTGGGCTATCGATTTGGGATTCAAGTACGACCTGTACAACGCTTCTTTTTGGTACAAGGTGAAATTGCAAATAGCCCGTAAGTTGGTATATACAAAAGTCAAAGAAGCTATGGGGGGGAATCTGAAACTGATTGTGTCGGGAGGTTCGGCATTGCAGACTAACTTGCAACGATTGTTTTGGGCTTTCGGCATCAAAGTCTTGGAAGGATACGGACTTACGGAAACATCACCGGTGCTTACCGTAAATCGCTTGAATAAGCCGGATATTCGTTTCGGAACGGTGGGA
>CAYMVE010000148.1:0-4940 GCA_964393715.1 uncultured Bacteroidales bacterium | reverse complement strand
CATTACGATGCCGACGAATATTGTCAAGCAGGCACTAATCCTATGCCTGTGTATGACAACAACGGAAGTGCCGGAACATTCAGTTCTTATCCTTCCGGACTAAGCTTTGTAAGTACTAGTACCGGCGAAGTGGATTTGGCAAACTCTGTACCCGGCAATTACATTGTAACCAATTATATTGCAGCTTCGGGTGGTTGTCCGGCAGCCCAAGATCAGGATACCATTACCGTTTACGAAGCTCCCGTAGTGGAAATCAGCCATGACACCACCATTTGCGGTGCAGATCCGGTTCAACTTACGGCCCATCTGTCCGGAAGCGCCACAAATATCACTTGGACAACAACCGGAAACGGTACTTTCACTTCACCCAACGATACCATAACTTATTACCTACCTGCAGCAAGCGATTACAATTCAACCATAGTCATCACAGCTACCTCCAACGACCCCAACGGACCTTGCGATGCAGCTACAGCAAGTATGTCGCTTGTGGTACACAGAATACCCGACATCTTTATTGCCGAAGAACAACCCCATTGCGGACTCTCCGACGGCAGACTGGAAGCATACGGAGGCAATGCGGTTTCACCTTATTCCTACGAATGGAATACAGGCTCAACTTCTAATATTTTGGACAATATACCTTCCGGAGTATATTCCGTAACGGTAACAGATTATTTCGGTTGCCAAAGCGACACCATAATAAACCTATCAGACATAAACGGAGCACAAATAAATGTTGCAGAACAACACGATGTAACTTGTCATGGAGATGCCGACGGTTCGGTTACCATATCCATAACCGGCGGACAAAGTCCCTATACTATTTTGTGGAGTACCGGTGCAACTACGGAAACATTGACCAACTTATCCGGAGGTACTTACTCCGTAACCGTATCGGATGTAAACAACTGCACCAGTATGGCAACCATTACCATATCCGAACCTAACGAACTGGTAGATAGCATTTATGTAACACCACCTACTTGTAATGGAGGAAACAACGGGCATATCATCGTTGTAACAGGCGGCGGCACACAACCCTATGTATATAATTGGAGTACCGGAGCAATGACAGGCTCATTGGACAGTGTACCTTCCGGCACTTACCAACTTACCGTAACGGATGCCAACCTGTGTTCCGTTACCGAAGAAGTTTATGTGCCGCAACCACAAGGACTCGATATCTATGCAACGGTAAAAAAACCGGAATGCATAGAAAATCCGAACGGTAGCATAATAATTGATTCTATTGCCGGAGGTATTCCTCCATACATCATTACCCTAAACGGAAATCCGGTTACGGACAATATTATAAGCGGACTAACGCCGGGTACTTACCACTTGATGGTTACGGACAGCAACAATTGTGAACAAGAAGTTGTCTATACGCTTCCAAAAGCCGAAAACAGTTGTCTCAGAATACCAACAGTTTTCACACCTAACGGAGACGGAGCCAACGATACTTGGAACATAGAAGGTATAGAATACTACGACCATGTTACCATAGAAGTATTCAACCGTTGGGGTAACCGTGTATTCTACTTTGACGGAACAGGAATGGAATATGCCGATGTTACCAAACAATGGGACGGCAAAGTAAGCGGAAAGAAACCCGAACATCTGACAGAATTCCTATACATTGTGGATTTGCACAACGAAAAAGAACCTTTAACGGGAACCGTTTTAATCAAATAATCATAAAAACGCCTCGATATGAGGCGTTTTTTTTTTGGTTATTCGCAAGAAAACAGTTAAATTGCATGGCAAATCTTAAATAAGATAACATGAAAATAAGGATATCCGGCATATTATTTATCTTATCAATATTTTTCCACCTCACAGGATATACACAAAGCACAGAACAAGAAAAGAAATACAAACTGGCCGTAGGTTACTCGTTAGGCTCAACCATAGGCACAGGATTTTCCGTGAGATATAACTTTTCGGAAAAATTCGGTCTGCAAATCAGTATGAAAGCCCCTCAAACCGACGCAGACGACAACCTCATAAAAACAAGAGCCGGACTATCCGCCTATTACCACCTTATAAGAGGTCAATCATCCGCATTTTTCGTTTATAGTGGAGTTAAATATTTATATTATCAACACACCTATCAGGAATGCAATTGCGAGCATGAGAGACTTTATACTCAAATGGAATACACATCAAATTATGGTATCGGATTGGGAATCGGCATGGAACTATATATCAAACCAAACATCACATTTTCGGTAATGGGTGGATATGGTTTTTACAATTCATCATCAGGAGCATCTTTGGCCGGAGAAACCGCTTTGTTGTTTTACCTAAAATAAAAAAGAATGAAAACAAAAATCCTAATTATAGGGACATTGTTAGTAGCAAACATCGTAAAGGCACAGACGGAAGATAACAAAGAAAATTATTTCGGGTTAGGAATATACGCTTCATTAGAAAACGGAATAGGCTTTTCGGCAAGATATGCACTTTCCGACAAATTTACCCTACAAGGTACCTTTATGTTGCCGGTTTTCTCAATTACCAATGAACCTGAACGCTACGGTTACAACAGCACAAAAAGCCAAACAACCCGGTTTTACATAAATTATTTTTGTATAGGACCGTCACTCTTATATCACATAGAAAAGACACGCCATTTTCGAGAATTTTTATATGTGGGCTCTGCATTCTACTACTTGGAAACGCCTCCATTTGCTTATAGAGACGAGAGTAGAAGCAGAAGTTTTTTTAATTTTGGTGGCGGATTGGGTCTTGAGTTTATTTTCGGAAATATCAGCCTGAATTTTCAATTAGGACAAGTTTTGGTAACATCCCCCGAGGATACGCCTCGCTCTAACACATCCGTGGGAGGTGGCATTTTATTTTATGTAAACTGAAACGGCTATGAAAAAAATCATATCAATCATAGTATGGTTGGCGATAGCGACACAAATATCATACGGACAAAATCCGAAAAGCGGAATTGGATTAAGCATAGGAGTTATTAGTGGTCCCGGGTTTACATTCAAACACTTTTTTAATGAGAAAAACGCTGTCAAAATATTGGCTACTCCCCCTGTTTTGTGGGAAGGACAAATCGTATTCTCTAACATCGGTATTTCCTATTATCGTGTACTTTCCGACCGAAATAACAAAAAAGTGTCTATATGGACATCGGCATCCTACATGTTAATATATCCCGAAAATGTTTTTATTGTTCCGGGATGCGGATTGGAAGACGAAAGGATGCTTGACAATAAACAAGCCATTGCGCTGAGTTTCGGCTGGTCCGGTTTCCTGACCACAGGCCAGCATGGTATTTTCCATTATCAAACTTTCCCCACTTTGCAAGTGGAATACACTTTTTATTTCAAATAAAAACTTATTCGTCATGAAAAAAATACGAACACTTTTTTATGGACTCATATTTTTTACTGTTCTGAATTCTGCTTTTGCTCATCCACCATCAAAAAAGCCCGACTCTTTGAGAACCAAATCAGCCGTAGGTATATCTTTTTTACAGTATCATAAGCAATGCCTACACAATAGCGGTTTTAGTTTTGCATACAATTTTAAAGCCTTTCGTTTTTTTAATGTTCAACTGAATCTCACACCTCCCATTTATTATCAATACGACCATTGGGAATGCGAAGACATATTCTGTAGGCAGGGTTACAAAATAACTATAAAACACTATTTTTCGGAAATCAGTTTATCATTAAAATTGGTGCCTCTCCAAACTTCCAATATGGTTCTTTTCTTTTATTTGGAACCCTGTTATTCTTTTTGTAAAACTACTGAAAACGACCTAGCCTCTCCTATTATCGGCTATTTTACAAAAAGCATCGGTGTTGGAACCGAATTTTTTATCAATCCGGCTACCTCAATCGTATTAAATGTAAACTTAATGACTTTGGGAGAATACGAAGAAGATTATTTAACCGGTGGTATAAGTCTTTTATTTTATTTCGTTCACAAAAGAAAAAATTAACTATGAAAAAGATACTATTATTAAGCCTCCTGTTCTTTTCTCTAAAAGGTTTTTCTCAAAATAACGACACCACATCGGTAAAAATAATGCATAAAACTGCTTTCGGAACTTCCGTATTTCGCGATGTCGTACCCCTTAGTTTCTTATTCCGGGCAAGTCTTTCCAACAGTGTTGCGATTGATTTATCATTTACTCCACCTATATGGGAATATAGTTTTTTAGGTATTTGTTTGGGATTCAACATCTCTAAAAGCCACACCTACCACAATTATATTTCAACCGGAGTAAATTTCACCGTCTCTCAAAGAAAAGGTATCATTTTCAAACCCAAAATCGGCCTGAATACGGAAGCCTATTTTTTCGGTAATGTCGGATTGAACTTCCATGTAGATTATTGCATTGTAATGAAAAACAATATTCCGAAACGAATTGATTTCATGCCGGGTATTTCATTGTTGTTTTATGTCAAATAGTCAAATCATTTAATGATGAAAAAAATATTTTTCGTTCTATTTCACACATTCATTCTTAGTACCTACGCCCAAATTCATGGCATTGGCGGTACCATAGGGAATTTATACGGAGTAGGTTTCGTGTACAAACATCGTATATTTAATGCAAACAATAAATTTCACCTTGCTGCTACTCCTCCCATACCGTACGATTATAGTATATACATGGCAAGCATCGGTATCAGCATCGCTCATAAAATATACCGGATAGAAAAAAACAATTTCTTTTTGCACACATCATTTACTTATATGTGGATAGATTGGGAGGAATATTTTTTATTTCCCACCTTAGCCATTGAAGATGAATATTTTTTTAAACAGAATCAAAGTGTCTCTATTATGATGGGACTGGAAAACTATAACGATCCATGGAACTTTTCTCATAGTATTCATATTATTCCGATTATTCAAGTAGAATATACCCATTATTTGAAAAAGAAGCAAAAAAAAGAGGT
>CAYMVE010000147.1:0-4953 GCA_964393715.1 uncultured Bacteroidales bacterium | reverse complement strand
CGAGAAAGGAATGTGATGCTTTGGGCTGTGTGTCTATACCTGCCGATGCTTTGTACGGCATACATGCGTGGCGTGCCAAAAACAACTTTTCTGCCAAACAAGAATTTCCGCTTGAATGGTATCGTGCTGTCGGTCAGGTGAAAAAAGCCTGTTATCTTACCTATGTGTCTTTTATAGAGGCTATTGAGCGAAAATACGGCGATTTTCCGGACATCGGTATCCGCATGATTTCCCGTAAAAAAATGGAGGCTTTGATTCGCAGTGCGGAAGAAGTAGCGGAAGGACAATGGTTCGAGCATTTTATCGTACCAGCTTTGCAAGGTGGTGCAGGTACTAGTATCAACATGAATATCAATGAGATTATTACTAATCGGGCTTTGGAGTTATTAGGGTACCGTTACGGCGATTATTCGGTGCTTCATCCGATAGATCATGCCAATATTTTCCAATCTACCAACGATGTAGTACCTACCGCTTTGAAAGTAGCGGTCATGTACCGTTTACAGGAACTGGAGAGGGCTATTAACTGTCTTCGTTCCGAGACGGAAAAGAAAGAGAAGGAGTTTAAAGACATTCCCCGTATTGCTTACACCCAGTTGCAGAGTGCCGTACCGACTACCTTTGGACGTTTGTTTGCCAATTATAGTGATGCTTTGTCGCGTGATTGGTGGCGTGTTTCCAAAGCATGGGAACGCATCAAGCAAGTCAATTTGGGCGGAAGTGCTATTGGTACGGCTATTACAGTGCCGTCCTTTTTTGTGATGGAGGTAGTTGAGAAGTTGAGGGAAGTTACAGGGTTGCCTTTGGCACGAAGTGAAAATATGCAGGATGCCACTTCTAATTATGACGGAATTGCGGAAGTACATGCTATCTTAAAGACCAATGCCGTAACTTTGAAGAAAATGGCGGAAGATTTAAGGTTGCTGGCGGCGGATGCCGGTTTGCACGAAATAAAATTGCCGCCTGTACAGACTGGAAGTTCCATTATGCCCGGTAAAATAAATCCTGTTATCAGCGAATTTGTGATAAGTGTAGCGGAAAAGGTTTTTGCCAATGATGTTTTGGTCGGTTCGTTGGCGGCAATGTCCCAGTTGGATTTGAATGCTTATTTGCCACTCATCGGTTTTACAATGCTGGAAACTTTGCAGATGCTTATTGCTGCGTCAGAGGCTATGGGGAGTAAAATGCTGAGGGGTATTAAGATTGACAAGGAAGCGGCTTTGAAAAAGTACTATGCCAATCCTGCCTTGGCTACGGCTTTGGTTCCGTTTGTCGGATATGATAAAGCCGGAACATTAGCCAAAGAGATGAAACGGTACTCTATTGATATTTTCGAGGCTAACAGGAGATTGCAATTGGTGCCTCATTCCAAACTGGCAGAAGTGGTAAAACCTTCTTTTGTACTTAAAACGGGATTTTCCCTAAAAGATTTGAAAGAATGAAAAAAGGAAAAGAACTGACTCCCCATATTGTGGTGGCAGGTAAGAGAAATGCCGGCAAAAGTTCTTTTATCAATGCATTGGCCGGACAAGATATTGCTATTGTTTCCGATGTGGCCGGTACCACCACAGACCCGGTGAAAAAAAGTATTGAAATCAGGGGAATAGGACCGGTTGTTATAGTTGATACGGCAGGGCTTGACGACGAAGGCGATTTGGGGAAAAAACGAGTGGCAAAAACCCAAAAGGTTTTGTATGAAAGTGACTTGGCTATTTTGGTGTTGTCTTGCCATGAGAGCGAAAAAGAAGTTGCCGGGATGTTATCCATGCTTTATGATGCGGGACTGCCTTTTTTTGTGGTGCTTAATAAACGGGATTTGTACGGGAGATGTTCCGGGACTTTTATGCAGAAATATGGGGTGGATGCGGTTGATTTTTCTTCGATAGCCCCTGCTGACGATGAACGAAAGAATGTGTATGATTTGATAGTACGGTTGTTGCCGGAACATTCTTACCGGAAGCAAACGCTGCTTGGCGATATAATCGGTCCCGGTGATATTGTGATATTGGTTACGCCCATTGATGACGAGGCTCCGGAAGGACGGCTCATTTTGCCACAAGTGCAAACGATTAGGGATGTACTGGATAATGATGCCATAGCCGTTACGGCCAAAGAACGGGAATTGGATGCCGTATTGCGAAAATTGGCAGAACCGCCCAAAATAGTAATTACGGACAGTCAGGTGTTTAATAAGGTAGCCGCTACGGTGCCGAATCATATCTTAATGACAAGCTTCAGTATATTGTTGGCCAGACAAAAAGGAGATTTTGCCGCTTATATTGAAGGTACGCCAAAGATTAGCGAATTGAAAGACGGCGATAAAATATTGTTGTTGGAGTCTTGTACGCACCAAGTGAGTTGTGATGATATCGGGCGCGTGAAAATTCCTCGTTGGATTAGGAGTTTTACGGGGAAGGATTTGGCGTTTGAGGTAGTTAGCGGATTATCTGAGGTACCTCGCTTGAATGATTATGCCATGGTTATCCAGTGTGGTGGCTGTGTGGTAACGCACAGGCAACTGCAAAGCCGCATAAGACCTGCTATAAAAGCCGGCATACCGGTGAGCAATTACGGTATGACCATTGCTTATGTGCAAGGTATTTTTTCGCGTGCCATCCGGCCTTTTGTCAGAGATGATGCCGGTAATGAGGTTTATTTGTAAGGGGGGGCGTATGAAATTTTTTCCAGGTATCCGTTGTTTGTGCTAAAACCACTAAATTTGGCAAAAAATAATCTTATGAAAAAATGGTTGTTGACGGGAATCGTATTGGCTGCTATTGTTGTATGGAGCTGTAATAATGAGGAGGATACAACAGGAAATACCGGAGATGTTTCAAATGCGCAATCGGATAACAAAAAAAACGAAGAACCGGAGTATTTTGAACTATTTGCTTCCCAAACCTTATTCCGGATAGGAGATTCAATTGTACTTTCGCTGCATTTTGAGAAAAATCCGGACAGTACTACTGTATATATGGATGGCAAGCAGACCCGACCGTTGGAAAAGAAAGATAAATATGTGATACAGACTAGCGGATTGAGAACCGGGCATCACCAACTTATGTTTATCAATTATTATAACGGGCAAGAAGAAACGGATTCCTATAATTTTGAATTGCTTTCGGATGTGGTGCCGGGGGTTGTCAAAGTAAAAGTGCAGAAAACTTTACCTCATGATAAACAGGCTTATACGCAAGGGCTTTTTTACGAAAACGGTTTTTTGTACGAAGGTACGGGGCAATGGGGGCAGTCTTCATTGAGAAAAGTAAAGCCCGAGAATTATGAAATTGTGCAATCGTACAATTTGCCGGATAATGTTTTCGGGGAAGGCATTGTCTCTTATCAAGACGAAATTATTCAACTTACTTGGCAGGCTCGCGAAGCTTTTGTATATGACAAAGCGACTTTCAAATTGAAAAACCGGTTTACCTACGGAACGGAAGGATGGGGTATTACCAATCTGGGCGACAGCTTGATAATGAGTGACGGTTCCAATGTGCTGTATGTTTTGAATCCCGATAATTTTACGGTGTTGGACAAAATCGAGGTGTACGATAATCAGGGACCGGTAAGGTATTTGAACGAACTGGAAAATATTAATGGGTCAATATATGCCAATGTTTATCAGACAGATACGATAGTTGTTATTAATCCGGCATCGGGCAAAGTGATGAAGAAAATAGATTGTTCCGGGCTGTTGACGGAAGAGGACAAATTTCCCGGGATAGATGTTTTGAATGGCATAGCCTACGATAGAAAAACCGGCAGAATTTTCATAACCGGGAAAAATTGGCCCAAACTTTTTGTAGTGGAAATGTAAACGCTATGTTTAATTCGCATTTGTTTTTCCATTGCTTGCAATATTATTTGATGTCCCGTCATAAGTATGGTTACGGTATTCATTCGCCATTTTTGTATTCGCTTATCCGAAAATGTTTTTTGGCCAAAGATCAATTGTTTGTCTTACCTGAAGTGGAACAATTGTATCGGCAATTGAGAAAAGACAACGGTATTATTCCGGTTTTGGATTTGGGAGCTGGTTCTAAAAAAATGACTGCCTCAAAAAGAAAAATTTCGGATATTGCCCGGTATTCGGTTATGCCGCTTAAATACAGGGTGTTGCTGAGAAAAATAATCACCTATTTTAACCCGGCAAAAATTTTGGAATTAGGTACTTCATTAGGTATTACCGCTTTGTATTTGACTGTTGATACTGCTACAGAGCTTACTACGGTAGAAGGAGACAAGAGGATAGCCGCCCTTGCCCAAAGGAATTTTGACCTTTTTGCCGATAGAAGCCGAATAGAGTTGGTAAACGCTTCGTTTGAGGAATTTATTGAAGAAGGCAAATATTTTTCTTACGACCTGATATTGGTGGATGGCAATCATACTTACCAAGCCACACTATCTTATTTTGAAAAAATTTCGTCTAAAAACATTTCCGGTAGTGCCGTTTGGATATTTGACGACATTTATTGGTCGGAAGGAATGACCGATGCTTGGAAAGCCATCATACAGAAACCGGAAGTTACTTTGTCGCTGGATTTGTGCCGGCTCGGAATTGTTTTTACGGATCAAAACTTGTCCAAGCAACATTTTGTAATACGGTATTAAAACAACGGTTTTGTAAAAACTCTTATTCCCTTTAAAATATTATAACAGACGCTCCTATGCTGAATGCCGTTATGTTGTCCCAATTGCTGCCCGATTCGAAAAACGGAGTTACATAATATCTGAAATTTATGCCGAATTTGTCATAGAAGGCTTTGAAATACAGTATTCCTGTTAGTCTGTTTATTTTGTAGATATCGTAAATTTTGAATTTAATGTTGCTACCGGTAGTTAATCCGGTGTAGTCATCTCCTTTGTATTTGTGGAAAGAACTTAAAACATATCCCATTTCCGCTCCTATTGTAAACTTAAAATTTTTCTTTCGGATATTATTGTTGGTCT
>CAYMVE010000146.1:0-4955 GCA_964393715.1 uncultured Bacteroidales bacterium | reverse complement strand
TTCATTATTCGTCAACTGTTTGATTCCGTCAAGCACAAAGATAAGGGAAAAATCCTTACCTCCCCCTCCACTATTAAACATCCCTCGTCCGGATGCTTTTGAAATACCAAGTAATTTTGACAGTAATATAAAAAGTTGCAACTTTGCATAAAAAATTAACGGTATGAAAATAATAATATGGGGTTACGGAAAAATGGGAAAAGCCGTGGAAAAAGCGGCTAAAGAACGAGGCCATGAAATTATAGGAACAATAGACATAAATAATGTGGACAATATTACCGCAGCCTATCTGAAAAAAGCCGATGTAGTAATTGAATTCACATCGCCTAAAGCAGCACCCGGCAACTATTTGAAATGCTTTGATGCCGGAGTACCGGTTGTTTCCGGCACTACGGGCTGGATAGATAAAGAGCAGGAAATCAAACAAATATGCTCCGAAAAAAACGGGACCTTCTTTTACGCTTCCAATTTTAGTCTTGGAGTAAATATTTTTTTTGAAGTAAACCGGTTTCTGGCCCGGCTGATGAGTAAAATACCGCAATATGCCGTATCCGTATCGGAAACCCATCATATCCACAAATTGGACAAACCCAGTGGTACTGCCATTAGCATAGCACAACAAATCATAGAGAATCATGCCCGCTATACCCGGTGGAATTTGGATAAGGCCGACGCACCCGATGAAATTCCTGTAAAAGCCTTTCGGGAAGGCGAAGTGATAGGAACTCATACGGTAGCGTATAAGTCGGATATTGACAAAATCGTGTTGAAGCACGAAGCTTTCAGCCGGGAAGGATTTGCCAGAGGAGCCGTAATTGCCGCAGAATTTGTAAAAGACAAAAAAGGCTGTTTCGGTATGCCAGATTTGTTGAACAGTTTATAAATTCCGAATCATGCAAGTAATATCAATAATCATAGGGGGTATCATAGGAGCGTTATTGAGATATTTCGTTTCATTGAATGTATCCAAAACGGTTGCCGGTCATTTTCCATGGCCTACCCTCACGGTCAATCTTGTAGGTTCCTTTTTTATCGGCTTTCTTTGGGCTTTTTTCGAAAATTCCAGTGCATCGGCCTATGTCAAATCTTTTGTTTTCGTAGGCTTTCTCGGTTCATTTACCACTTTTTCTACATTTTCGCTGGACATTTTTAACCTGATGAGACGAAACGATTATACGGCTGCCACTTTGTATTGGTTGCTTTCTACCGTATTGGGCGTACTTTTTGCCGGAATCGGGTATTTTATAGCCAAAAAAATTCTCAAATATCTTGAGATGTGGTGGTAATCCGCTTAAAATAGAGGAAAGGTAAAAATAAAAACAAAAATCACTCTTTTTAGGTAACCCGGATACTTCAACTATTGTTTATCTTTACGGAAAAATTAATCCTAAAACAAACACTTATGAGAATCTTTACATTATTAGTTATCGGAACTTTATTGTTATCCGCGTGCACTCAGCAGTCGGGACATAGTCCTGAAAATACGAAAACAGGGAAAGTCATGCAAAAGGATTCTGCAACGAAAAAGACCGTTTATGACAAAGCGGGTGTGATCAAAATCAAAGACCCGTTTGCCACTCACACCGGCTATCCGGCCGATAGTGCCGATGTGTTTTTCATTTCGCTGCGGGACATTGCCAAATATCACGGCAAAGTGTGTCCGGGAATTGCTACCGGTTTTTTGATGATAAAACAGGTGTTGGACAGTTTGTATCCGGATAAGTTGCCCGAAAGAGGACAAATAAAGGTGGCTTGTTCTCGAGGAAGCGATTTATTGGATGTAGCCGGTTATATTACGGGAGCCAGAAGTTTTTACGGCAGGGGTGAAATCAACCGGAACGATTTGGTGGTGGATACCGCTTTGAATCCGCATCAACCTATGAGTTTTACGATGATTTTTGCCAGAAAAGATACCGGTTTGGCTTACCGTGTTGTTTTTCACAAGGCGGCTCTCATCGATAGTGCCGACCGAAACTTTATGTTTACGGCAGATAAAAAGGCTTTGAATGGTACATTGGACAGTATTACGGAAGCGCGGTTCAAAGAAAAAATTCGCACTTATGTAACATCCGTGCTTACCCGAGGACCTAAACAAGGTGTGTACGAAATCAGCCGGTGCAAGCACTATGATTTTGATCAAACCGTAAAAGAGAAAGATTGATTTTTTATTATTTCAACGGTTTCATTTTAAAGAAAGGCTGTTGACCGGTCGATTTTCCTACTTTGGATGCACAGGCTTTTTGTAAAGGACATGCCGAACAAGGCGTGTCTTTTTTTATAAACAATTTTATTGCCTTGTACAGTCGATACGCCGCTGCCGAAAAAGCAGCTACAACAATCAACCAAGCCATTATGTCACTAATTAATTCTATCATCCGAACAAAAAATTTCCTAAGTTATAAACGGCAAAAGCCGCTATCCATGCCAACAAAGTGGTATAAACCATCATAAATACCGGCCAAAACCATGAATTGGTTTCTCTATATACTGTACTTATTGTGGCAATGCACGGAAAATACAGCAAAACAAAGACCAAAAAAGCCAGCGCCGACCATTGGGTAAAAACAGGTGTTCCGTCGTCCCGCCGGGCATTTTTAAGGGCATCCCTCAAGTCTTGCTCCTGATTACCACCGGCATATAATACGCCCAGTGTGCTCACTATCACCTCTTTACCGGAAACGCCGGCAATGATGGCTACCGTTTGTTTCCAATCAAATCCTAACGGACTGAAAACCGGAGTTAATGCCCGCCCGATCTGTCCGATGTAGGATTGGTACAAGTGTGTTTCGTGTGAAGTGGCCTGTTGTTCTGTAACATTCTGGCGCGGAAAATAACCGAGAAACCAAATGATAATGGAGGCTATCAGTATAATACCTCCCATTTTTTTCAAATATTGCAAAGCTTTGTGCCACATGTGCCGGGCAGTAGATTTTAATGTAGGCATCCTGTACGGTGGCAATTCCATTACAAACGGTACTTCTCTTTGATTGAAAAACACTTTTTTGAAAATGAGTGCCATTACAATAGCGGTGGCTATTCCGCCTATATAAAGCAGGAATATAACCAATCCGGCATAATGACTAAAAAATGTTCCGGCAATGAGGATATACACCGGCAAACGGGCACTACACGACATAAACGGATTGATGAGTATGGTCAGCAAGCGATCGTTCCGGCTTTCTATAGTACGGGTAGCCATAATGGCCGGTACATTACACCCGAATCCCATTATGAGCGGAATAAACGACTTACCATGCAACCCGATTTTATGCATCAGTTTGTCCATAATAAATGCTGCTCTGGCCATGTAGCCGGTATCTTCCATAAAGGATATGAAAAAGAACAATATCACAATATTGGGTAAAAAAACAATGACACTGCCTACTCCGTTGATAATACCTTCTACTATGAGATCTTTAAGCATCCCTTGCGGTAAAACTGCGCTTACGGTATTTTTGACAAGGCCGATAAGCATATCTATCCATTCCATGGGATATTTGCCCAGCCAGAAAGTGCTTTCGAACATTACAAACAAGAACAGCAGGAAAATCGGGAAACCCCAAAATTTATGGGTCAGGATATTATCCAAAGATGTTGTTTTTTTATGCCGTTCTTTTTTTCCTTCTTGGTAAGTTTCTTTCAGCGCTCCTCGCACAAAAGCGTAACGGGAATTAACTGCCAAATCGTCCAGTTCCCGGTCGCTACCCAAATGTTCTTTTATTTTCTGCTTATAGCGGTAAACAAATGCCCGTAATTGCTTGTAATTTTTGAACTGTTTGGCATATTTCCATATCAGAGTGTCGTTTTCAATGAGTTTTACGGCTATAAATCGCGGCGAAACGGCATTGGAAAGATAATGTCCCGTTTGGTCATGTGTCAGCCGGTTGGCCAATTCGGATACAAATCGGTCTAATGGTTTTTGGTAGCGTATGATAATGTTTCGTTGCCGGTCGGATTCGTAAGTTTCTACAATTGCTTGGAGTACTTCTTCTATACCGTATTTTTTGCTGCCGATAGTCGGAACGAATTTTATGCCGAGCATTTGTCCCAATAACTCGTAATCAAAACGGGCATCGTTTTTTTGTAGCTCGTCATACATATTCAGAGCCACTACAATTTTTAAGTTTGTTTCTATGAGCTGGGTGGTCAAATAAAGATTGCGCTCCGGATTACCGGCATCCACAACATTCAAGATTATATCCGGCACTTCGGAAATAAGATGGTTCAACACAAATTCTTCTTCCGGCGAATAAGCGGTAAGGGAATAGGTGCCGGGCAAATCAATAAAGTGTATTTCATAATCTTTGTAGATGGTGCTTCCCTTTTTGGCATCTACGGTTACGCCGCTATAATTGCCTACATGTTCGACCGAGCCCGTAAAGTGATTGAAAAGGGTGGTTTTGCCACAATTCGGATTGCCTACCAAAGCAACATGAATGGATTTTGTTTTTTTAGACTTATTCACCGTTTGAAGGCTACGAGTATCGTAGGTGACGGTAGCATCAAAAGTTTCCGGTTGTTTTTCTTTGTATTGTTGTTCGGGTACTACTTCAATTAGTTGGGCTTCGCTTCGTCGCAAACTTACTTCATAGTCCATGATTTTATAGTCGATAGGGTCTTGCAAGGGAGCATAGCGAATTACTTCTATTTCACGTCCTTCTACAAAGCCCAATTCGGCCATTCGTTTTTTGAAAGCCTTATGCCCGCGTATCTTTGTGATAACGGCTTTTTGGTGATTGGTCAAATCCGTAAGTTTCATGCTGCAACGGCTACTTTTTGGAACTGGTAAAGTTAAGTCTTCTTTGTGCCGCGTAGCTAACTTGTTTTAGGTATTTGTAAGTATCTTGTCCAACAACTTATGGAATGGCTTGTATCGTAGAAAACGCTTTGCAAAGGATGTGTTACTTCCTTGCATTCACTATGTTTTTAATCGGAGCAACTATTCGGTTGAAAAA